>NZ_UGGU01000003.1:642491-963737 GCF_900450765.1 Fusobacterium necrogenes | reverse complement strand
CTCAAGAATGAATTATATATTCTTGAGTTCTTTATTTTATAATTATTTAGATATATTTTAGTTGAAATAATATCTAAATAGTTAATTTATTTTAGTTTTTATTTTCAGGTTTATATACTCCACTATTTAAAGCATTTTGCATAGCAGCTCTTATTTTACTAGAACGAAGAGAAGCTCCAGCCCTTGGTATATTACCTGGAAAGTAAAGTGATTCCAAGGCATCTTCTATATTTTTTCCTTCAGTTGAAGTTAAGGCAGCTTGATACCTATCTTTTTCATTTTCAAGAGTTTTCTCTTTTAAATAATCTTGACCTTTATAGAAAAGTGTTCTAAATCTTGTCTTGCTGATAATATCGTTTTTTAGATGAAATTGAACCTCTACTTGTGTTTCTTGTCCACTTACAAAAGCTCCTCTATAAAGTCCATTTCTATATTCATTTGCAAATATGACTGATGTACATAGTAAAGAAAATAAAATAATTTTTTTCATTATATCCTCCTAATATAACAATTAATATATAATATTTTACTATATTATATAAATCAAGTCAATTATTTTGCAAATAAAAATATTAAATAGAATTTTTTATTTTATTCAAAGCTTCTTCAAGGATTATTCTTGGACAGGCAAAATTAAGGCGTATATATCCTTTTCCCTCTTCTCCAAACCAATGACCATAATCAATAGCTACTTTAGCTTCTTCTTCAAAAAATTTCTCTATATCACGATTTTTTAGAATATCTCCAAGATAAATCCAAGCTAAATATGTTCCTTCCGGTTTAATATATTTTGTATTTGGAAGATTTTTTCTTAGAAATTTTTCTATAAATTTTCTATTTTCATCTAAATATTCAATTACTTGTTCTAACCATTCCTCACCTTGAGTATATGCTGATTTAATTGCAGCAATTCCAAAGCTGTTTGGAGTTTCTATTCTCACATTTCTTAAAGTTTTTTGATAAATTTTTCTTAAATTTTCATCTGGTATAATTATGAGAGAAGTCTGTATTCCAGCTAGATTAAAAGTTTTACTAGGAGCAGTACAAACAATTAAATTTGAAAAATATTTTTTCTCTAATGTAAGAAATGAGCAATGTTTATGTTCTTTAAAAATTAAATCGGAATGAATTTCATCTGAAATGATAAGAACATTATGCTTTAGACAAATATCTCCTAGTTGTATTAAGTCCTCTTTTGTCCAAACTCTTCCAACAGGATTGTGAGGATTACATAATATGAAAGCTTTTATATGGTTTTCTATAATTTTTTTCTCAAAATCTTCAAAGTTCATCGAATAGATCCCATTGTTGTTGATGAGAGGATTAGTAATTATATTTCTTTCATTATTTTCAGTTGTTAATCTGAAAGGATGATATACAGGAGTTTGAATTAGAATATTATCACCTTTTTGTGTAAATGCTTGTATCATAAAGCTAATTGCAGGAACAACACCATTAGTAAAAACTATCCATTCTTTTTTTATTTCACTATTCTTTCTTTTTTTATTCCAGTTAATAATAGCCTGATAATACTCTTCATCTGTACTAGTATATCCTAAAACTCCGTGTTCTATAATTTCTTTCATGCTATTTAATATAGGTTGAGCAACTTTAAAGTCCATATCTGCTACCCAAAGTGGAAGTAAATCTGTATGACCATGGTAAGTTTCTTTATATATTTCAGAATTCCATTTTTTTGAGTTAGTATTAGTTCTATCGATAGGTTTATCAAAATTATATTTCATTATATACACTCTCCAAGTTTATTTTAAAATTTCAAATCCATATTCCATTTTATCAGGATGTGGACCTAATCTTTTATTTTTGTTTAATTTTTTTATTTTCTGTATTTCTTCTTGTTGATTACAAAGATATTTATCATTAGCATTATTATAACGTATTTTTTTTATTTTTTTAAATGATATATTTCAAAATTACATACACCAATGACTCTTAATTTCTTATCATTGATAGAGTTTTTCTCTATAATTTTCCAGGTTCTAAAAGTAATATTAGGAATTGTAGTTTTATTTGTTTAATTTGTACATAAAATATTTTCCTTTAAATTATAGCTTTAGAGCTAGTACAACTTTATCCATTACTTGTGCAAATCTTTCTCTTATTACAAGAGTTGCTACTTGATCTTTTGGAGTAGGAGTTTCATTTAAAATAATGAGATTTTTTCCTTTAAAGTATTCAATATAATAAGCAGCTGGATAGACAGTTAGACTAGTTCCTACAATAATTAGTGTATCAGCTTTTTTTATTTCATGTATGGCATTGTTTACAACTACTTCATTTAAAGCTTCTCCATAGAGTGTTACATTTGGTCTAACTATTCCTCCACATTTACAAATAAAATCTTCAGTTGATTTTTTTCCACATTTTAAACAGTACCATTTTTTTAGTGTACCATGTAGTTCTAATATATTTCTACTTCCAGCATCCTGGTGAAGATTATCAATATTTTGTGTAATTACAGCTTTTACTTTCCCAATTTTTTCTAGTTGAGCAATACCTAGATGACCAGTATTAGGTTTAATGTTATTAATAGAAAGTTTTTCAGTAAGATATTTATTGAAAATTTCCCTATGTGAAAAGAAAAAATCATGACTTAAGATTTCTTCTACTTCATAACCCATGAATTTACTTTTATTGTATAAGCCAGTCTTACCTCTAAAATCGTCTAAACCTGAATCAGTAGATGCTCCAGCTCCAGTAAAAAAGACTATATAATTACTCTTTTTTATAATAGTGATCAATTTTTCAATTTCATTCATAAATCCTCCTATAAATTTGCTTAAATTGGGATAAATATCCTATTTTCTTGATAGTATTATACTATATATTTTTTATTTTGTGTAAAAATAGCTTTGATTTTTTATAAAGAGTATAAAAATATCAAGGAAATTTTGAGATTACTATATACATTTTTATAGAAATTGTAGTATAATCTTCTTAAGGGGAATAAGTTTTAAATTAAGGAGTGAGAGATATGAAAAAAATAATCCTATCTATAACCATATTAATTTCTTTAATTGGTTGTACTAACTTAGAAAAAAAAGAGGAAAGTTTACCACAAACTATTAATAGTGTAGTAGAGCTTATTAACGTAGAATATAATTTAGTTAATATATTTCCTGATCAAGGGTTAACATTGGGGTTTGATGAAAATGGAAGAATTTTTGGTTACTCTGGTTTAAATAGATTTTTTGGAAGAGCTGAAATAATAAATGGAAGCATTAAAATAGTTTCATTATCCTCGACACGAATGGGTGGATCGAGGGAGGACTTAATAAGAGAAGACCAATATTTAACATTATTGAAAAGTATGACAAAAATTCAAAAAGAAAATGAGAATTTAGTTTTATCGAATGAGAAAGAAGAACAACTTATTTTCTCTGTGAAATAGTTACAAAAATGAGGGAGTTTATGAATAAATTACAAAATCAAATAAATTTTTTAGTTGAGATAGATAAAGTAAAAGCTGTGTTGAGACAATCAGTTATATTAGGAGATACTAATAAAAGAGAAAATGATGCTGAGCATAGTTGGCATATGGCAGTATGTGCAATAATTTTAAAGGATTATGTGAATTTTGAAAATATAAATATGGAAAGAGTACTAAAAATGATTCTTATACATGACATTGTTGAGATATATAGTGATGATACTCCGGCATTTTCTAATTATTCAAAGGAGGAAAAATATTTTAAGGAGTTAAAGGCAGCTAAAAAAATATTTTCTTTATTGCCAAAAGAACAATATGAAGAGTTTTTTGAGTTATGGTTAGAATTTGAGAATATGAAATCTAGTGATTCTAAGTTTGCAAATGTTTTTGATAGATTTCAAGGATTTATTCAAAATTTATCTTCTGATGGTCACACTTGGAAAAAGTGGAATGTCACAGAAAGTATGGTACTAAAAAGATTAGAACCAATAAAAAAATATGCTCCTCAAATTTATGAGAAATTTATAATTCCTGAAATAAAAAAATATATGGATAAAGGTATTATCAAAAAATAATTTAGAATAGAATAATTAGGAGGTTTTTTATGGGATTAATTTCTATATTTACAAAAAAGAATGTCGAATTAGAAGAAAAACTAAATAAAAAAATAGAAGATTTAGAGCAAATAATCGAGAGAAAAGATAAGGAGATTTCCGACTTAATAAATGAAATAGATAATTTAAATCAGAGTATGGGAGATATTAATAGTAATTTGAATTCAAAACAACTAGAATTGATTGAGAAAAATATGAAAGATATGAAAGAGGAGAATGAAAGATTAAAGCAAGTAATAGAAAAATATAATTTATCTTCTAAAAAAGAGAAGTATTATTATAAAGTAGATATTAAAAAATTTTTTTCTGCATCTAGATTTATTGATTTAGCTAATGCAATTATGGAGAGAGGTATTTTTTATCTTCAAGATTTAACTATTGAAAAGTTTGATTCTCTTCCACAAGATATAAAAAATTTAGAAGATGGAAGAAATAAATTTTTAAAATATTTAAACAAGGATTTCATACAGTGGGAAGTTGTAACATACCTTAATAAAGGAGAGAGAGTTTCTAAAATTTATAACAAGAATAGAAAATTAATAGTTATTTTTGCTGAAAGTGATATTGAATTTATGGAAGATTTGAGGGAGTTTGATTTTTGGAAATTAATTAATTTAGGATTTAAGGACACTCAAATAGAAGAGTTTATAGGAAAAAGAGATGAGTATTACAAGAAAAGAAGAGTAGCAAAATAAAGGAGTATTTATGAAAAATATACTTATTGGGGTATCTGGAGGAATAGCAGCTTATAAAGTGGCTAATATAATATCAAAATTAAAGAAAAAAGGATATAATATAAAAGTTATTATGACTGAAAATGCGACTAAAATAATTACACCACTAACACTAGAAACTCTTTCTAGAAATAGAGTTTATGTAGACATGTGGGATAAAAATCCTCATTTTGAAGTAGAACATATATCTTTAGCTGATTGGGCTGATGTTATCTTAATAGCTCCAGCTACATATAATATTGTTGGTAAAGTGGCTAATGGAATAGCTGATGATATGCTCACAACTGTAATCTCAGCTTGTAAAAAACCTGTTTATTTTGCACTTGCAATGAATGTAAATATGTATGAAAACCCTATTTTAAAAGAAAATATAAAGAAGTTAAAAGAATATGGATATAGATTTATAGAAGCTGATGAAGGTTTTTTAGCATGTAATATAAGTGCTAAGGGTCGTTTAAAAGATGAAGATGAAATAGTAGATATACTTGAACATGATAACTTATACAGAAATAATATTTTGGCTAAAAAAAGACTTTTGATTACGGCTGGAAGAACTGAAGAAGCAATTGATCCAGTAAGATATTTATCAAATAGGTCAAGTGGTCAAATGGGGTATGCCCTTGCTAAATCAGCAATAAAATTAGGTGCTGATGTGATATTAATATCTGGACCAACTAATTTGAAAAAGCCTTTAGGAGTAAGTGAGTTTATACAAGTAAAAACTGCACAAGAGATGTATGATGAATGTATGAAAAGGTTTCCAAATATAGATATTGTAATAGCTTGTGCTGCAGTAGCCGATTATAAACCAAAATATTATTCTAATGAAAAAATTAAGAAAAAAGAGGGAGAACTAATGATTATTTTGGATAGAAATCCAGATATATTATTAGAAATGGGAAAAAGAAAAAAAGAACAAATTTTAATTGGATTTGCTGCTGAAACTGAGAATTTATTAGATAATGCTATAGTGAAGTTAAAAAGAAAAAATTTAGATATGATAATAGCTAATAATGCTGAAAATATGCAAAAAAATACAAATGAAATTTTTATAATAAAAGCTGATGGCTTAATAAAAGAGGTTCCAGAAAAATCAAAAGAAGAGTTAGCATATGATATTTTGATTAATATTTAAAAATTTTAAATTAATTAAGGATTTAGAATAATTTTGATTAGAAATAAGAGCAAGTAGTAATATATTGTATTAGAAAATTTATATTATATATAAATTTATTTTAGTATTAAATATTAACTTGCTCTATTTATTTTTATATAATTTATAAAATTTTTGAATTTTTTTAGCTAATTTAGATCTAAGCAGTTATATTGAATTATAAAACTTAAATTTTTATTTTAAAATTATCAAATCCTATTGACTCAGCATACTTAGCTCCCCATTTTACAAGAGATTCTAAGATAGGAATCAACTCCTGTCCTTTCTCAGTAAGAGAGTACTCCACCTTAGGAGGTACAACAGGGTACACCTTTCTATTGATAAGCTCATCTTCCTCTAGTTCTCTCAACTGTCTAGTCAGCATTCTTTCATTGATACTGGGAATAAATCTTTTCAAATCACTGTGTCTAGCCACCTTGTTTGTATTTATATAGTAAAGGATAATAGGTTTCCATTTTCCTCCTATAATATCTAAAGTCAATTCAAAATAGCAATTATACTGTTTTTCTCTATTCATTTTATCACCCTCTTTGGTATATTTTAGCTTTTATGATCAAAAAAGTAAAGTACAGACAAAAATGTCTGTACTTTACAAAAGGTGTAGTAAAGACTTATAATAAAAATATACAAAAGAAGTTTAGGAGGGGAACTATGAAAAAAGTATTAATAGTTGGAGGAGTAGCTGGAGGAGCTTCAGCAGCTGCTAGATTGAGAAGATTAGATGAAAGTTTAGAGATAGTTATATTTGAAAAAGGGGAATATGTTTCTTTTGCTAACTGTGGACTACCTTATCATATAGGGGGAGTTATTGAAAATAGAGAGAGCTTATTAGTACAAACTCCTGAAAAATTAAAAGCTAGATTTAACCTTGATGTGAGAGTAAATAGTGAGGTTACAGAGGTCAATACAGGAGAAAAATCTGTAAAGGTAAGAACAAAATCTGGAGAGGAGTACAGTGAAAAGTATGATTATCTAGTTCTTGCTCCAGGGGCTAAGCCACTATTACCACCTATCAAAGGGATAGATAGTAAGAAGATTTTTACTCTTAGAAATATGAATGATATGGACAAAATAAAAAAAGAGTTGGAATTAGATAGAGTAAAAAGAGCAGTAGTAGTAGGTGGAGGATATGTAGGAGTAGAAACAGCAGAAAACCTAACTCACTTAGGAGTAGAAACTACTCTTATAGAGGCAGCTCCAAATATCTTAGCTCCCTTTGATGGAGAGATGACTAATATCTTAGAGTATGAGATGACTACTAATGGAATAAACTTGATGACTAATGAAAAAGTAGTGGAGTTTAAAGAGAAAGAAAAGGGAGTAGAAGTAGTACTAGAGAGTGGAAAATCAGTGGTAGCTGATATGATAGTTCTATCTATTGGAGTTACTCCAGATACTAAATTTTTAGTAAATTCAGGAATAGAATTAGGAGCAAGAGGACATATCTTAGTAAATGATAGATTGGAAACAAATGTTTCAGGAGTTTATGCTCTAGGAGATGCCATCTTAGTAGAGAACTTTATCACTAGAGAGGAAAGCTCTATTGCTCTAGCTGGACCAGCTAATAGACAGGGAAGAATAGTAGCAGGAAATATAGCAGGTAGAGATGAGAAATACAATGGAAGTTTAGGTACAGCAATAATAAAGGTATTTGGACTTACAGGAGCTTCAACAGGATTAAATGAGAGAACAGTGAAAAATTTAGGTGTTTCTTATGAAAAAATCTATCTACACCCTAATGACCACGCTAATTACTATCCAGGGGCTACTCCTATCAGTATCAAGGTTATATATGAGAAGGAGAACAGAGAGATTTTAGGAGCTCAAGCAATTGGAGTAAAGGGAGTAGATAAATTCATAGATGTAATAGCAACAACTATAAAGTTTGGTGGAAAGATAGAGGATTTAGCAGAGTTAGACTTAGCTTATGCTCCACCATTCTCTTCAGCAAAATCTCCAGCTAATATGGCAGGATTTATGGGATTAAATATAGAAGAGGGATTAGTAGAGCAGATATTTATGGAGGATTTAGCTAACTACAATAAGGATACACAGATTATCTTAGATACTAGAGAGGAGATAGAGCTAGTTACAGGAGTAATTGAAGGTAGTATCAATATTCCTCTTAGTGAGCTTAGAAAGAGAGTAGGAGAGTTACCTAAGGATAAGGAGATTTTAGCTTACTGTGCTGTTGGACTTAGAGGATATATTGCAGCTAGATTTTTATCACAAAATGGGTACAAGGTAAAGAATATAGCTGGTGGAATCAAATCTAAAATAAGAGAGTTACACTTTGTAGAGAAAAAAGCAGAGGTAGAAACTCCAAAAGTTAATGTAGAGATTGATAAGAGTGAGTATTTAGATTTATCTGGACTATCTTGTCCTGGACCACTAGTAAAAGTAAAAGAGAATATGGACAGCTTAAAAGATGGAGAGGTATTGAAGGTAAAGGTATCAGACCCTGGTTTTTACAATGATATTCAAAGCTGGAGCAAGGTAACAAAAAATACACTGCTATCTCTTGAGAAAAAAGATGGAAACATATTTGCTACATTACAAAAGGGAGATAGTACTAATCTTGATATCGAAAAAAAAAAGACAATAGAGTAATAGAAACTAATGAGGGAGTTACTATTGTAGTTTTCAGTGGAGATTTAGACAAGGCAATAGCAGCATTTATAATAGCTAATGGAGCTTTGACTATGGGTAAAAAAGTAACAATGTTCTTTACATTCTGGGGACTATCTATCTTGAAAAAAGAGAATCTAGGTAAAAAATCATTTATAGAGAAGATGTTTGCTATGATGTTACCTAAGAATAGTGAAAAACTTCCAGTGTCAAAGATGAATTTCTTTGGAATAGGGGCAAAACTTATAAGATGGACAATGAAAAAGAAAAATATTATGTCTTTAGAGGAGCTTATGAGAAAGAGTATAGAGTTTGGAGCTAATATTACAGCTTGTACTATGTCTATGGAAGTTATGGGAATAACACAAGAAGAGTTGATAGATGGAATCAGCTATGGAGGAGTGGGACAATACTTAGGAGCTACTGAAAACTCAAATACAAATCTATTTATCTAGAGATAAGGGGGGAGGAAAATGACAAAAGTATTTTATATAATTGCTATCCTATCTTTGATTATTTCTTTTATTAAAAGTAGAGAGAAAACAAAGATGGTACTAAAAAAAGCTTGGAAATCCTTTGAAAATATTATGCCACAGTTTCTATCGATTATATTGTTGATAGGAGTGATGTTAGCTGTATTGACTCCAGAGCAAATCTCTATGTTTTTAGGGAAGGAGTCAGGGATAATGGGAGTTATAATGGCAGCATTTATAGGGGCAATAACTTTAATACCTGGGTTTGTTGCTTTCCCTCTAGCTAGTGCTCTCCTACAAAATGGAGCTGGAATAACACAGATAGCTGCCTTTGTTTCAACTTTGATGATGGTAGGTATTGTTACTATTCCTGTTGAGATTCAGTATTTTGGGAAAAAGGTAACTATAATAAGAAATCTATCTGCCTTTATCTTTTCATTAGTTGTGGCAATGGTTATGGGGGGAGTACTATGATTAAAAATTTTGTAAAGAGATATAGATTTTTTCTAATACTTTTGATTATAAATATATCCCTACTCTTTATCTCTCCAGAGATTGGAAAAAAATCTTTTAGTATTACTTATGATAATCTTTTGGAGATGTTAGGAGTTATACCACCTATATTTATACTTTTAGGAGTTTTAGATGTATGGCTAAAGAAAGAGACAATGATTAAATATATGGGAAAAGGTTCTGGAGTAGTGGGAGTTTTACTTTCGTTTATAATTGGAGCTACTGCTGCTGGGCCACTTTATGCAGCCTTTCCAGTGGCAGGGGTGCTTTTAAGAAAGGGAACAAGTATATTTAATGTGTTGATTTTTATAGGAGCTTGGTCTACTATGAAGATACCACTTCTCATATTTGAATCCACAGCCTTAGGTTACAGTTTTGCTATGCTTCGTCTAGGACTTAATATAGTTGGAATCCCTGTGATTGCCTTTATCATAAGTGTATTTTTGAATGATAGGGATAGGAGAGAGATTTATACTTTGGCTGAAGATAAAGAGTAGTTGCTGATATCAATTTATCAAAGAGATTATTTCTATTTCTCATTTATTGACAATATGAGTATAAAATGCTAAACTTATGAAGGAAAACTTTGATTTTAAGGAGAGAGTTTTGAAAAAAGAGATTATAGACAAAATTCAAAATATAGCTGAAAGTTGTTTAGATTGTAAGCTATGTATGAAAGAGTGTGTGATGCTAAATGATTATACCTCTTCTCCAAAAGAACTGTTTCAGGAGTATATAAAAGAAGGTTATATGGAGATACCAAAGGAGATAGCATACTCTTGTAATATGTGTAACCAATGTACTATGGTTTGTCCAAAAGATTTAGATTTAAAAGATGTATTTATGGATATAAGAAAAGAGCATGTGAAAGCTAATGGTGGAATCTCTCCTATGAAAGGGCATAGAGCTGTTAGAGTACATCAATATTTAGGGTATACGAAATTTTTTAATACAACAGTAAAACCTGAAAAGAAAGTAAAATATCTATTTTATCCAGGATGTTCACTTTCTTCATATAGCCCTCAATATGTTGAAAAAATTTTTAAATATTTAAGTGAAAGATTTAATGGAGAAGTGGGTGTTCTTTTGACCTGCTGTGGGAAGCCTCTTAGAGATATGGGAGAAAAGGAAAAATTTCAAAAGAGATTAAAGAGTTCATTGGATAAATTTAAAGAGTTAGAGGTAGAAAAGATAGTAGTAGCATGTCAATCGTGCTATAAAGTTTTCTCAAAGTATGCAGAACAGGAGGTAATATCTCTGTGGGCACTTTTAGGAGAGATTGGAGTTCCAAAAGAGAGTGTCGGAATAGGGAAAAACTCAGATGTTGTTTTTAATATTCAAGACTCTTGTTCTACAAGAGATGTAGAGGAAATACATGAGGGAGTAAGAAAAATAATAAAAGAGTTAGGTTATAAAATAGAGGAATTAAAACACTCAAAGGGAAATACTAGATGTTGTGGCTTAGGAGGAATGGTAGCTCCATCAATGCCAACTTTGACAAAAGAAATTATAAAAAAAAGAAGTATAGAGAATACAACTGGCTATATGATTAGTTATTGTGGTGGTTGTAGAGAAGCAATGGAAAGAGGAGGATTAGACTCTTTACATATACTAGATTTAGTTTTTGGAGAGACATATTTAAAAAGAATGAAAAAAGTTCGTTTGATTTCACCAATTGAACAATGGTATAGAAGG
Organism: Fusobacterium necrogenes; assembly: GCF_900450765.1. Classification (NCBI taxonomy): domain Bacteria; kingdom Fusobacteriati; phylum Fusobacteriota; class Fusobacteriia; order Fusobacteriales; family Fusobacteriaceae; genus Fusobacterium; species Fusobacterium necrogenes. The sequence goes on along the minus strand of NZ_UGGU01000003.1, from coordinate 952,455 downwards.
TATCAGACTAAGAAATTATTAAATAGGTAGTGAAAAAAATAGGAGAATAGAGTGAAAAATTCTAAATCATGGAAAATAGTTTGTCTAGTTTTTATATTGATGGGAGTGTTTCTTCTAGCTAATAAATTTGGAGTATTTCATTATTTGAAAAATAGAGATGAACTTGAGATGATAATAAAAAATATGGGAGTACTAGCTCCTGTAACATATATAGTAATATATATTATACTTACATTGGGTTGTGTTTCTCCTGTTCCATTAGCAATAGTTGGTGGTGTAGTTTTTGGAGTATTCTTTGGAATACTCTATACAATTATAGGAGCAGGGATAGGATTATCATTGGCTTTTTTAATTGCTAGATATATAGCTAGAGATTTTATAGAGAAAAAATTTGGTCAAAGAGAGATATTTAAAAAAGTGGAAAGTGGAGTAAAAAATGATGGTTGGTTTATATTAGCTGTAACAAGGTTTCTGCCAATTTTTCCCTTTGGACTTCAAAATTATCTCTATGGTTTGACTTCTATTAAGTTTAGTTTGTATAGTATTTTATCAATTATATTTATTTTACCTGGAACAGTAGCTTTTATATTATTAGGTGGGGCTGTTGCCTCTGGAGATATACAAAAAGCTGTAAAAGTTTCATTGCTAGCTTCAATAATACTGTTTTGTTTGAGTGTAATTGCAAAGATAATAAAAAAAAAATTAGATAGAAGAACAAAATAATATTTAAAAATTTAAAATAAAATATAAGTAAGGAAAAGTGAGAAGATTTTATTAAGATTTAGTGAGATTTTCTCACTTTAGCATAAATAGGTAATTTTGGAGGGAGAGCGTGAAAAAAGCTTATAAATTATTTATCATTGGAGTATTGGGAATGACTATACTTGGTTGTAATAGCAAGGAGAAAAAAGAGGTTACCCTATATATGTGGGGGGGAGATGCTAAGATAAATAGTTATGTTCAGGATATAGCAGGAAACTATATAAAGGAGAGAGAGGGAATAGAATTAAAAGCTGTACCTGTTGTAAATATAAAAGATGTAGTAAATAAGCTTATAATTGAAAAGCAAGCTGGAAAAAATAGAGGAAGTGTGGATATTCTTTGGATAAATGGAGAGAATTTTAATGAGTTAAAGGAAGCTAACTTATTAGAAAAGGGAATATTAGCTAAGATAGAAAATAAAAAACTTATAAAAGAGAGTGCTACACTAAAAGATTTTGGTGTGGATATAGATGGAGATGAGGTTCCTTGGGGAGAAGCTCAATTTAATTTTATTTATGATGGAGAAAAAGGGAATATTCCATTTGATAGCTGGCAGAGTCTAAAAGAGTATGTAAAAAGAAATCCTGATAGATTTACCTACCCTGTTGTTTCTGATTTTACAGGAAGTGCCTTTGTGAGAAATATTGTAATTGATATATTAGGATATGACAATATTATGAAGATGAGTGATGAGGAGTTTAAAGAAAATTTACAAGTTGTATGGGACTATCTAAATGAGATAAAACCTTATTTGTGGAGAAAAGGAGAAACTTATCCAGAGTCAGAGGGAAAACTAGATTTACTCTATTCTACAGGGGAGATAGATATCACTATGGGATATACTATAAATAAGGTTAACTCTAAAATAGAAACAGGAGATTTTGTAAAGACATCAAGAAGTTTTTTATTGAAAAAAGGGACTTTGTTTAATAACCATTATTTAGCTATAGCAAAAACTTCTCAAAATAAAGAGGAGGCTTTAAAGATAATAGATGCTATGGTTTCTCCTCAACTTCAGTATGAAAAACAATTAGCAAAAAATTGGGGAGATTTTACAGTATTGGATATAGATAAGCTAGATGAAAAAGAGAGAGAAGGATTTATAAAATTAATAGAAAATCCAAATATACCCTCACTAAAAGAGTTACAAGAGAAAAGAGTATTAGAGCTATCTCCAACAAAACTTTTAATAATAGAGAAAGAGTGGCAGGAAAAAGTTGGAAAAAATTAGAAAAATAATTAAAATATTACCATTTTTAATATATATGTATCTTTTTTTCCTCTATGGTATCTACTATGTTGTAATGACCTCTTTTGGCTATAATAGAATAATAGGAAAGAATGGTTTTACATTAGAGTATTATAGAGAGTTAATTCTTTCGAGGGAGTTTTTAGAAAATTTAAGATATACTGTTAAAATTAATTTTTTTACAGGAGTAATATCTCTACTTTTAGCAGTAGTTTTTCTATATTTAATACACATAAATCGTAATAGCAAATATCTTGGAAAATTTTTTAAAAAAATATTAGAGTTTCCTGTGGGAGTTTCATATTTAACAGGGGCTTATGCCCTTGTACTTTTATTGTCAAGGGGAGGAGTGATAGGAAGCTATCTTGTTAAACTTGGAGTTATAGAGAGTATTAAAGAATTTCCAATTTTAATAAATGATAATTATGGAGTTGGAATTATACTGGGATATATCTGGAAGGTAGTTCCATTTATGGTAATGATGTGTATTCCTATGATGGTAGATATAGAGAGAAAATGGAGAGATTTAGGGACTCTTTATAATTTAACTGAGTATAATTTTTTTAAAAAGATAATCTTTCCTATGATATTACCAACTTTGTCTTTAAGTTTTTTTCTGGTATTGGCATATCTTTTTTCAGCTTTTGAGACTTCTTATATATTAGGAGTAACATATCCAAGAACTTTGTCAGTTCAGATGTATGAGTTATATAGAGAAGGGGACATAGAGTTACGAGGTAAGGTTATGGCAATAAATGTAATAGTAACTTTGATAGCTTTAACTATTTCCTTTATCTCATATTTAACTATGAAGTATCTAATGAAATTTAAAGAGAGGGAGTGGTAAAAATATTTAAGTTCAAAAATATCGTAACTACAATGTTATCAGGTATATTTTTATTACCAATGCTTTCCCTAATTCTTAGAACTGATATTAAGAGCTGGAGTCAAGCTTTACATATGCAAAGAATCTATGAAAGTATAGGGATAACCTTTTATATACTTATTTTGACTATAATTTTCAATATATTAATAGGGACACCAGTGGCATATACCCTTTCAAGAACTAAATCAAAGCTAGGAAAAGTATTAGAAATTTTAGTATTTCTTCCAATTATTTTCCCAGCAACTGTTAGTGTATTAGGAGTTCAATATAGATTTATTCAATTTGGACTGATTGAAACAACTCTGGGGGTAGCAATAGTACACACAGTGATGACGCTACCATACTATATTTTAAGTATGAAGAGTGGTTATACTACAATTAGTGATAATTATTTTAAATTGGGAAAAGTTATGGGAGTAAATGAAAAGCAGATATTTTTTAAGATAACACTTCCTATGCTAAAAAAGTCATTTATAGTTGGAGTAGCTATGATAATAATGGTTTCATTGGTACAATATTTGACTACATTTATTATAGGGGGGAGTGAAGTGATGACTCTTCCTATAATGCTTATGCCATATATGGTAGATGGTGGAAGTAAGATGGGAGCTGTATATAGTATTATTTATATACTCGTTACTTTTATATCAGTAGTTTTGGCAAAAAGTATAATAAATCTATTATGGAGAGATAGGAATGTTAGAAGTAAAAATTAAGGAGAAGAATTATAGAAGTTTTGCTTTAGAAGGAATAGAATTTGAAATAGAAAAAGGAGAGTTTATCTGTTTACTTGGAAAGTCAGGCTCAGGAAAGTCCACACTTTTAAAAATAGTAGCTGGATTGGATCAGGATTATAAGGGAGAAGTAAATTTAGAAAATGAGGATATTGAAAGTGCTAGAAAGAGTGGAAAGATATCTATGGTATTTCAAGAAGACCTTCTTCTCCCACATCTTGATGTATTTGAAAATATCGCTTTTGGACTGAGAATAGCTAAGTGTAATAGTGATGAAATTAGAAGAAGAGTAGAAGAGATTTTAAAAAAATTGGAGCTTGAAGATAAAAAATATAAGTATCCAAATGAATTAAGTGGAGGAGAAAGACAAAGGGTTTCTATAGGAAGAGCTCTTGTTACAGAGCCGAAACTTTTACTGATGGACGAACCATTTTCAGCTCTTGATTATAATTTAAAGAAAGCTATGCAAAAATTAGTAAAAAATTTACAAAAGGAGTTAAGGGTTACTACTCTATTTATTACCCATGATAGAGATGAGGCTTTCACATTAGGAGATAGGCTTGGAATTATGGAAAATGGAAAATTAATTGCATTAGATAGAGGAGAAAAACTGTTTAATTGTCCTAAAACCCTGTATGTTGCAAAAGTTTTAGGGATAGAGAATATATTTTTAAAGGAAAAGTTTGAAAAAATATTTAATTATAAGAGTGAAGTTACTACTAAATATTTAGGTATAAGTGGACAGGATATAAAGATTGCAGAAAATGGTAAAACTCAAGGAAAAGTAGTAGATATGAGTTTTAGTATGGGAAGATACATAGTTGAGATTGAAGTGAAAGATGAGAAAATTAATTGTATTACCAATGTAAGATTAGAGATTGGAGATATGGTTTTTATAGATTTTGAAGAAAAAAATATAAAAGGGATAGAGGATTAGATGTTAGATACTCATTGTAGAAAATATGTTCAGCCAGTTATAAAAATAGGGGCACAATTTTTTTTAAGACTTGGATTCACAGCTAATGGAGTAACTATTTTGGCTATGCTCATAGGAGTTAGTAGTGGAGTTTTTACCTATCTCGGTTATAACTATATAGGAGTTTTAGTTCTTTGGCTATCGGGATACTTAGATGCTGTAGATGGAACAATTGCAAGAGAAACAAATTCAAGCTCAGGTTTTGGAACAATTATGGATATAACCTTTGATAGAATAGTAGAGTCTGGAATAATAATAGGGGTTGCTTCAAGATATAGAGAGTTAAGCTATTCAGCTATGTTACTATCAATTAGTATAATAATAGCTATGACAATATTTTTAACCACAGGTTCTTTAACAGATAAAAAAAGTGAGAAAAGTTTCTATTATCAAGCTGGTTTAGCTGAGAGAACAGAGGGATTTGTGATGTTTAGCTTAATTATTCTATTAAAAGAGAAGGCTGAGATTGTAATATATATCTTTACTATTATGATAGTTATTACAATTTTTCAGAGATTTTTAGAAGCTAAAAGAATAGTAAAATAAAAATAACTATTTAGATAGAGAAGATAGTTTAAAGAAAACTCAAAGAATTGTGTAATTTATGGAGAGAAGTTAGATTAACTCAGCGAAATCGAACGCTAAAAAACACAACTGTTTGAACGAAGTGAGTTTTGTGTTTTTAGTGAGATAAGCCATAGTTAATCAACTTCTTGAAATATGGAACAATTCTTAGTTTTCTTTTTAAATCACAAATATCTGAATAGTTATTAATTTATTTGATAAAAGTTTTTATTAAACCTAAGCTTAAAATAATAGCAAGGGCTAATATAATTATAAAATATGAAAAAATAATTGTTGTATTGAAAAAAATAATAAAACCTATGGTTATGATATCAAGTACAATAAGTATGAGAAAAATCCTTTTCTTAGTGGGTAGATAAGCTACTATCTTGATAACAAGAAGAACTGTTATCAAGATAAGTAGATATCTATCTAAGTCCATTTTATTCCAGATTGAGTTTCTATAAGTTAAAGACCTCATTACCCCCATTTTTTTATCTGAAAGATATGTCAGAATCGTACCAATCAAAAAAATTATAAATTGTAAGAGTGAAAAAGTAGAATATATTATTTTTTTCATATTATTTACCAGCAGGAATACCTGTCTCTATAGGATTAGGCTCATTACTAGTATTTCCACTCCACTCGTTCCAACCACCATCATATAAAGAGATATTTTCTATTCCCATTACATCAGCATAAAATAAAACTTCAGAAGCTCTCCAACCTGTACCACAGTAGAAAGATAATCTTTTATCAGGAGTGATATCCCATTCTTTCCACATTTGTAATACTTCATAGGCATTTCTCATAGTATTATCAGGATTTCTATAATCATCTAAGTTGGAACTATTTGTTCCAGCATGTCCCCATACAGCTCCAGCAGGACGACCTTTAGGCTCGATATAATCATATCCAGAAGTTTTTCCTATAAATTCATCCCATGCTCTATTATCTACAAGTCTACTTCCAGTTTTATCAGCTAAAATCTCTCTTGCTCCCTCTAAATCAATGATATAATCTCTGTTAAGAGGTTTATCAGTACCAAAATTATCCACAGGAGTAGCTTTGTTCACTGTAGTTTCTACAGGATAGCCAGCATTTATCCATTTTTGAGTACCACCATTTAGAAGTCTAACATCTTTTACTCCTAAATATTTTAAAATAACTGCAAATCTAGAAGCAGGCATAGAATCAGCACCATAAACTACAATAGTTGTATCAATAGTTATTCCATTATTTTTAGCTAATTCAATTAGCTCTTCATCAGATTTTCTATTCCAAAGAGGACCCTCTTCAATGTGGTCAGTGTTTACATGAATAGCTCCTGGAATATGTCCTTTTAAGTAATCTGGAGAAGCTTTTTCATCTCCCCAAGATACCTCAAATATTTTATAGTTATTGATACCATTTTTTCCATCTATTAGATTTTTTACCCAGTAAGGAGGAACTAACATTTGATAGTTTTTATAACTTTCCAAAGTTTTTCCAGAGTTTATCCAATCTGAGATATTATATAGATAGATATTTTTATATCCTTTTTTATTCAAGTAATCAGCAACTTTTTTAGCATCTTTGTTATTATAGTCATAAAGAACTATATTTTTATTCTGTGTAATTCCCTTTGTCGTAAGTATTGAATCCAATCTCTCGGTTTTAGTATTTAACCAAGAAGAAGAGAAATCAAGAGCTAGAGGAATATGACCACCTTTTTCAATACCATCTAAACTCCAACCGTTGTAAGCATCATTTTCCCTAGTATCTACAACTACCCAATTAGAGTTAGGGATATTTTTTTCTAAATCTTGTGTTGAGATTACTGTATAGTTTTGTACTTCATTCTCTTTTTCTTTGAAACATCCAGATAAAGTAAAAATACTAATAAGTAAAATCGTAGAAAGTAATTTTTTCATAGTCTTCATTACAAGTACTCCTTTATATTATTATATTTTGCATTAGTTACATTATATCATAGATTTATGAAAAAATATAATAAAAAAGGAGAAACCTCTTATGTTTCTCCTTATTTCCTATACTCTTTCTGGTTTTACAACTAAGATATTTTTCTCATTTACATATGTAACAAATCCAGGCTTAGCTCCCTTAGGTTTGTTAATATATCTCTTTTGAGTATAATCTATACTTATCTTATCTCCAGTAAATCCCTTACTATAATAAGCAGCTATCTCTGCTCCTTTCATAAGTAGTTCATCATTTAGTTCATCACATTGAATAATAACATGAGAACCAGGAATATTTTTAGCATGTAACCAAATATCGTATTTATCAGCTACTTTAAAAGTAAGATTATCGTTTTCAGTATTATTTCTACCAAAAAGAATTCTATAATTTTTCCCTTCAATGATACCATAACCTATCTCTTTATTTTGCTTTTTATTTTTCTCCTTTTTATTTTGGATTTTTATATATCCTTGAGAAATGAGCTCTTCATGTATAATTTTTAAATTGCTTATATCATTACTAGTTTCAATAAAAAGATTAATACTATTTAGATAATTTAAATCTTCATTAATCTCTACAATTCTTTTAGCATTAACTTCAAGGCCTCTTTTTAATTTATTATACTTCTTATATATTTTTTCAAGATTTTCTTGAGGAGTCTTTTGTGGATCAAGAGGAATTTTTATTATAGTATCATTATAAAAATCGTAAGTTTCTACAAATGGCATACCTTTTTTTACGTTATAGATACAAGAAGCTAATATATCTCCTTTCTCCTTATATTTTTCATAGTCAGCTTTTTCCTCTTTCTCTTTGGCAAGTACATTTAATACTTTTTCAGTTTTTTTTATTCTTTTTAGAATATTATCAAGCAATTGTTTTTTTAAAGTTTCAAAGGTACTAGATAAGTTTTGCGATGAAATATAGTAATTTATAATCTCTCTAAATGAATTAAATTTTAAAATTTCGTCATATTTAGACAATGGAATTATATTCAACACAGTTGCTAAAACTATTTTTTGATTATTTAAATATATCTTTGGGGATATTTTTTTCTCTAAAATAGTTTTAAAATTTTCAAAAGAATCAATATTTTGTAAAAGTAATTTTCCAATTCCTTCTATATTTTTTAATAAAGTTCCTTTTTTTAAAAATGAATTGAAGCTGTCATTATCTACTTCTAAGGGGGATATTTTTTTTTCAATTATAGGTTGTTCATAAAGAATTCCTGGAAACATAGCTCTTAACCTATTTTGCTCTAATGAAAATCTTTTTAATAAATCAATAATTTTGTTGTTTCCATCAGTAAGAATAAAATTAGAGTATTTTCCCATTATTTCAAAGTAGATACTATAGTTTTTTATTTCACCTAACTCATTTATCTTAGAAAACTTAAACTGTAATATTCTATCGAATCCAAGTTGGACTACATCTATTAGCATAGCATTGAGTAGATGTTTTCTCATGTTAGCTACTATTCCAGTGTTATTTTCTAAAACTCCCTCTTTAGAATTTGTAATATAACAGATAGGAAAAGATGGGTTACAAGAGAAAACTAACTCTATTTTTCCAAAGTATATTGATAGAGAAGTTTCAGTATTTTTAGTAATTTTGTTTATCTTTTTTTCATAAAGATTCGATTTTAATTCCTCTTTTATTTTATTTAAAGATATTCCATCAATATAGAACATTTTTTGCTCCTTTTTTAGTCAGCTTTAATTCCTATTAAATTTTTAGCATCTAGGATATCTAATTCAATTATTTCACCAGTAGGTGCTTTTATTACAAAATTTTCATTTGAAGAAGTTTTCATTATTTCAACTATACTAAAATTTTCTATTCCATGCCCAGCAAAATAGTTTTGAACGATAGGAGTTCCTTTTATTTCGACAATAGAAACTTTCTCTCCTACATTAAAATCTACAATTGTAAGTGGTCTAAAATAATCAGTTTTTTGTTCTAATGCACCTAAGATAAGTTCAAAAATTTCAATAAAATGACTTAAATCTTTATCAGCAATATTTTCTGTAATACTGGACATTATCATTTTGTGATAATTATTATGGTAAGTAAGAGCTTTACTTCCTTTATCTGTTAAAGATACATATACTTTTCTTCTATCAGAATTAGAACGAACTCTAGCTATAAATCCTTTTTCAGTAAGCTTAGATACTGCTACTGTAGCAGTTCCCATAGTTATTCCAATTTTATCAGCTAACTCATTCATAGTAAGAGATTGCTCACCAATAGCTTCTATTAAATGCAATTCTGTGTGTGTTAAACACTTAATTCCTCTTTTAAGAGCCATATCTTCAGTTTTATAAAATAGTTTGTAAAAATCCTCTAATATTTCATTTACTTTACTAATATTTTCAGTCATAATAGTCATGTTTTAACCTCTCTTTAAATTTTCAATTCTTTCTTTATAATTACCAGAAAACACATAAGAACCAGCTACAAAGATATTAGCTCCAGCTTCTATACATTTTCCTATTGTTTTATCGGTTATACCACCATCCACCTGTATATCTATAGTTTCGTTTAAAGCCCTTACATCTTTAATTTTTTGCAAAGTACTTTCTATAAATTTTTGCCCTCCAAATCCAGGATTTACACTCATAACTAAAACCATATCTAAGTCATTGATAATATATTTTAAAATATCAATAGGAGTAGCTGGGTTTAACGAAACACCTACTTTTTTTCCAAAAGATTTAATCTGCTGGATAACTCTATGTAAATGTATAGTAGATTCAGCATGAACTACAATGATATCAGCTCCAGCTTTAACAAATTCTTCTATATATCTCTCAGGTTTATCTATCATCAAATGAACATCAAAAGTCAAGTTAGTTTTATCTCTGATAGCTTTTATGACTGGAGGACCAAAAGTAAGGTTAGGGACGAAATTACCATCCATCACATCTATATGTATGTAGTTAGCTCCAGCTTTATCTATAGCCATAATCTCTTCGCCTAACTTACTAAAGTCTGCTGATAATATTGAAGGAGCAATCTTTATATTACTCATATTTATTCCACCTCTCTTGTTTTAATTTTTCATAAACTTTTTTGTAAAACTCATATCGAGTTTTTATAATCTTACCATTTTCTACACAATTTTTTATAACACAATTCGGTTCATTTATATGAAGGCAGTCATTAAACTTACAATTTCCTTTATTTTTAAATTCTGGGAAAAGTGATATTAATTCTTGTGTATCTCTAATATTAGGCAATTCTATAGATGAAAATCCAGGAGTATCAGCAATATAACCACCATTAATTAATTCAAGTAGATTAGTATCTTTTGTAGTATGTTTTCCTTTTTTAAGCTTTTTACTTGTTTCACCTGTTTCTAGTTTCTTTTCATTTTGTAAAAGATTTATAATACTCGATTTTCCAACACCACTTGGTCCAGCAAAGGCTGTAATTTTATCTTTTAAAAATAATTTTAAATTTTCAATTCCTATATTTTCTTTTTGAGATATTAAGAAATAATTTATTCCAAGTTTTTCTAAGAATTTTAAGTTGTTTTGTAATTCTTTTATTTCATTATTACTTAATAAATCAATTTTATTAACTATAACGATAGGTTTGATTTTATAGAAAAAACTTCTAAGTAATAAAATATTTAATCTCTCATAATCTATACTTGGGTCCTTTCCAGCAAATTGTATTACAAGATGATCAATGTTAGCAACAAGCGGTCTTTCAAGAAAATTTTTTCTCTTTTCAATACTAATAATGTAATTATCTTTAGATATTTCTACAATATCTCCAACAACACAGTTAGATTTATTTTCTTTTCTTTTTAAAATTCCTCTTAATTTACATTCATAAATTTTTTCATTGACTTTTACATAATAAAATCCCTGTATTTTATTGATAACTCTTCCCTTAATTTCTATCCCTCCTAAGAAAACTTTAGTTATTGATTACAAGATCAACAGTAGAGCCAGCAGGTATTTTTTCATCAGCATTTATACTACTTTTTATTATAACATTTTTTTCTACTCCAGGTATAGAAGAAAATTCAATATTTCCTATTATAAGAGAATTTTTTGTAAGTATATCTAAAGCTTTATCGAAGGAAAGGCCAATTAAATCAGGCATTTTTATTTCAAAAACTTGTTCAGCACCATTTACTAAAAAAGATATTCTTTCACCTCTAGTTAAAAGAGTATCAGTATTAGGATCTGTAGCTAAAACAGAATTATAATTTCCTTGAGCTTTTACAGTAATAACTTTATCAATGATGAGACCTTTTTGTTCAGCTATAGATTTAGCATCAAGATAGTTCATTCCAATTAAATTAGGAACTTCTACAAGAGCTTTTCCTTTACTTACCCAAACTTTTATATTTCTATTTTTTTTTACTATAGAGTTAGCTTCAGGTTCCTGTAAAAAAATTTCACCAATAGGAAGGGCAGAAAACTCGTCTCCAATTTTTTCTATTTTTAGTTCATTCTTTTTTAAGATATCTTCAGCTTCTTTTAATGTATAAGATTTTAAATTCGGAATTTTATAAAATTTTTCATTAAAATATTTTATTAAAAATATCTCCATAAAAAAAAATATACTTAAAGCTAAAGCCAAAAATCCTGACAAAGAGATAAAAAATGTTTTTTTATTCATTACTCCTCCATTGAATTGTATATTTTATAATAATGATAATATCATAAGATACATAAAATATCAATAACTACTTGATAATTTCTAGAGTAAATGATAAAATATATCGTAATTGATTTTATTAAAATATAACTTGGTAAAGTTATGTTTTAAAAGGAGGAAATAGGGTGGAATATACTATAAAAACACTTTTAACGAGAAAGGAAGTGGAGAAAAGAATCAAAGAATTAGCAAAAGAGCTCGAAAAAGATTATCAAGGAAGAGAAATTTTAGTTATTGGGCTATTAAAAGGCTCTGTAATGTTTATGACAGATTTGATAAAAGAAATAAATTTGCCGATTGTGATTGATTTTATGAGTGTTTCTAGTTATTCTGGAACAACAAGTACAGGAGTAATTAATGTACTAAAAGATATAGATGTTGATGTAAAAGATAAAGAAGTTTTAATCATTGAAGATATAATAGATACTGGATTAACATTGAGTTATGTAAAAAAAATGTTGCAAAAGAGGGGGGCTAAAAGCTTAAAAATTTGTACTTTATTGGACAAGCCAAGTAGAAGAACTGCTGAAATAAAAGGAGATTATATAGGATTTAAAATTCCAGATGAATTTGTTGTAGGTTATGGATTAGACTATGATCAATACCATAGAAATTTGCCTTATATAGGTATTATTGTAAAAAAATAATTGGAGGAGAAAATGTCCTTTAAACATAAAAAGAAATTTGGGCAAAATTTTTTAACTGATCAAAAAGCAATATTAAGAAAAATTATGGAAGTATCCAATGTGCAAGCTGAAGATACTGTACTAGAGATAGGACCAGGGGAGGGGGCTTTGACTGCTCTACTTCTTGATACAGCCAAAAAAGTTGTAACTGTGGAGATAGATAGAGATTTAGAAAAAATCTTAAGAAAAAAATTTGATGAAAATCCTAAATATACTCTTGTAATGAACGATGTATTAGAAACTGACTTGAGAGCCTATGTAGGAGCTGGGACAAAGGTAGTTGCTAATATTCCATACTATATCACTTCACCTATAATCAATAAGCTTATAGAGAATAGAGATGTAATAGATGAGATATATATTATGGTTCAAAAAGAGGTAGCTGAAAGAGTTTGTGCTAAAAAGGGTAAGGAGAGAAGTGTTTTAACTCTTGCTGTGAAATATTATGGAGAGGCTGAATATCTATTCACTATCCCTAAGGAGTTCTTTACTCCTATTCCTAAGGTAGACTCTGCTTTTATGTCTATTAAACTTTACAAGGACAATAGATATATAAATCAAGTTGATGAGGATACTTTCTTTAAATATGTAAAAGCTGGTTTCTCAAATAAGAGAAAAAATCTATTAAATAACTTCTCTACTCTAGGATATTCTAAAGATGAGTTGAGAGTTATATTAGCTAAGGCAGAGATACCAGAAACAGAGAGAGCAGAAAATCTTTCAATAGAGGATTTTATAAGATTGATATTAATATTTGAAAATAAGTAATTAAAAAATCAAGAATAACCTTTTTCGTTATTCTTGAATTTTTATATAGAAGGTTTGGAGGAACTATGTTATCAAGCTATGAGTTTTTAATACAGAGTAGAAAAGAGGACATAGATTTTATCAATAAGGTAATAGAAGCTTATGAAGGAATAGGAGTAGTGAGAACAGTAGATGCCAATGCTGGTATTGTAAATGTAATCTCTACTGATGATTTCAAAGATTTTGTAAGGACTATTATAGAAGACTTAGATAAAAACTATGGAGTAGAGGCAAAAATAACAGAAGAGGGACCTTGGAAGGGCTCTCTATACATAAATAAAAAGTAACTAGGAGGAAAAATGGAAAAATTAGAAAAATTAATGCAATATATAATTGGAGAATTAGTAGATAATAACTCTGAAACAAGAATCACTTATGATGTAGTAGATGATACTGTTATATTCAAAGTAAGTGTAGCCCAAGGAGAGATGGGAAAAATAATAGGAAAGAATGGACTTACAGCTAATGCAATAAGAGGAGTTATGCAAGCAGCTGGAGTAAAAGATAAACTAAATGTAAATGTAGAGTTTTTAGACTAGGGGGTAGTATGGAGCTTTTAACAGTAGGAAAAATATCTGGAACTCACCATCTAAAAGGAGCAGTAAAGGTTGTATCTAATATTGAAAATATTGAGATACTATTAAATAATAGAATAGTAGTGGAAGTAGGGGAGAATAATCAAAGAATCCTTACAGTAAAATCTGCTTCTCATCTAGTGGGAAATAAGTGTGTATTAGAGTTTGAAGAGATAACTAACAAGACAGAAGCTGGAAATTTAAAAAATGGATTTATAAAAGTAAGAAGAGAGATATTAGGTGTTGGAGAAGATGAATACCTATTAAATGACTTACTAAATATGAAGGCGATAGATATAGATACTGAAGAAGAGTTAGGAACAGTAGTTGATATTTTTGAAACAGCTGCTCACGATATCTTAGTGATAGAGTCAGCTAAGTGTGAAGTTATGGTTCCAGATATAGATGAGTTTGTAAAGAAGATAGATTTTGATAAAAGAGTAATATATATCCATCTAATTGAAGGAATGAAAGAGGAAAAGGGAAAAAAATATCAACAAGATGATGGAATGGACGAGGAGTAATATGAAAATTAATATTCTTACTCTTTTTCCTGAGATGTTTTCAGGATTTAAAAGTGAAAGTATAATAGGAAAAGCTCTTGAAAAAAATCTTTTAGAGATAAATATTGTAAATATCAGAGATTTTTGTTATGACAAACATAAACAAGCTGATGATATGCCTTTTGGTGGAGGAGCTGGAATGGTTATAAAACCAGAGCCACTTTTTAGAGCTCTAGAAACTGTAAAGGGAAAGGTAATCTATACCACTCCTCAAGGCGTGAAATTTAATCAAAAACTTGCTATTGAGTTGGCTCAGGAAGAGGAGATAACTATCATAGCTGGACACTATGAGGGAATAGATGAGAGAGTAGTAGAGAGTAAAGTTGATTTGGAAGTTTCCATTGGGGATTTTGTTTTGACAGGGGGAGAGTTACCAGCTATGATGATGGCAGATTGTATAGCTAGACTTGTTCCTGGTGTAATCAAAAAAGAATCCTATGAGAATGACTCTTTTTTCAATGGACTTTTAGATTATCCTCACTATACAAGACCAGCTGAATATGAGGGGATGAAAGTTCCTGAAGTGTTACTTTCTGGACACCACAAGAATATAGAAACTTGGAGATTAAAGGAGAGTTTGAAAAGAACTTATCTAAGAAGAAGAGATCTACTTGTGGGAAGAGAGTTAAGCAAAGAGGAGAAAAAGCTTTTAGCTGAGATTAAAAGAGAGCTTGGAAAGGAAAAAAATGATATATAAGTTGGGAGAAAAAACTCCAAAAATAGGAGAGAATAACTATATAGCGGAGAATGCCACTGTAATAGGAGAGGTAGTTACAAATGAAAATGTATCTATCTGGTTTGGAGCTGTTGTGAGAGCTGATATGAGCAAGATTACTGTGGGAAGAGATTCTAATATTCAAGATAATTGTACAGTTCATGGAGATACTTCATATCCAGTAACTATAGGAGAGAGAGTAACTATTGGACACAACTGCATTATACATGGTTGTACTATTGGAGATAACTGTGTAATCGGTATGGGAAGTATACTTTTAAATGAAAGTGTAATTCCTAAAAACTGTCTAGTAGCTGCTGGTTCTGTTGTAACTCCAAAACTCCAAGCAGGAGAGGGGAGTTTAATAGCTGGATCTCCAGCAAGAGTAATTAGACCCTTGAATGAAGAAAACAAAGAGTATCTTTTACATGCCTATAAAGTTTATTTAGAAGATATAGACAAATATAAGGATTTAAAAAAGTTAAATAGGAGAGAAGATGAGAAATAAAGTTTATTTAGGATTAGTTCACTATCCTGTATATAATAAAAATAATAATGTAGTGTGTACGTCGGTTACAAACTTTGATATACACGATATTTCAAGAAGTTGTAGAACATATAATATAGCTGGGTATAGACTTATAGTTCCAGTAGATGCCCAAAAGATGTTGACTGAAAGAATAATTGGTTATTGGCAAGAAGGAACAGGAGGACAATTTAACAAAGATAGAGAAGATGCTTTTTCTATTACTAAAGTGATGAATAGTATAGAAGATACTATTGCTGAAATAGAAAAAAGAGAAGGGCAAAGACCTGTTATAATAGCTACTTCAGCTAGAGTTTTTTCTAATACAATAAAATATAAAGAGTTATCTAATAAGTTATTAGAAGATGATAAACCATATCTATTATTGTTTGGAACAGGATGGGGGCTTACAGATGAGGTAATGGATATGTCTGATTCTGTTCTTGAACCAATTAGAGCTAATACAGAGTATAATCATCTTTCTGTAAGAGCAGCAGTAGCTATCATATTAGACAGATTATTAGGAGAAAAATAACTCTTTTTGGAGGAACAATGAATAGAAATGAGATAAGAATAAAACCACAAGATGGTATCTTTAGAAAAATGGGTATAAAAAATGTAGATGTTACAGAGATTATATTTTCAGAAAGAAATAAAAAGATGAGATTTATATGTAATGTTCCTTCAGTTGATGAGTTAAATGAATTAGATGTCATCTATGAAAATATTAAGAAAAACTTTGGTAAAGAGTTAGAGGTAGATTTTACAGTAAGTTTTTCTGAAAATGATATAAGAAAAGAGCAATTAATAGAGATAGTAGAGAGAGCAATCATAAGATTGAAAGCTAGAAACGCTATCTCTAAATCTTTTTTATACCTATATAGAATAAGTATTGAAAATGAGAGCATCAATATTACTCTTGCTGAGCAGAGTGCTATTGATATTTTGAGAAGTTCTCAAATAGATGAGAAGCTAGAAACAATTCTAGAAAATTTTGGAATATATAATTTCAAGGTAAAGTTTGTATTGGGAGATTTCTCACAAGAGGTATCTAAAATAGAAGAGGAAAAACAAAAAGAGATCATCACTCTTTCAGCAAAGATTGATATGGAGAATAAAAAAATTGCTGAACAAAATTCTAATAAGCCAAAGGCTCAAGAAGTAGTTATAAAAAGTGCTAACTTCTCTAAAGGGGGAGGTTTTTCAGCTAATAAAGCTAAGGAGATTAAAGGAAGTTCTATTCCACTAGAGGAGTTTTTCGAACTCTATGATGATGATACTTGTGTAGTAGAGGGAGAGATCTTTGGAATGGAGTCTAGAGATATAAAAAATGATAGAGTAATTCAGACTATTAGAATAACTGATAACCATACCTCTCTTACTACAAAAATCTTCTTAGAAAAAGATAAACCTCTAGATATAAAAATTGGAGATTTTGTAAAGATAAATGGTAAAAAGCAAACTGATAGATTCTCTGATAATGAAGAGATAATAATGATAAACTCTATCAATAAGCTTGATAAGGTAAAGGAGGAAAAGGAGGATAAAGCTGAAGTAAAAATGGTAGAACTACACACTCACAGTAAGATGAGTGAGATGGTAGGGGTAACTGATATAGCTGATATTATAAAACAGGCTATAAAATTTGGACACTCTGCTGTGGCTATTACAGATTATGCTGTTGTACACTCTTTCCCATTTGCTTATAAAGCAGCTAAGGGAAAGGATATAAAACCTATACTTGGTTGTGAGATGTATATGGTAGACGATGAAGTTCTTATGGTAAGAAATCCTAAAGATGTACCTCTATTAGAAGAGAATTTTGTTGTATTCGACTTGGAAACTATGGGACTTAACTCTCATGAGCATGAGATAATAGAGATAGGAGCTGTAAAATTAAGAGGGAATAGAATAGTAGATAGATTTTCTCAACTTGTAAATCCTCAAAAACCTATACCGAAGAAAATTCAAGAATTGACAAATATAACTCAAGATATGGTAGATAATATGCCAACCATTGAAGAGGTACTGCCAAAGTTTATGGAATTTGTGGGAGATGCTACAATGGTAGCCCACAATGCAGCTTTCGACATGGGATTTATAAGAAGAGATGTAAAAAGACTTTTAGGATATGATTACACTCCAGCAATAATAGATACATTACAGATGGCAAGGGACTTATACCCAGACTTAAAAGGGTATGGACTGAAAAACTTAAATAAGGTATTGGGACTTTCATTGGAGAGCCACCACAGAGCTGTTGATGACTCACAAGCTACTGCTAATATGTTTATCATATTTATGGAGAGATATATAGAGAAGGGAGTCACTAATCTAAATGAGATAACAGGAGCTTTTCCAATAAACTATAAAAAACAGGATACCCACAATGTAATGGTACTAGTCCAAAATCTTGATGGATTAAAAAATATGTACAAGCTAGTTTCAGAAGCTCATATAGACTACTATGGAAATAAAAAACCTAGAATTTTAAAATCTCATCTGGAAAAATATAGAGAGGGGCTGATAGTAGGAAGCTCTATGACTGTACATTTTTCCAATGATGGAGAGCTTACAGATTACTATATGAGATATGACTATGAGAGTATCGAAAGAAGTATTGGTTTTTATGACTATATAGAATTACTCCCTAAGGGGGCTTACTCTGAAATTTACGAAGATGATGGAACAGGAAGTATCTCATCTTTTAAAGCTATTGAGGATATGAATAGATATTTTTACAACTTAGCTAAAGAGAGAGGTATTCTAGTTACAGCTAGCTCTAATGTACACTATCTAGATGAGAAAGATTATAAGATAAGAAGTATCCTACTATATGGAAGTGGAAATGTATTTAGAGCAAATCAATATAAGATAGATAATAAATTTTATTTTAGAACCACAGATGAGATGTTAGAAGAGTTTAGTTACTTGGGAAAGGATATAGCTCGTGAAATAGTTGTAACTAATACCAACCTAATAGCTGACAAGATAGAGAAGATAAAACCTGTACCAGATGGGTTTTATCCACCAAAGATAGACAATGCTGAGAATATAGTTAGAGAGATGACATATGAAAAAGCTTATAGAATATATGGAAATCCTCTTCCAGAGATAGTCAATGCTAGAATAGAAAGAGAGCTAAATGCTATCATTGGAAATGGATTCTCTGTACTTTATCTATCGGCACAAAAGCTTGTTAAAAAATCTTTAGATAGTGGATACTTAGTTGGTTCTAGAGGCTCTGTAGGGTCTTCATTAGTAGCTTTTATGATGGGAATAACTGAGGTTAATGCTCTATATCCTCACTATATCTGTACTAATCCAGAGTGTAAAAACTCTGAATTTATTGAGAGAGAGGGAGTAGGTATTGACTTACCAGAAAAAAATTGTCCTAAGTGTGGAAAACCATATAAAAGAGATGGATACTCTATACCATTTGAGGTCTTTATGGGATTTAATGGAGATAAGGTTCCAGATATTGATTTAAATTTTTCTGGGGAGTATCAATCAGAGATACATAGATATTGTGAGCAAATGTTTGGAAAAGAAAATGTATTTAAAGCTGGAACAATATCGACTCTTGCTGAGAAAAATGCGGAAGGTTATGTGAGAAAGTTTTATGAAGAACATGATATAAAAAATAATAAAGCAGAGATATTGAGACTTGCTAAAAAGTGTGAAGGAGCAAAAAAGACTACAGGTCAACATCCAGGTGGGATGGTAGTAGTACCTCATGATCATACTATATATGAATTTTGTCCTGTTCAAAAACCAGCTAATGATGAAAAAAATGATTCTATTACAACACATTTTGATTATCATGTGATGGATGAACAATTAGTAAAATTAGATATATTAGGACATGATGATCCAACTACAATAAAACTTTTGCAAGAATACACAGGAGTAGATATTTATTCTATTCCATTATCTGATCCAGATACATTAAAAATATTTTCAAGCACAGAATCTTTAGGTGTTACTTCAGAGCAAATAAACTCTGTAGTAGGGACTTTTGGAGTACCAGAGTTTGGGACTCCATTTGTGCGTCAGATGCTAATAGATACTATGCCTAAAACTTTTGCTGAGCTTGTAAGAATATCAGGGCTTTCTCATGGTACAGATGTATGGCTTAATAATGCTCAAGAGTTTATTAGAAAGAAACAAGCTACTCTTTCACAGGTAATTACAGTACGTGATGACATAATGAACTATCTTATTGATCAAGGAATAGAGAAAGGAACAGCTTTTAAAATAATGGAGTTTGTGAGAAAAGGTCAGCCTACTAAGAATCCAGAAGGGTGGAAAGTTTATTCAGATTTAATGAAAGAGCATAATGTAGCGGAATGGTATATAGAGTCTTGCAGGAGGATAAAATACATGTTTCCTAAAGGACATGCAGTTGCTTATGTTATGATGGCTATGAGAATAGCTTATTTCAAAGTACACTATCCGCTAGCTTTCTATGCTGCATATCTATCGAGAAAGGCTGAAGATTTTGATTATGAGATAATGGGAAATTCAAAGGTAGCTCAGTCTCATCTAGAAATTCTTTCTAAGGAAGCAAAATTAGATGTAAAGAAAAAAACTGAAATGGCTATATGTGAAATTATTGTAGAGATGTATGCTAGAGGTATAGAGTTTTTACCAATAGATATATACAGGTCCGAAGGAATAAAGTTTATTATTGAAGATGGAAAAATTAGAGTACCTCTTATAGCTCTTTCTGGGCTTGGAGGAGCAGTTATAGATAATATTATTAAAGAAAGAGAAGAAAGTAAATTTTTGTCATTTGAAGATTTTAAAAGAAGAACTAAAGCATCACAAACAACAATTGATAAATTAAAGACAATAAAGGCTATAGACTCATTGAATGAGACAAATCAAATCTCCCTTTTTTAGAAAAAATATTGAAAAATAGTTGTAAAATTAGAGATGTTGTGGTATAAAAGATAGTAGCGATACTTGTAATAATTGCTAAAAAGAATAAGGAGGATTATCAAATGACTAAAAAAGAGTTTGTAGATTTGTATTTTGAAAAAGGGGAATTCACAACTAAAGTTGATGCAGAAAAAAAAGCGATGGCATTTTTAGCAACAATAGAGGAGGTTTTAACAAAAGGAGATGAAATTTCTTTCTTAGGATTTGGAAAATTTGAAGTAACAGAAAGAGCTGCTAGAACTTGTAGAAATCCTCAAACTGGTGAAGAAATGAAAGTTGAAGCTAAAAAAGCTGTTAAATTTAAAGCAGGAAAATCTTTATCTGAAAAGGTAAATAAATAATTTTAAAAATTGTTACATAATAATATAAAACTCAGGAATGATGGAGCTTTGTAAAATTAAATGAGCAAGTAGAGAATAAATACTTAAATTCAGTATTTGAATTTTATTGTATAAATCTTACTTGCTCTTTATTATTTAGAGTAGATATATTCTTGAGTTATTTTATTTACTTGAAAAATATTAAAAATTAAAGTACAATAAAACATAAAGAAAATGTAAGAAATTTGGAGGATACATGAAAAAATATTTATTTGTAATATTTTTGTTTTTTTCATTTCTGACTTTTGCTGAATATAATTATCCGATTAAAAATCCTAATATGGCGACAATATTGGGAAGTTCAACGCTTATGATCGAAGGTGTTAGCAAAGAAGTTCCGGTGAAAGAATATAAAATAAAATTGTCTCAAAAAAAGGATATACCAGAGCATTTTTGGTATAATGAAGGATTTAAGTTTTCATTAGTTTCTCAAAATAAAAAAGCTCCCTTAGTATTCTTATTAGCAGGGACAGGGTCAGCTCATAATTCAATAAGAATGGAGTATTTTCAGAGAATTTTCTATGATGCTGGCTATCATGTAGTATCTATCTCTTCTCCTATGAATAGCAACTTTGTCATCAATGCTTCTACAAGCAAGATGCCAGGAATGATAGTAGAAGATTCAGAGGATATCTACAAAGTAATGAAAGAGATTAATAAAAAAATTTCTGATAAGGTGGAGGTTAGTGACTATTATCTAGTAGGATATAGTCTTGGTGGAACAGAGGCTGGAATACTATCATGGATAGATGAAAGGGAAAAAGATTTTAATTTTAAAAGAGTATTTATGATAAATCCAGCTGTGGATCTATATAAATCTGCACAAAAATTGGATAAATATATGTATTTTCCTGAAGAAGAGAGGGCAGAAAAGATATCTCAAATGATAGAGAATATAATAGATACAGTTGTAAGTAATACATTACCAGAGTATTCTTCTGTTGATGTAGAAACAATTTACAAGATATTTTCACAAAAACAATTGAGTGATAAGGAGATGGAGCAGCTTATAGGTGGAGCTTTTAGATTGACTTCTATTGATTTAAACTATATAGTAGATGTGTTAAATAATAGAGGAGTCTATGTAAAAGAACCAGTTGGAAAATTTACTCCTATGTTTGAAAATTTTAAAAAAATTAATTTTGCAACTTTTGAAGAGTATATTGAGAGATTAGCTTTACCATATTATCAAGAAAAGTTAGGAAAAGAGTTAGAGTTAGAGGATTTATTGATAAAGGCTAGATTAAACTATATAGAGGATTATTTAAAAAATACTCCTAAAATAATGGCTGTTACCAATGCTGATGAATTGATATTAGATAGTGAAGATATAGAGTTTTTAAAGGCAACTTTTAATGATAGATTGATAATTTATCCATACGGAGGGCACTGTGGAAATATGTTTTTTACTCCTAATGTAAAAGTTATGTTAGATTTTTTAGAAAAAGGAGATGTAGAGTATGAAAATAAATAGATTAATTATTATATTTATGTTGATTTTATCTATCACAACTTTTTCTAAAGAGAGTGAGGAAGTAAAAAATATAGATAACTCTTTTGAATATTTTGAGGTGTATGACCCATTGGAGCCTATCAATAGAAGAATCTATTACTTCAACTATCAGTTTGATAAGTATATATTCTTACCTTCAGTAAAATTTTATAGAGCTATTACTCCAGAATTGTTGAGAAAAGGAGTGAAAAATTTCTTTAATAATGCACAAAATATTTCTACGACAG
Organism: Fusobacterium necrogenes; assembly: GCF_900450765.1. NCBI lineage: Bacteria > Fusobacteriati > Fusobacteriota > Fusobacteriia > Fusobacteriales > Fusobacteriaceae > Fusobacterium > Fusobacterium necrogenes. Next base: position 929,709 of record NZ_UGGU01000003.1, on the reverse strand, counting down.
GTAATTCTCTTCTCCAATTGAAAATAAAAAAGGCAATGAGAGCAATCGGAAGATTTACTATGAATAGTGCTGTGGGAATTGGGGGGATTGTAGATGTAGCATCTAATATGGGAATGCCGAAACCGTATGAAGATTTTGGACTTACTCTAGCCCATTATGGCGTAAGAAAGGGACCATATTTGATTTTACCAATTTTAGGTCCAAGTTCTTTAAGAGATGCTTTTGGAATGGGAGTTGATATTTTTAGTAGAGGGATGCTATATTATACAAGTGATTTAGATATATTAAATAATACAAGTGTTTCTATTCTTTATGCAATTGATAAAAGAGCTGGAATTCCTTTTGAATACCATCAGACAGGTTCTCCTTTTGAATATGAGTATATTAGATTTTTGTATTGTAAGTATAGAAGATTACAAATTGAATTAGGAAGTGAAGTCTTTTAATAAAAAATATGGAGGTTATTATGGATTTACAAGAAAAAGTTTTATCATATAAAAATGAAGTTATAAAACATATACAAGGCTCTGTACAAATAAAGAGTACACTGGAAGAAAGTAGACAAGGGATGCCTTTTGGAGAGGGACCAGCTAAAGCGTTAAATTATTTTGCAGAATTAGGAAAAGAATTAGGATTTGAAGTAGTCAACTATAATAATTATGCTATAACAATAGAGTTTGGAGAGGGAGAAGAGGTACTAGGAGTATTAGGACACGTAGACGTTGTACCAGAAGGAGAAGATTGGGATTATCCTCCATATAGTGGTGCTATTGTAGATGGTAAAATATATGGAAGAGGAACACTAGATGATAAGGGACCCTCTGTAATCTGCCTATATGCTATGAAAACTATAATGGATTCTGGAATAAAATTAAATAGAAAAGTTAGAATGATATTAGGAGCAAATGAAGAGAGTGGAAGTAAGTGTATGGACTACTATTTCAATACTTTAAAGATGCCACAACCTACATTAGCTTTTACACCAGATTCGAATTTTCCAGTTACTTTTGCTGAAAAGGGAATAGTACATATTATATTAAATAACAATTATCCTACTTTAAAAGAGGTATCACTTGTAGGAGGAAATGCTTTTAACTCTGTTCCAGAGAGATGTGAATTAAATATTCCTAAATCATTTGTAGCTGGAGTAGAGGAAGCAATAGAAAAATATAATGCAGATAAAGAGTATAAAGTAACTTGTGAGTTAGTAGGAGAAAACTATTTAATCAACTCTTATGGTAAATCTGCTCATGCTTCTAAGCCAAAATTAGGATACAACTCTGTATCAGCACTATTTGAGTTTTTAAAACTTGTAGATGTAAAAAATGAGGAGCTAAAATCTCTGGTAGAGTTCTTCAACGCTTACATTAAAATGGAGTTAAATGGAAAATCTTTAGGTGTTAATTTTGAAGATAGTGAAAGTGGAGAACTTACTTTAAATATAGGAAAAACCACATTAAAAGATGGAATCTTAGAAGTTTGTATAGATATAAGATGTCCAGTTCATGTAGATAATATAAAGATTATAAATATAATAAAAGAAAAAGTTGAAGATAAAATGGAAGTAGAAGTAGCTGGAAATACTGCTTCACTTTACGTAGCAAAAGATAGTTTCTTAGTATCTACTCTTATGGGTATCTATAAAGACATAACTGGAGATACTATAAGTGAGCCTATCGCTATTGGTGGAGGGACTTATGCTAGAACGGTAACTAATGGAGTTGCTTTTGGAGCTTTACTTTCATCTCAAGTAGATAATATGCATCAAAAAAATGAGTATTTAGAGGTAGATAAAATAGATACATTATTAAGAATTTATACAGAAGCTATTTATAAATTAGCAAAATAGGATATTTTTATAAGGAGTAAAAAATGCGAAAAATTTTATTTGGATGTTTGTTTATTATTGGAATTAATATTAATGCTGAAGAAATAATTATTTATGGACCTAGTTCTATGAAATGGATAGAGAAGGAGTATGGAAGGGTTTTTAAAAAAGAAACTGGAGACAGTATAAAATTTATCTCAATAGATGGTATAGTAGGAAGATTAAAACTTGAAAAGAAAAGACCTAGAGCAGATGTAGTAGTGGGACTTACAGAGCTTACTACTGAGATGGCAAGAAGAGAAAATTTAATATTGCCATACGTGCCAAAAAATATAGATAATATAGCTAATGAAAGTTTTAAAATGAGTAGTGAGTATGTAATTCCTATGGATTATGGAATTCTAGCTATAAACTATAATAAGGAAAAAATATCTACTCCACCTAAATCATTAAAAGAGCTTGGAGCTATGACTAAGCAACTTATGGTAGAAAATCCAAAAGTTTCTATTACAGGGGAAGAGGCACTTCAGTGGAGTATAGCACTTTATGGAGAGAATTGGCTAGATTTTTGGAAGGAATTAAAACCAGCAATATATAGTGTAGAGCCAGGTTGGAGTGAAGCTTTTGCAAAGTTTACAGCAGGAGAAGCACCTATGATGGTGGGGTATGCAACAAGTAATCTATTTTTTACAGGAGAGGATTCATCTAAATATGATAGTTTCTTATTAGAAGATGGAAACTATATCTATCAAGAGGGAGCAGCTCTAGTAAATAAAAAAGAGGTTAAAGATGGAGCTAAGAAATTTATGGAGAGAGTTTTATCTGACAAGTTTCAAAAAATTATGAGCGAAGAGAACTATATGTTTCCAGTTACTAATATAGAAGTAAGTGAGGGATTTAAAAATGTACCAACTACTGATAAAACTGTAAAACTTACAAAGGAACAGATAGAGGATTTAATAGAAAATTTGGATATTTATAAAACACAACTTATTGATATATTAAAAAAATAAATTCTTACTTGAAAAAAAATGAAAATTGTGTTAGGATGATAAAGATACAGTTACTAAGATAGGGAGGAATAAAGATGAGAAACTTTATTGAAAAATTAAAACATATTTATTTTGTTTTTTATCTATTTTCTGACTATTTTATATTTTTAGAATTTTTAGTTATTAAGAGAATGAAAGGAATGTTACCTCTCTTTATCTAAAGGAGAGTTCATTCCTTTTTTTATGTTTAACTCGATACATTTTAACAGGAGGAAAAGAAAGTATGAAAAACTTCATATCTATTAAAGATTTAACAAAAGAAGAGATATTAGAAGTATTAGAAGTAGCAAATGAACTTTCACAAAAATCAGAAGCAGAGTTGGCAAAGGGGAAAATAGTAGGAAGTTTATTCTTTGAACCTTCAACAAGAACAAGATTATCATTTACATCAGCAGCTTATAGATTAGGAGCACAAGTTTTAGGATTTGATTCTCCAGATGCTACTTCATTAAAGAAAGGGGAGTCTTTAAGAGATACTATAAAAATGGTAGAGGCTTACTCTGATATAATAGTTATGAGACACTATATAGAGGGAGCGGCAAAATTCGCTTCTGAAATTTCTAAAAATCCTGTTATCAATGCTGGAGATGGAGCAAATGAACACCCTAGTCAAACTCTTTTAGACTTATTTACAATAAAAAAAGAGATTGGAAGAATTGAAAATATTAAAATAGCTTTTGTAGGAGATTTAAAATATGGAAGAACTGTACACTCTCTTACTAAAGCATTAGAGATGTTTGGTGGAGAGTTTTATTTCGTAGCTCCAGAATCAATACAAATACCAGAGTACATCACTAAAGAGTTAGATGAAAAAGGAATGAAATACCATATCTGTTCTGAGTATGAACCAATATTAAAAGAGATAGATGTACTTTATATGACAAGAATTCAAAGAGAAAGATTTGATGATATAGAGGAGTATAATAAAGTAAGTGGAGTTTACAAAATATCTAAGGATACTATATTAAATAAGTGTCAAGAGCATATGATAATATTACATCCACTACCAAGAGTAGATGAGATAAATATAGATTTAGATGATACAAAGCATGCACTATATTTTAAACAAGCAGCAAATGGAGTTCCTACAAGAGAGGCTATGTATGTTTTAGCACTAGGATTAAAAAATTCCACTGCTCCTAGAAAAGAGGAGAAAGAGGAAGTTGAAGGACACTTCTTAACTGTTTGTAAAAATCCTAAGTGTGTAACTCATTATGAAGAGACAGAGAATAAAGTAGTGGTAAAAGATTATGGAAAATTCTGTTATTACTGTGGTAAGGAAATTTAAAAACATAATTTGAATAGTAAATAAAATTAAAGAAAACTCAAAGAATTGTGTAATTTATGGAGAGAAGTTAGATTAACTCAGCGAAATCGAACACTAAAAAATGCAATAAGTCGAAGACTTAACCCTTGCATTTTTAGTGAGATAAGCTATAGTTAATCAACTTCTTGGAATATGAAACAATTCTTAGTTTTCTTTTGAGTTTTTCTATATAAATATAAGTATTTTGAAGTATTGGGAGGAAAAATGTTTTTAGAAAATTGTGAAATTTTAGAAAACAAATTAGTTGCTGGACACAACTACCTTATGAAAGTAAAAGGAGATAAAACAGTAAAAACTGCTAAAGCTGGACAGTTTTATATGTTACAATGTAAAAATGGTGTATATTTTTTAAGAAGACCTATCAGCTTACATTATGCAGATAAAGAGAATAATATTTTAGAGTTTTATTATGAGATAAAAGGTGGAGGAACTAAAGATTTAGTCTCTATGAAAGCTGGAGAGATAATCAATATTCAAGGACCACTTGGAACAGGATTTACAACAGAAATCTCTGGGAAAGAGTTATTAGTAGTAGGTGGAGGAATGGGAATGGCTCCAATGAAACTATTAATAGAAGTTTTATCTAAAAATAATAAAGTTACTTTTATAGCTGGTGGAAGAAACAAAGAAGCTATGGAGATAATGTCAAATTTCAATCTTGATGGAATAGAGAACTATATTACAACTGATGATGGTTCTGTAGGTATACATGGAAATGTTATAGTTAAAATGGAAGAATTAATGAAAGTTAAAAAATATGATATGGTATTTACTTGTGGACCACAAAAAATGATGGAAGCAGTTGCAAAAACAGCTAAGAAATTTGAAACTAAATGTGAAATTTCATTGGAAGCTAGAATGGCTTGTGGAGTAAAAGCTTGTGTTGGTTGCTCAATCAAAACAAAATTTGGAATGAAAAAAGTTTGCCATGATGGACCTGTTTTTGATTCTGAAACTATTGTAGACTTTGACCCAGTTGTAGAAAAAACTGAAACTTGTTGTGGAAATTAATTTGTTGGAGGAAAAGATGAACAGATTACAAACCAAATTTTTAGGTGTAGATTTTAAAAATCCGATAGTAACTTCTTCTGGTTGTTTTGGATTTGGAATGGAATATAAAGAGTATTTTGACCCAAATATATTAGGGGGAATAGGAATAAAAGGGCTTACTGTGGAGCCAAGAGATGGAAACTATGGTACAAGAATAGCTGAAACTCCTGCTGGAATGTTAAACTGTGTAGGACTTGAAAATCCTGGAATAGATTATTTTGAATCTCACATTTTACCAGAGATGAAAGCTCAAGGAATAACTACAAATATAATAGCTAATATCAACGGAAAAACTGTAGAGGAGTATGTTGAAATAGCAAAAAGAGTAGATAAAATTCCTGAAATAGCAGTAGTAGAGTTAAATATCTCTTGTCCAAATGTAAAAGATGGAGGTATGGCTTTTGGAGCTAATCCAGAGGTAGCTGCTAGAGTAACAGGAGAGGTAAGAAAAGTTACATCTAAACCATTAGTAGTAAAACTTTCTCCAAATGTTACTGATATAGCTAGTATAGCTAAGATAGTAGAGGAAAATGGAGCAGATGCAGTATCTCTTATCAATACTTTACTTGGAATGGTAATAGATATAAGAACTAAAAAACCAGTATTAGGAAATACTTTTGGAGGATTTTCTGGACCAGCTGTAAAACCTGTAGCTGTAAGAATGGTTTATCAAGTATATAAAGCTGTAAATATTCCTATTATTGGAATGGGAGGAATAGCTTCAGTAGAAGATGCTCTTGAGTTTATAATGGCTGGAGCTTCTATGATATCAATAGGTTCAGCTATTTTCTCTAATCCTATGCTAGCTGTAGAAATAGCTGAGGGATTACAAAAATATTGTGAAGAGAATGTACTTGAAAATATAAGTGAGTTAGTAGGGACAGCTCACAGATAATTTTATCAAAAAAATAAAAATTTAAATGAAACCTAAGATTTGCTTCAGACTACAAAAAGTTGATTAACTATGGCTTATCTCACTAAAAAAGCAAGGGTTAAGCCTTTGGCTTATTGCTTTTTTTAGCGTTCAACTTCGCTGAGTTAATCTAACTTTTCTCCGTAATTTTCGCAAATCTTTGAGTTTTCATCTTTTGTTAATAATTAATTTGGATAAAATTATCTAAAATCAAATTAAAAAGGAGATAGATTTATGTATAGTGCTAAGGATAGAATGATAATAGCTTTGGATTTCCCAACAGCTGACCAAGCAAAAGAGCTTGTAGAAAAAATTGGAGATGGAGCAACTTTTTATAAAGTTGGATTAGAACTTTTCTTAAACTCTAAAGGAGAGATAATAGAGTATCTTTCTACTAAAGGGAAAAAAGTTTTCTTGGATTTAAAATTCCACGATATTCCAAATACAACAGCTATGGCTTCTGTGTTTGCTGCTAAGCAAAATGTATTTATGTTCAATGTACATGCTAGTGGTGGAAGAAAGATGATGACTAAAGTTGCAGAAGAGGTTAAAAAAATAAATCAAGATAACCTTGTAATAGGAGTTACAGTTTTAACAAGTTTATCAGTAGAAGATGTAGAGGAGACTTTCCAATCAAAACTTTCTCTTGCTGATTTAGCTTTAAACTGGGCAAAACTTGTAAAAACATCTGGATTAGATGGAGTAGTATGTTCTCCATGGGAAGCTAAACTTATAAAAGATACTTGTGGAAAAGATTTCAAAACTGTGTGCCCAGGAGTAAGACCAAAATGGTCAGCTACAAATGACCAAGAGAGAATAATGACTCCAAAAGATGCTATAATAAATGGATGTGATTTCTTAGTAGTAGGTAGACCAATTACTAAAAATGAAGACCCAGCTAAAGCAGCACAAATGGTAGAGGCAGAAATCTTAGAAGGAATGAAAGAGGCAGGATTATGCTAATAAAAAACTGTAGAATTCTAATTGATGGAGTAGAAAAAGTTACAGATATATTAACAGCAGATGGGAAAATAATAGAGATATCGGAAAATATTCCAGAAGGAAGATTAGAGGTAGTAGATGCTAAAGGAAAATGGGTAATTCCTGGAGTGGTAGATGCTCATTGCCATATGAGAGACCCAGGACTTTCTCATAAAGAGGATTTCATGACTGGAAGTATGGCTTGTGCTAGAGGTGGAGTTACTACATTTATTGATATGCCAAATACAGTACCAGCTGTAACTACTTCTGAAATATTTGAAGAAAAAAGAGCTATGATGGTTGGAAAATCATATGTAGACTATGGATTTAATTTTGGTGGAAGTAGAAACGATAACAGTGAAGAGATAAAAAAAGTAATAGATAAGGCTGCTTCTACAAAGATATTTTTAAATATGTCTACTGGAGATATGTTAATAACAGAAGATAGTGTTATAGAAAATATTTTTAGAGAATCAAAAATTATATCTGTACATGCTGAAGAAGAGATGGTAGCCAAAGCTATTGAGCTTTGTGAAAAATATGATAAACCATTATATCTATGTCATCTATCAAAAGCTAGTGAAGCTAAGATGTTAAGAGAAGCAAAGGCTAAGGGATTAAAAGTTTACGGAGAAGTTACTCCACATCATCTTTTCTTAAATGTAGATGATGTAAATGCTGATGAGAGAAGTTCAATGTTACTTAGAATGAAGCCAGAATTAAAAACTAAAGAGGATAATGAGGAGTTATGGAAAGCTCTTGCTGATGGGACTATTGATACAATAGGAACAGACCATGCACCTCATCTAATAGAGGAAAAATTAGCAAAACTTACTTTTGGTATACCTGGAGTAGAAAACTCACTTGAGATGATGCTGAAAGGTGTAGATGAAGGGAAAATCTCAATGGCAAGACTTATTGAGGTAATGTGTACAAAACCAGCTGAAATTTTTAATATAGCAAATAAAGGAAAAATTCAAGTTGGATATGACGCTGATTTAGTAATAATAGATAGAGATGATAAGTCAGCTATAAAAGATGATGATGTAATAACTAAAGCAAATTGGACACCATATGAAAAATTTAATAGAGGTGGAAGAGTTGTTACAACAATTTTAAGAGGTCAAATAGTATATTCAAATAAAGAGTTTTATGGAAAATATGGGAGGGAAATTAATTATCATGAGTAGAGCAAAAGATGTAGCAAAATCATTATTAAGCACAGGAGCAGTAAAATTAAACGTAAAGGAACCATTTACATTTGTATCTGGAATCAAAAGTCCAATCTATTGTGACAATAGAAAAATGATAGGATATCCTGTTGAAAGACAAGTAGTAGTAGATGAGTTTATAAAAAAATTATCTGAAAAAGATTTTGATGTAGTAGCAGGAACAGCAACTGCTGGAATTCCTTGGGCAGCTTTTATAGCACAACTTATGAATAAACCAATGAGTTATATAAGAGGAGAGAAAAAAGCTCACGGAGCAGGAAGACAAATAGAAGGAGCAGATTTTGAAGGAAAAAAAGTTATTGTAATTGAAGACTTAATCTCTACTGGGGGAAGCTCAATAAAAGCTGTTGAAGCTGCTAGAAATGAAGGAGCCAAAGAAGTAGAAGTACTAGCTATCTTCTCTTATGAGTTTGATAAAGCTTATAAAAACTTTGGAGAAAAAAATATCAAATGGGAAACTTTATCTAACTTCACAGCATTACTTGAATTAGCAAAAGAAGAAAAATATTTAACTGAAGAGGAAGCTGAAATAGCTGCTTCTTGGAATAAAAATACAGATACTTGGGGAAGATAGGATATTAAGAATTATTGTATAAAAAATTAAATAATTTATGTGGGAAGAAAGTTTTATTTTCAATTGCTAGTACTTAGAACAATGCTTGCTATAATAAAATTTTCTTTTTTTATATATAGATAATTTATTTAGTTTTAATTTAAAGTAAATTATAAAAGTATATAAATATACATTGAGATATAATACTAAATTTAATTTTATAAAACAAGGAGATAAATTATGAATAGTTATAAATTTATGTGTAATAAAGATTGCAAGTATTTCCCATGTCATAAAGTTGACAATTTAGAAGACTTTAATTGTATGTTTTGTTACTGCCCATTATATATGTTGGATGATAAATGTGGTGGAAACTTTAGATATACATCTGAAGGTATAAAAGATTGTTCAAATTGTACAATACCACATTTGAAAGATATAGGCTATGATTATGTTCAGAAAAAAATTAAAGATATAATTAAGATAATAAGAGAAAATCACTCTTCTTGAGAATAAAATATTAAAATGTGGATTTATTTAGAGTTTATGTTATAATATGGAGAAAGATAGAAGATGGAGTTGATATTATGATAAGAGGGAATACAGAGGGAATAAAGGATTATATACTTAAAGAATTGGATTCTCTCTATGAGATAAATGTAGAAAAAAATAAACTTATTGAGCCAGAGATGCTTATGATCATAGCTCAAATAAGTAACAAAATAAATAGAGAGATAAATATAGCAATAGATAGAAGAGGAAATGTTACAGAGATTTCAATAGGAGATAGTAGTAGTGTACAGCTTCCTATTATGGATATACAGGAGAAAAGACTTTCTGGAGTGAGAGTTATACATACACACCCTAGTGGAAGTTCAAATCTATCTAACATAGATATATCTGCACTTATAAAATTAAAACTAGATTGTATAGCAGCAATAGGAATAACTGAAGACAAAATTACAGGAGTAACTTTAGGATTTTGTAATGTAGAGAATAATGAGTTAACACATGAGGTAGTAGGACCACTTAGTATAGAAGAAGCAGTAAACTATCCTATGATAAATAAATTTGATGAGATAGAGTCTCTTTTGAGAAAGAGAGATATAGTGGAGAATGATACTGAGTATGCTGTTCTTGTGGGAATAGATACACAGGAGAGTTTAGATGAGTTAGCAGAGTTAGCTAGAGCTTGTAATGTTCAAGTAGTAGGGACATTTATGCAAAAGAAAAATAGAGTGGATTCATGTTTTTTTATAGGTACAGGAAAGGCTCAAGAGTTGGCAGTATACAAACAATTAAAAAGAGCAAATCTGATAATTTTTGATGAAGAGTTAACAGGTATGCAGGTAAAAAATCTTGAGATGATAACAAGTTGTAAAGTCATTGATAGAACTACTCTTATATTGGAGATATTTGCTAGAAGAGCTAGAACTAGAGAGGCAAAAATTCAAGTAGAGTTAGCACAATTAAAATATAGAAGTACTAGACTTCTTGGACTTGGAAGCACAATGTCAAGAACAGGAGGAGGAGTAGGAACCAAAGGACCTGGAGAGAAAAAACTTGAGATAGATAAAAGAAGAATAAGAGAAACTATCTATGACTTGAAGCAAGAGTTAGAAAAGATAAGAAAAACTAGAGTTACTCAAAGGGAGAAGAGAGAGGAATCTGGTATTCCTAAAATATCTTTAGTAGGGTATACAAACGTAGGAAAATCAACTTTGAGAAACCTTTTAGTAGATATGTTCCCAGCAGATAATACTTCTAAAAAAGAGGCTGTTTTTGCTGAAAATATGCTATTTGCCACTTTAGATATTACAACTAGAGCTATAACTTTACCAGATAAGAGAGTGGTTTCTCTTACAGATACAGTAGGATTTGTAAGAAAACTCCCACATGATTTAGTAGAGGCTTTTAAGTCTACTTTAGAGGAGGTAAGTTTTTCAGATTTGATTATCCATGTAGTAGATGCCTCTAGTGATACTGCTATTGAACAGATAATAGCTGTTGAAAAGGTATTGACAGAGTTAGACGCTATGGATAAGCCGATGTTTTTAGCTTTAAATAAGTGTGACAAAGCTACGGAAGAGCAACTTAATACTATAAAAGAGAAGTTCCCAGCTTATAAAACTATTGAGATAAGTGCAAAATCTCAAATGAATATAGATGGATTCTTAGAGATGATGGTGGAATCTCTACCTCAAACAACAAGAGTATGTACATATCTAATCCCTTATAGTGACTCATCTATGGGAGCTTATCTACACAGAAATGCTATAATTCAAAGTGAAGAGTATGAGGGAGAAGGATTAAAAATATCTGCAGTAGTAAATAATGAGGTATACAATAAATGTAAAAAATATTTAATAGGGGAATGATAGTATGAAAAAAACTATTGGAGAGATTTTAAAATTGGCTCTACCTGCTGTGGGAGAGATGATACTCTATATGATGATATGGGTATTTGACACTATAATGGTGGGAAGACACAGTGGGCAACTTGGAGTTTCTGCAGTAGGGCTTAGTTCAGAAGTAATATATACTTTTTTTAATATATTGGTGGCTATGGGAGTTTCTATCTCCGTTACATCTATCGTATCTCGTTCTTTAGGAGCAAAAAATATAGATAAGGCTAGCGAGGTATCAAATATTGCTATAAAGATAGGGATTTTTCTAGGTGTAGTTTTAAATGCTATATATTTTATATTTGCTGAAAATATCTTAAAAATAGCAGGGGCTAGTGATGATGTTATCAGATTAGGAAAGGTGTATCTAAAGGTTTGTTCCTTTGGAATAATCTTTAATATGCTCACTAATATTTTTAACGGAATATATAGAGGGTGTAAAAATACTAGAACTCCACTCTATGGAGCTGCTATTATGAATATTGTCAATGTGTCACTAGATTATATTCTTATCTTTGGTAAATTTGGAGCTCCAGAACTAGGAGTAAAGGGAGCTGCTATTGCCACAGTAACTGGTATAGTTTGTGCCTTTATCTTCTCTTTTTCACAACTGAAGAGATTGCCTTTTAAGATACAGCTAAATAGAAAAATTGTAATGAAAGATTTTAAGGAGCTAGTTTATTTAGCTATCCCATCAGCTTGCCAAGAGGGAGCTTTCAGTATAAATAGACTTATCAATGTATCTATAATAATGGGATTGGGAAGTCTTGCCTTTGCAGCAAACCAGATTACGATAACTATTGAGAGTATAAGTTTTATGCCAGGTTGGGGATTTGCTGTGGCTCTTACTACACTAGCTGGACACTCAGTGGGAGAGAGAAATTTTGAAAAGGCAAAGAAATATATCTATTACACAGTAACTCTCTCTATAATAACAATGGGATTTACAGCTATTATATTTTTCCTATTTCCAAATGAGTTAATTTCACTATTTATAAAAGAGAGTGAAAAAGAAGTAATAACATTGGGGGCTATGTGTCTGACATTAGCAGCAATAGAGCAAGTACCTATGGCAATAGCTATGGTTATTGAAGGGGCTATGAAAGGAATGGGAGATACTAAGACACCATTTAAAGTAGTATTATTTACTAACTGGGTAATAAGGTTACCACTTATATACTATTTTCTCTATCTTCAAAGATATCCAGTGACTACATTTTGGAAAGTGACTGCTCTCCAATGGAGTATAGAGGCAATAATTATAGTTTTTGTATTTGAAAGAAAGTGGAAAAAATATTATAGAACAAAAAAAACTACAACTTAGTAGTTGTAGTAGTAGTCAATACCAAGAGCTTTTATTTGAGAAAGTAAAGGCTCTTTTTCTTTCTTCAAATTAAAGATAAAAGGTGTATCAAAATTAGAACATGCTTTTAAATATATTAATGTATCAAGAGTTCTAGGTTCAACAAAAATAGCTTTAGAATGGATGACGTTATTAATATTAAGTGTTGAAGTTTTTCCCTCTTTTAAAATTATATTATATTTAAAATAACTTGAGTATTTTTTGTAAAATTCTTTCCAATCATTAATCCCTTGGATATCGAAAATAATCTTATTTTTACATAAGTTTGAAAAAGTGATAGTTCTATCAAGTAATTCTAAAAATTCTTTTATATCATCGATTAAATTTAATCTTAAGGTATAAAATAAAAAATTTGAAGAAAGACTATGAAATAAGATGTTTTCGAAAGATTTTTTTAATATTTCTAAAGTAAACTCTTTAAAAATGCCTACTTCATATGCTAATTGATACATATAATCTTTGTCATTAAAGCCTAGTTTGGAAAAATCTTTTATAATTTTATATCCTAGTATATTATTATCTTTTAATGAATAAATAGGAATAAAGTTAAATTGGAGATTATTAATTATTCTCTCAAAATATTTTTCTTTCATAAGCCACCTACTTAAAAATTATCAAGTCGTTTTATAAATTCAGTAAGAATATTTAAATCTATAAATCTATATTTTTCTAATTCACATTCTTCAATATCTAAAATAATTTTTCTAAAAGGTAGTTTTTTAGCAATTTTAATAGTTGAATCTATCATATTTTTTTGAGAATCATCATTTATAAAAATTTTACCTAAAAAATCTGCTTTAGAGATAGCAACTGATTTATAGGGATTATCTAAATTATCTAATGTACTCAAAATAGGGTCAGATAATAAAATATGACCTTTATATATTTTTTCTTTAATAATTTCAAGAAGATCTATTAGATCCTTTTTTTGATAAAATAAAACTTCATTTGTTTCTTTATAGAAGTTATAAACTTTACTATTATTTGTAATTATAGTATACTCCATGAAATCACCTCCTGTTATTTTATTAGCACAAAAAATAGAATTCGTCAAGTGAGGTTCTAAAAAAGCTATTATTTTATAAATAATAGAGTAAAAATTTTATATTATAATATTTAATTTGAGTATATTTTTTAAAAAGATTAAGTAATTTAAAAAAATATTGACATAATATAAAAAAAAAGTTATAATTATTTTCAGTAAAAAATGAGAAAGAGGAAAAATGGAGGGAGAAAATGAGAAAGATGTTGATTGGGCATATTTTAGAATTTAAAATTTTTCTTATTGACAATTTATTCGATTTTTCTTTTAAAGATAAACTTATTTTGAAATTTATTAATTTTTATTTTAGAAATGATATGACTTTTTAGTTATATCATTTTTTTTGGGAAAAAATTTTAGTATTAGGATTTATAGGAGGTTAAAGTGAGAGGAAAACTTATTCTTGAAAATGGTATGAGTTTTGAAGGAAAAATTTTTGGTGAGTTAGGAGAGTGTACTGGAGAATTAGTATTCAATACAGGAATGACTGGTTATCAAGAACTTTTAACTGACCCATCATACTGTGGGCAAATTGTAGTAATGACATACCCAATGATAGGAAACTATGGAATCAACTTAGAGGATATGGAGTCTAGTAAAATCCATTTAAAAGGGTTTGTAATTAAAGAAGATGCTAAACTTCCTAATAACTTCAGATGTGAAATGACATTAGATGGATTTTTAAGGCAAAACAGTGTAGTAGCATTTAAAGGTGTAGATACAAGACAACTTACAAAAATAATCAGAGAAGAGGGAGCAATGAGAGCTATAATCACTGCTGAAGACTTAACTGAGAAAGAGATATGGGAGCGTTTCAATGCATATAGCAATAAAGATGCTGTAAGCCAAGTAAGTACAAAAGAGATATATGAGATTCCTGGAGAGGGAAAAAGAATAGGAGTAATGGACTTTGGAATAAAAAGAAATATCCTAAGAAGTTTCTCAAAAAGAGGTTGTCACTTAGTGGTTTTCCCTTGGAATACAGCAGCTGAAGAGATAATGAAATATGATTTAGATGGATTATTCCTATCTAATGGACCTGGAGACCCAGCTGATTTAACTGGTGTAATTGAAGAGATTAAGAAAATGGTAGGAAAACTTCCAATAGTTGCTATCTGTTTAGGACACCAATTATTATCTTGGGCATTAGGTGGAACTACTACTAAATTAAAATATGGACATAGAGGATGTAATCACCCAGTTAAAGACTTAATAAAAAATAAAATTTTTATAACTTCTCAAAACCACGGATATGTAGTGGATAGAGTACCTGAGGCTATGGAAGTAACTCATATCAACTTAAATGATAACTCTATCGAAGGAATGAGAAGTAAAGATTTAAGAATTATGTGTGTACAATATCACCCAGAGGCTTGGCCAGGACCAGCAGACTCTGACTATCTATTTGATGATTTCTTAGATGTTATAGAAGGAAAATAATTCTAAATATTTATTGTGTATAAAAAGGAAAATTTTCGGGAGGATATAAATGTTAGATAAATCTATAAAGAAAACACTTGTTATAGGTTCAGGACCAATAATCATAGGACAAGCAGCAGAATTTGACTATTCTGGAACACAAGCTTGTGAAACATTAAAAAAAGAAGGAATAGAGGTTGTATTAATCAACTCTAACCCTGCAACAATAATGACAGATAAAGCTGTAGCTGATAGAATATATATCGAGCCAATCACAGTTGAGTTCGTAGAAAAAGTAATAGCTAAAGAGAGACCTGACTCAATACTTGCTGGAATGGGAGGACAAACAGCTCTTAATATGGCAGTTGAGTTAGCAGAGAAAGGTATCCTAGATAAATATGGTGTAAAAGTAATCGGAACTCCTATCGAATCTATCAAAAGAGGAGAAGACAGAGAGTTATTCAGAGAGGCTATGGAAAAAATTGGAGAGCCTATCATTAAAAGTAAAATTGTTGAAAGTTTAGAAGAGGGATTCAAAGTAGCCAATGAAATAGGATACCCAGTAGTTGTAAGACCAGCTTATACACTTGGAGGAACAGGTGGAGGATTTGCTAACAATGATGTAGAGTTAGAAGATATTCTTTCAAAAGGTTTAGCACTATCGAGAGTTGGACAAGTTCTAATTGAAAAATCAATCCTTGGATGGAAGGAGATAGAGTATGAAGTAATAAGAGATGCTAATGGAAATGCTATCACAGTATGTAATATGGAAAATATTGACCCAGTTGGAATACATACGGGAGACTCAATAGTAGTTGCTCCATCACAAACTCTATCAGATAGAGAGTATCAAATGTTAAGAACTTCAGCTCTTAAAATAGTAAATGAGATAGGAGTAGTAGGAGGATGTAACGTTCAATTCGCTCTACACCCAAAATCATTTGAGTATGCTATTATAGAGATTAACCCAAGAGTATCAAGATCGTCTGCATTAGCTTCTAAAGCAACAGGATATCCAATAGCTAGAGTTGCTACTAGATTATCATTAGGATACCTATTAGACGAAGTTAAAAACGAAGTAACTGGAAAAACATTTGCTTGTTTTGAACCAGCTCTTGACTATATAGTTGTAAAAATCCCTAAATGGCCATTTGATAAATTCAAAAAAGCAAACAAAAAACTTGGAACTAAGATGATGGCTACTGGAGAGGTAATGGCTATTGGAAATAACTTTGAAGCTGCTTTCCAAAAAGGATTACGTTCTCTAGAAATAGGAAGATTTAGCTTTGAGCACCCAGTTGTTAAGAAGATGACAATAGAGGAATTAAAAGCTGCTGTTGTAAAACCAGATGATGAAAGAATTTTCGTAGTTGCTGAGATGCTAAGAAGAGGATACATCAAAGAAAGGCTTCAAAAATTAACTGGTATAGATAAATTCTTTATGGAAAAAATCGAATGGATAGTTAAACAAGAAGAGTTATTAAAGAAAATGAAATTCAAAGATTTAGATGAGCACTATCTAAGAAATCTTAAGAAAAAAGGATTCTCTGATAAAGGAATTGCTAGCTTAATGGGAATTTCTGAAAGAGATATCGAAAGAAAGAGAAAAGCTTACAGTATAATCCCTACTTATAAAATGGTTGATACTTGTGCTGGAGAGTTTGCTGCAGACTCATCTTACTTCTATTCTACTTATGATCAATTTGATGAAGTAGTAGTAAGTAACAACAGAAAAGTAGTAGTTATAGGTTCAGGACCAATCAGAATAGGACAAGGAATAGAGTTTGACTACTGTACAGTACACGCTGTAAAAACTTTAAAGAAATTAGGAATTGAAAGTATAATTATCAATAACAACCCAGAAACAGTTTCAACTGACTTCTCAACTGCTGATAAATTATATTTTGAGCCATTAGTAACAGAGGATATTATGGCTATCCTAGAAAAAGAGAAGCCAGAGGGAGTAATTCTTCAATTTGGAGGACAAACAGCTATAAAACTTGCTAATGATTTAAGTGATAGAGGAATAAAAATCATAGGAACAAGTGCTGATAAGATAGACGAAGCTGAAGATAGAGAGAGATTTGAAGAGATGATGGAAGAGCTTAACATCAACAGACCAAAAGGAAGAGGTGTTTGGGATGTAGCTCACGGAATAGAGATAGCTAATGAGATAGGATATCCTGTACTTGTAAGACCTTCATACGTACTTGGAGGACAAGGAATGGAAATATGTCACGATGAGTATAACTTAGTAAAATACTTAGAAGCTTCATTTGAAAGAGATTCTGCTAACCCAGTATTAATAGATAAATACTTAAACGGAATAGAATTAGAAGTAGATGCTATCTGTGATGGAGAAGATGTATTAATCCCTGGAGTAATGGAACACTTAGAGAGAGCTGGAGTTCACTCTGGAGACTCTATAACTATCTACCCTCAACAAAATCTATATGAAGGAACAGAGGAAGAGTTATTAGAAATAACTAAGAAAATGGCTAAAGCTCTTGAAGTAAAAGGTATGATGAATATCCAATTTATCGCTTACCAAAATAAATTATATGTAATTGAAGTAAACCCAAGATCTTCAAGAACAGTTCCATATATCTCTAAAGTATCTGGAGTACCAGCTATTGAAATAGCTACAAGAGTTGCTCTAGGAGAGAAATTAAAAGACTTAGGATATGGAACAGGAATCTACAAAAAACCAAATGTAGTTGCTGTAAAAGTACCAGTATTCTCTACTGAAAAATTATCAAGTGTTGAGGTATCATTAGGACCAGAAATGAGATCAACAGGAGAGGTTTTAGGCGTAGGAAACAATGTAGATGAGGCAATCTTCAAAGGATTATTAGGAGCTAAGAGAGTTCACCTAATCCAAGATAGAAAAATCCTAGTAACTATTAGAGATAAAGATAAAGAGGAATTTTTACCAATAGCTAAGAGCTTAGTAAAACACGGTTCTACTCTATTTGCAACTAAAGGAACTCAAAAATTCCTAGCAGAAAATGGTGTTGAGTCTACTCTAGTAAATAGAATAGGAGAAGAGTCACCTAATATCAACGATGTATTAAAAAATAGAGAGGTTGACTTATTAATCAATACTCCTACTAAAGCTAATGACGCTCAAAGAGATGGATTTAAAATGAGAAGAACAGCTATTGAGTATGGTGTAGATGTACTTACTTCATTAGATACTATCAATGCAATTTTAAGAATGCAAGATAGTCATATTGATGAAAATAAATTAGATGTATTTGATGTGAGCAAAATTTAATGGAACTATCATTAAAATATAAAATATAGCAAATAAAAATATGGTCATAACTAATAATTTTAATTATTGTTGTGACCATATGATAAAAATTAGTCTTTAATTAGTTCAAATAATTTTTGAGCCGCTTTCATAGGCCCCTTTTTTTCCATACCTTTTATTCCTAATTGAGTTTTAATCTGTCCTACTTTGACTCCTTTTGAAAACATCTCTTTGAAAAATCTATCAATTAAAATATTTGTTTCTTCTTGTTTTTGAACTGGTCCAAAAGGATTAGCAAAATATGAATCAACAATTCCTACTTCACTAGTAGTTCCTTTTGCCATTCTTCTTCCGGCTTTAAAAACTTCGATAGCTTCAGTAGGATTAGTAAAAAATTCAAGTTCGTTATTGTCTGTTTTATCATAATTATTGGCATAAAAGAAAAAATCTATAGGATAACCTTTCATTATATCAGCATAAGATGCTATAGGAATGATTATTCTTGAATTTTTTTTATCTGGATTCATAAAGATACTTCTATCTATTTCTTTATAAGCATAGCCAGTATCTAAATCATCTAATCTAACAAAAGCTCCTATCTCTGTTCCTACTCCTAATGGAGCTCCACCTTTTGGATTTAGAAGAAGTGTTCCCATATCATCAAAGATTACTTTCATATCTTTTACATACTGTTCACTTAAATTTCTAAAAGCTTCTAAGCTCTCTGATTTACCAGCACCACTATCTCCCATGATAACTATATTATATTTTTTACCATTTTTCATTACAATATTAACCATAGCGCCATGTATAGGTAATCCACCTTTTTGTATCATTCTTAAGTTATGAAGAGTTAAAATCATTTTTTTCATATATCCGAAATAATCTATATCTTCTCCGTAGTTAGCATAACCTACCATCATGTTATTTTCTTTATCATTATAGAAAAGAGTTTTCATTTCAGTATCATAATCTTTTACACCATAAATATATATGATATCAGGTCTTCTATTTTTATATTCTTCCTCTCTTGCTAATTCAAATAAATTACATAAAGCTATTCCTTGTGACATAAAAAATCTATTAAAATAGATGAAAGCGAGAGATTCACCAACTTTTGCAGGATAACAAAACCAATTTTCCTCATTTATACAAACATCTTTTAAAGGATTTTCAAAAACCTCTTGGAAAATACCAGTTCTAGTATTTCTTTTTGGATAAGTTATAAATGGAGGTTGTAAAATAATTGTTTCTATAAATGGAACTCTTTCTAAAAAAGAATACTCAGGTGGGTAGACTCTATTCATATCATTTAATATAATACCAGCATTAATACCAGCATTTAATTGCCTGTAGACTCTATGTTTATAACCCATTACCGTTTCTTCTATTTGTCTATATGTACTAAGAATAAGATTTTTAAAATTATTTATAGCATCAATAAAGTTTACATTTTGGAGACCTTCACCTCTTTTTGCATTTCTAACGATAGCATATCTCTCATATTTTCTCCAAAATGTATATAGGTTTTCTATAAATTCAATAAAAGTATTTTTGTCTTCTAAAAGTTTCGCATATTTTTCATCTAATTTAGCTATCTCTTCTTCTTCTAAAACAATAAGGAGCTTAAAAAGTCTTGTAATTTCCTGAACTAAATTTGCATTTTTACCACAACAACTTTTTATATAAATATATACCGGTGTTTCTTTTTTTTCAATTTTTTCAATAAAAGCAGTTAAAACTCTTTTAAAACCATCACTATTTAAAAGTGATTCTGCATTATTACAATATTTAACAGTAAAATTAACTGTTATACTATTTCTATTGATCGTTGCTTCTTGTCTCATTTAAAATCCTCCTAAGATATATATTACAAATATACATTATCATATAAAAAGACTAAAGTCAAGAATAAAGATTCAAATATTTTTATTTTTTATTTTTTTAAAAATATTTTTTTAATTATTCTTGATAGTTTTTGATTATTTTGAAAGAAAATGATTGATTTTTATGAAAATTTATGTTATATTTATATTGAAAAAAATGAGGTGATAATGTTATGAATGTTCGTAGATTTGACATAATACTTAAACTTTTAAATGAAAATAAAAATATAAAAGTTCAAGAGCTAATGGAAAAATTGGATGTTTCAGAAGCTACAATTCGTAGAGATTTAAATACTCTTGAAAAAAAAGGAAAAATAAAAAGAGTACATGGTGGTGCTGTTTTAAATATACCTTCTGAAGAGAATATAATTTCTAAAAAAACTATTCACTCTAAAGCTAAAGAAAAAATTGCTAAGATTGCTAGTGAATATATAAAAGATGGAGATATCGTATATCTTGACGCTGGAAGTACAACGGAAATTCTAATCAAATATCTTGAAGATAAAGAAAATATTAAAGTTGTAACTAATGGTATCTCTCATTTAGAAGAGTTAAATAGATATGGAATAGAAACTTATCTTCTTGGTGGTGAAGCTAAATTTACTACTGGAGCCACTGTAGGAATAGGTGCTGTAACTTCTTTAAGGGGTTATAACATAGATATAGCTTTTATAGGAGCTAATGGAGTGACTAGCGAAGGGTATTCCACTCCAGATACTAAGGAAGCTATGATAAAAAGTGAAGCTATCAATAGAGCTAATGAGGTTTATTTCCTGTGTGATTCATCTAAATTTGGAAAAAAATCTTTCGTAGTCTTTGCTAGCTTAGAAGATGGAACTCTTCTAACAGAGGGAGAGATTCCAGAGGAATTTAAAATAAAATAATTTTAGGAGGGAAAAATGATATATACACTTACACTTAATCCTGCCATAGATTACTATATGAGCATAGAAAATTTTCAACTAGGAAGTCTTAATTTATTGGAAGAAGGATATACTTTACCAGGTGGAAAAGGAATAAATGTTTCTAAAGTTTTAAAAAATTTCTCTGTTGAAAGTAAAGCTCTAGGATTTGTTGGGGGATTTACAGGGGATTATATTAAAAAACATTTAAAAGAATATGAAATAGAAAGTGATTTCATAGAACTTCAAGAAAATACTAGAATAAATATTAAATTAAAAACTAAAGATTTTGAAACAGAAATAGCTGGAAAATCTCCTAATATTTCTCAAGAAGATGTACAGGAGTTATTAAAAAAATTTGAAAAAATAGGAAAAGATGATGTAATAATATTATCAGGAAGTGTTCCTAATTCTATTTCCAAAAGTATCTATGCTGATATTATAAAACTTTTACCAAAAGATTGCAAAGTTATATTAGATACTAGGGGATTACCTTTTGTAGAAGGATTAAAAGAGGGAGTATTTTTAACAAAACCAAACAATCATGAATTGGAAGAGTTTTTTAATAGAAAATTAAACAACATAGAGGAAATTATACAAGCTGGAAAAGATTTACAAGCTTTAGGAAGCAAAAATGTATTAATCTCTTTAGGAAAAGATGGTTCTATATTAATTACAGAAAAAGAGGTATATATAGGAAATGCTCCACAAGGTAAGCTTATTAGCTCAGTTGGTGCTGGAGATTCTATGGTGGCTGGAGTTGTATACGGAATAGCAAAGGGAATGACTCTTGAAGATAGTTACAAATATGGAATAGCTTCTGGAAGTTCAACAGCCTTTTCTGAAGGACTTACAACTTTTGAAGGAATGAATAGTTTATTAAATAAAATAGAGATAAAAAAATATTAGAGGAGGCTCAAATGATAACAAATTTACTTACACTTGAGTGTATCAATTTAAATTTAAAAGGTCAAACTAAACAAGAAATTATTGATGAAATGGTAGAGATTCTTTATCAAGGTGGAAAATTAAATGATAAAGAAGAGTATAAAAAAGCTATTTTAGCAAGGGAAGCTCAAAGCTCTACTGGATTAGAAGAGGGAATTGCTATACCTCATGCTAAAACTTCTGCTGTAAAAATACCTAGTATAGCTTTTGGATTATCAAAAAATGGAGTAGATTATGAATCGTTAGATGGAGAACCATCAAAACTATTTTTTATGATAGCTGCTCCAGCTAATGCTTCAAACACTCATATAGAAATTTTATCAAAACTAACAACTATGTTATTAGATGATGAAATAAGAGAAAAATTATTAGAGGTTAAAACTGAGCAAGAAGTAATAGATATCCTTACTTCAGATATAAAAGAGGAAGAGAAAAAAGAAGAGGAAGTATCAGATGAATCCCCAGAGGTTTTAGCTGTAACAGCTTGTCCTACTGGAATAGCTCATACATATATGGCTGCTGACGCTCTTATAAAAAAAGCTAAAGAGATGGGAGTAAATATCAAAGTAGAAACTAATGGTTCTACTGGTGTAAAAAATGAGATAACTGCTGAAGAGATTAAAAGAGCTAAAGGAATTATAGTAGCAGCAGATAAAAATGTAGAGATGGAGAGATTTGCTGGAAAACATGTAGAAATTGTACCTGTTAAAGAGGGAATAAAAAATCCAGAAACTCTTATAAAAAATGCTTTAAATCAAACAGCTCCTATTTACACTGTAACTACTAGTGGAGAAAAAACTCCTGCTAAAAAAGAAAAAACAGGATTCTATAAACACTTAATGTCTGGGGTATCAAATATGTTACCATTTGTTGTTGGAGGAGGTATCTTAATAGCCCTATCATTCATGTTTGGTATTCAAGCTAGTAATCCTAATGACCCATCTTTCCATCCTGTAGCAAAACTACTTAGTGATATTGGTGGAGGAAATGCTTTCTTCTTAATGATACCTGTTATGGCTGGATTTATTGGAATGAGTATTGCTGATAGACCAGGATTTGCTCCTGCTATGGTAGGAGGACTTATCTCTCTAAATAATGGTGGTGGATTCTTAGGGGGACTTATTGGTGGATTCCTAGGAGGATATGTTGTAGTTTTATTAAAAAAATTATTTGCTAAATTACCTAATAGTTTAGAAGGGTTAAAACCTGTTTTATTATATCCTCTATTTGGTATATTTATTACTGGTGCTTTAATGTATGGAGTTATTATCAATCCAATAGCTGCTCTTAACAGTGGAGTTACTAACTTTTTACAAGGACTAGGAACAGGAAACTTAGTTCTATTAGGAATTTTAGTTGCTGGAATGATGGCAGTTGATATGGGAGGTCCAGTAAATAAAAGTGCCTTCACATTTGGTATTGCCATGATAACAGCTGGAAATTATTATCCTCATGCTGCTGTAATGGCTGGAGGAATGGTTCCACCTCTTGGAATAGCTCTAGCTACTACTTTCTTTAAAAATAAATTTACTAAAGATGAGAGAGATGCTGGAAAAGTTTGTTATATAATGGGATTATCATTTATCACAGAAGGTGCTATTCCATTTGCAGCTGCTGACCCTATCAGAGTAATTCCAGCTTGTATAATTGGTTCAGGAATTGCTGGAGGATTATCAATGTTCTTTAGAGTACAATTACCAGCTCCACATGGTGGATTATTTGTATTACCAGTTATGACAAACCCTATTATGTATCTAGTAGCTATAATAGTAGGTTCTGTAGTTACGGCTTTAATCTTAGGATTTATTAAAAAAACTGTTCAAGAATAATATTATATTAATATAAAAAAAGGGCTGTTGTAAATTTAAATAGTCTAAACCTTTGAAATTAGCTGAAGAGATTTTTTATCTCTTTAGCTTTTTTCTTTTTGCATTAAAAAAAGGTATAAAGTACTCGAAATTTTTTCAAATTTCTAATACAATATATCTATGTCAAACCTAATTAGTAATAACATGTATTTTAATTTAATTCAACCCAAAATTTTTAAGCTTTTACAATACCAAATTTCTAATGATGACTCCGTAAGAAAATTTAGTACCATTTTTGAGGATATGGATTTTACTAAACTTTTGTAAGTAAAATTAAGGTGCATCCTGTTAAAATGTTTGCTATCATTCTTTATGGGTGTTCTAGAGTAATATATTCTACTAGAGATATTGAACTCACGTGTCATGAAAATATCAAATTTCGATTTCTTTTACAGAATTCTAAAATCCCTGATTACTTCACTATTTCAAGATTTTTAATTAAAATTAGTGATTTACTCGCTGATTTGTTTAAATAATTTTTGAGATGGAGAATATTTTATATATCGATAGAACTAAAATTGAAGCATATTCAAACAGATATTTTTTTGTTTGGAGAGATCCTATTGAAAAATATAGCTCAAGATTAGATAAAAAAATAGAACTTTTAATCGAAAATTTTAATAATGATTTTAATAAAAATTATAAAAATTTCTTAGAAATTTGTTCTTACTTATCTAATCTTAATATTAAATCTTTAAAAGGAAGAGGACATAGAAAGTCTAAAGAACAGAAATGTTTTGAGAAATGTATGGATTATTTAGAAAAATATCAATAATATTTAAATCATTTTATTAATTTTCGAGGAAGAAATAGTTACTCTAAAATTGCGTGCTAAAAGAAGTGTTTTCAAGAAAAATAGGAATATTTTGTATGGGTTATAATTTTTAATATTAATTTCAATTTTCCAGATTTAAAGTACTAAAAAATTTTTCTCTTTTTAAATTGATTCTATATTATATAAGAATTATCTTTTTAAATTAATTTTAATTTTATTTATGATATTATAATAGTATAAATTTATAATGGTATAAAAAAACTTTATTTTAAAATTAAAGGAAAATGTAATATACTTATTAAATAATTAAGTAAATTAAAATTTGGGAGGAAAATAGTGAAAAATCAGTATGAAATTTTAAAAAATGAAATAAAAGCTTTTCATAAAGAAGGGTATAGGTTTTTGAATAAAGAGATTTCGGTAGGAGATTTTAAAAAAATATCTGGTGGAATGGGAGTTTATGCTCAGAGAGGAGGAGAGAAGTTTATGATAAGACTTCGTACTAATTCTGGATTACTTCCTCTTAATCAATTAAAGTTAATAGATTCTTTTTTAGAAAACTTTAATATAGAGAAATTACATTTAACAACAAGACAAGCTATACAACTACACGATTTATCAATAGATGATGTTTGTGATATTATGGAAAAAGCTCTTGATAATGGGCTTTATACTCGTGGTGGAGGTGGAAACTTTCCAAGAAACGTAAGTCTTTCTCCTATGTCTGGAGTAGAAAAAAATGAAGCTTTTGATGTTACAGAATTTGCTAATGCAATCAGTAAATACTTAATGGAAAGAATAACTACATATCATTTACCTAGAAAATTAAAAATTTCAATGTCATCTAGCTCAACTGATGGTGGAAACTCTACTATAAATGACTTAGGATTTATAGCTAAAGTTGAGAATGGAGAAGTTTATTTTGATATGTACATAGCTGGTGGATTGGGAAATAATCCAGAAATCTCTATTCCATATGGAAAAAAAGTAAAGCCTGAGGAGATACTTTATTATGTAGAAGCTATGGTAAATTTATTTATGGCTGAGGGAGATTATAATAATAAAGCTAAGGCTAGAACTAGATACATTCCAAAAAGAATGGGAAGAGAGGAGTTTTTAGTTGCTTTTGATAAACACTTAGAAAAAGTTAAAAATTCAAAAGATTTAACTTTAAATTTAAAAGCAATTATTTCTGAAACTCAAGAAACTTATACTCATTCTCTAGCTGAAACACCATCACTTTTACATCAAAGACAAGATGGATTATATACTCTAATAATACACCCAGTAAATGGACAACTTTATCATCAAGATTTTAAAAACTTAGTAGAGTTTTTAGAAAATAATAAGAATGCTGAAGCTAGATTAAGTATGAACGAAGATATCTATGTAAGAGATCTTACTGAAGAGCAAGTAAAAGAACTAAGTGAGATAGTAAAAAATTACAATGGAGAAACAAAAATTAGACAAAGTGTAAGTTGTATTGGAGTTCCTACTTGTCAATTGGGTGTAGAGCAAAGCCAAACTTTACTAAAAAATATCTTGAGTTATCTATCTGAAAACAATATAAAAGAAGATAAATTACCAAGTATAAATATTTCTGGTTGTCATAACTCTTGTGGAAGACATCAAGCTTCTGATTTAGGATTTGTTGGTGGTAAGAAAAAAGTTGGTGATGCTCTAGAAGATGTATTTGACTTGTATGTAGATGGAATTGTAAAAGAGGGAAAAACAACGTTAGGAGAAAAAATTGGAACTATAATTATGAGAGATATTCCTAAATTTATTTTAAAATTAGGAATAGAACTTGAAGAAAAGAAATTAGAGTACAAAGAGTTTATAAAAGATAAGCAAAGATTTCAAAAGATAGTAGAGGAATTTCTTTGTTAAAATAAAGTGACTTCTCAAGTATTTTTAATTTAAAAAACAAAGAAATAAAAAATCTATAATAAGTTAATTTTGAAACTTCAATAGCTTTCTATGATTATACATAGAAAGCTATTTTTGCTAAAAAGGGAAAGAAAATTATAATTAAGTAATAAAAAACTTTTTTTGAGTTAATGAGATTATAAACTTTATTTTGATTAACTTTTATTAAAATTTTATATTCAAACTAGTATTGAGTTATAAAATTTAAAATTTTTTTTGCTTAAGTGCAATTATACAACCTATTAGTATAAGAATAATAGCAAAACTTTGAAATAAAAAAATTTTTTCATTTAAAAGAAAATAGCTAACTATAGCGGTAGTAGGAGGAATAAGTAATTTTAAAATATTTAAAATTATTACACCTTGCTTTTGAATTATAAAAAATGATATAAACATGCCTACAAATATGGAGTAAATTCCTGTAAGTAAAACTATAATTATCTTATTAGGTGGAGCAGTAATCAACTCATTAATATTTCCAGAAAATATTGAAAAAGTAAAAAAAAGAATGCTTGTTAAAATTGAAGAGCAGCTACTGATAACAATTGAATGAAGGTATTTAGTAATATCTTTGACGATAAGATTTTGTATAGCTTGAATTATAATTGTTCCTATTAAAAAAATAATTCCCAATAAAAAGTCGGAATTAGAGGAAATTTTGTAAGTTCCTGTGAAAACAAAGATAAAAGATCCTATTAAGGCTAAAATACTACCAAAAATGAAATGTAATTCTTTCAATTTCTTTTTTTCATCTAAATATAGTATACCAGCTACAATTGTAGAAAATGGTATGCTCAAGATTCCAAATATACTTCCAGCTAAAGCTGAAGTTTTATTTAATCCAGCTATGAAACAATACATATTTCCGGCTGTTAAGAAAGCGATTATTATTAATTTTAAAAATAGTTGAAGATTGTCTTTTAGCTTGATAATTTCGTGTCTAAACTTTATAGTGGCAACTAATAGGAGAAGAGTTCCACCAGAAAGAAACATAATTGCATTAGTATTAATCGGATTAAAAATATCGCTAATGTAACGAATAAGTGGATATCCAAACCCCATAAATAAAATATAAATTAAAGCTAATAATTGATGTTCTTTAGTATACTTCATCTTTTCTCCCTTGTATTAAGTATAAAATATGTTATAATTATATTATAATAGTATTTTAGCATAAAAATTATATTTTTTATATGATATAGAAAAATTTTTGAATTTTAATTTTAGGAAATAAGGAAATGGAAAATAAAATCTGAGGAGAAAATTTATGAATATAGAAATTAGAATTTTATTATTGCTTGTTTTGATTGGGATAGGAGTATTTCTTTCTATCAGTGAGATATCTCTAGCATCTGCTAGAAAATTGAAGTTACAAGTTATGGTAGATGAGGGAAATAAAAATGCTAAAAAAGTTATGCAAGTTCAAGATACATCTGGAAATTTTTTTACAGCTGTTCAAATAGGAACAAATACTGTTTCAATTTTAGCTGGAATAATTGGAGAAAATATAGCTAAGCCATATGTAGAAAGCATTATAGTTAATTTTTTTCCAATTCTTTCTCCAAAATCAAATTTTATAGGTGGAATAGTATCCTTTATAATTATAACAGCTTTATTTATAGAATTTGCAGATTTGGTTCCAAGAAGACTGGCTATGGTAGCTCCAGAGAAGATATCTACAGTAATAGTAACTCCTATGTGCATGTTAATAAGGGTAGTTAAACCATTGATATGGGTATTTAATGGAATAGCAAACTTTATATTTGAACTTTTTAAAATACCACTTGTTAGAGATGAAAGAATAACTTATGATGATATATTTGCTATGGTAGATGCTGGAGCAGAAGCAGGAGTAGTACAGAAAAAAGAACACTCACTTATAGAAAATATTTTTGAATTGGAGTCAAGATGGGTATCCTCTATAATGACAACTAGAGATAGTATAGTATATTTAACTATAAATGAAAAAGAGGAGAGCATAAAGGATAAAATAGCTAATAACCCTCACTCAAAATTTTTAGTTTGTGAAAATGATATAGATTCAATTTTGGGATATGTGAGCTCTAAGGATATTCTACCTAAAATATTAAATGGAGAAGTAGAGGGATTAAAAAATATTAAAGGTATTTATAATAAAAATCTTTTAGTAATTCCAAATACTTTGACTTTGTCAGAAGCCTTAGATAGATTTAATGAAGCAAGAGATGACTTTGCTATAATTTTAAATGAATATGGATTAGTGGTGGGACTGATTACTTTAAATGACGTAGTCAATACTCTTATGGGAGATATAGTACATCAAAACTTTGATGAACAGATAATAGCAAGAGGAGAGGGTTCTTGGCTTATAGATGGAGCTACTTCAGTAGAGGATGTGAAAAAAGTTTTAGATGATATAGAAAAATTCCCTGAAGAAGATACATATGAAACTATTGCAGGATTTATGATGTATATGCTAAAAAGTATACCTAAAAAATCTGCAGTTGTAGATTTTGAAAATTATACTTTTGAAGTGGTAGATGTGGATAAATTTAAAATAGACCAACTTCTAGTTACTAGAAAGAATAGTAATGAAAATGATATTAAATAATTTAGGAGATGATTTATGAATGAAGTTGGCAAAGGAATGGAGAGAGAATAGGAAAAATTTTGTTGATATTATAAAAATAGCTTTACCAGCTATTGCTGACTTATTTGCACAAACATTATTAGGTTTTTTTGATATGATTATGGTTGGAAAGCTTGGAGCAGTAGCTATAACCTCTGTTGGAGTAGGAAATGCTCCATTAAATGCTGTAACTCCTATTTTTTTTGCTGTAAGTACAGGTACTACTGCTCTAGTAAGTCGTGCCTATGGTTCTAGAGATAGAAAAGAGGGGAAAAATGCCTTAGCTCAAAGTTTGATACTCTCTATTCCAATCTCTTTGGGAATCACTTTACTTCTTTTTATATTTAGAGAGAAAACATTGGAGTTAGTAGGAAGAGCAGATGATATGAAGCTAGTTATGACAAATCAATACTATTCAACAGTTCTATTGGGTATGCCATTTCTATGTTTTAATGTGGTATTCTTTGCTGCTTATAGATCGATATCTAAAGCTAATATACCAATGATAGCTAATATCTTAAGTATTTTTTCTAATATTTTATTTAACTATCTATTTATTTTTGTATTTGATTGGGGAGTTATGGGAGCTGGAATTGCTACCACTATTTCTCGTGGAATGATAACTTGTATTTTTATATATACTACATTTTTTACAAGAAGATTTTGGATATCTATCCCTTTACAAAAATTAAAAGTTTTTGATAAGAAGATGTCTATAAGAGTTTTAAAAATTGGAATACCAGCTGCTATTGAACAAGGGGTATTTAGAATTGGTATGTTGATATTTGAGATGATGGTGATATCATTAGGAACAATGGCATATACAGCTCATAAGATAGCTCTTACAGCTGAGTCATTTTCGTATAATATGGGATTTGGATTTGCTGTAGCTGGGACAGCTTTAGTAGGACAACAGTTAGGAAAAGATTCTACTAAAGCTGCTCATAGAGATGCGTTAGCAACTACAGCTTTAGCTATATTTGTTATGTCAATATTTGGATTGATATTTTTTATTTTGCCAGGAACTATTATCTATATGTTTACTGATGATATAGAAATAAAAAAAATGGCAACTATAGCTCTTAGACTTGTTTCTATTTGTCAACCTTTCCAAGCTGTATCGATGGTTCTTAGTGGTTGTCTAAGAGGAGCTGGAGATACAAAAGCTGTACTTTGGATAACTACAATAGGTATGTATGTAATAAGAATACCACTTACATATTTTTTCCTATATAAGATAGATACAGGACTTTCTGGAGCTTGGATAGTTATGACAATAGACTTGGCTTTTAGGAGTATGGCTTGTTATAGAGTATTCAAAAAAGGAAAATGGAGCTATGTAAGTGTATAGGAGAGATGTATGGGTATAAATTTTAGATATATAGATTATGGAGTAAAATTCATAGATATTTATTCAAGAAAAGATGAAAAGGAAAGAGAAAAGCTCTATATATTTTCAGATAACAGAATGAAGGATATCTTTTCTAAAAAAATGTCAGAAAAGCTCTTTGAGGAGTCAGCAACTCTTATAACTATGGAAGAGTTCAAGGATAGAATTTTTTATACAGATAAGATTATTTTAAAAGAGGCTAAGAGAATCTTAGCCTTTTTCAAGTGTATATCACAAAATATAAAAGATGAGCTTGGAATAGTTACTTACTATGATGTGATAGATATAGCTAACAATTTTTTTGCTTATTATAGAGAGCTATTGGTAAATGAGGTGGAAGAATTAAGTGAATATCCCCATTGGCAAAAAAAATATTTAGGATATTTTTCAGAGATAAAAAAATTCTTTGATAAATTGTGTGAGGAGTACAACTATCTTCCAAGTGATTGGTTAGAAAGAAGAGAAAATTATAGAGATATATGGTTAGAGAACTTTAGTAAGATAATATTTGTAGATATGGTGGAGTTTCCTAAAATATATGTAGAGCTTATAAAAGAGTTGAGTAGTAAAAAAGAGATAGAGATAGCTATACAGATGAAAAAGGGAGATTTTAATGAGAAAGAGTTTAAAATAAATAGAGTAAGTATTCCAGAGAAAATAAAAAATATAGAGGTATATCAATTTAAAGATGAGTTAGAGGAGGCTTTATCACTGATTTATCTAAAAAAAATAGAAAAATATGAGATATACTCTCCAGCTCCTGAAAGAAATATTTTCTCAAAAATCTTTCCTAGTTATTTTGTTCCATCACAAAATTTTACAATGAATGATACAAAACTATACAAATTTTTAAATATTCAGTTAGATATAATATCAAGTGAAGAGGAAAAGTTAGGAAGAGTCTATCAAATCTCTAAGTTTCTTTCTGCTTTTGAAGAGAGAATATTTAAAGATTATTATAATATAAGTGAAGTGGAGTTTAATCTTTTAAATAGTTGTGCTATGGAAGGGTATAAGTATATCTCAAGAAAAATCTTACAAGAGGAGTGGTTTGAAAAAAATATGCCACTGGACTTTTTAGACAAATTAAATGAGATTATCTTTGATATAGAGAGTATTACCTATATTTCCAATACCAATGAGCTATATATCTATTTTAAAGAGCATATAAAGATGGAAAGATTTATTGAGGAGAATCTGGATAATACAGATATTTTTGATAAATTTTTTGAAATATTTGGGATAATAAAAAGTAATGAGGTAATGAAAATTCACTCTAATTTCAATGAGTATTTTGGAGATAAGATGGGAATAGCTCTCTATAGACTTCTTATCCAATATATGAAGGATTTAACAATAAAGAGTAATATAAAATATGGACAAGATATCGTTCTTATAAAGGGAATGGACTTTGTAAGATATAGTGAGGAATATAAGGATATCAACTATTTTTTAGATATAACAGATGAGTATCTACCTAAAAATTTAAATGATAATCTAATTTTGACAGAGAAGCAGAGAAAAGAACTAGGTATTACCACCAAAGAGGAGAAAAGAGAGATAGAAAGATATAGATTTTTTCAAGCTATATTTAGTGAAAAAGATTGTGTAATCTTTACTAAGAAAGATGAAGAGAAAGGTGTAGAGATATCTCCATTTTTAGAGGAGATAATATTGAAATACTCCCTACCTCTTTTAAAAACTCCTGTACAAAATAGAAATAGTATCAATATGCTAAAAAAATCTCTAGTAGGGGTGGAGTTGGGATATTCTCAAAGTAGTGATGAAAGATACATAAAAGATTCTGAAGATTTCAAAGAGGGAAAACTTCAAATAGGAGCCTATGACTATGATAATCTTATAAAATGTCCACTTAGTTTTTATTTCTCCAATATAGAGGGATTAACTCATACTCTGAAATATGAGGATAAAGATATCAGTAGTAGAGTCTTAGGAATAATAGTACATAAAGTCTTAGAAGAGTATGTAAACTCCATTTGGAAAAAAGTTTTACAAGATGGAATAGGAGAGGTAGAGTATTCTGAAGTGGAAGAAAGAATGAAAAAAGCTTTTAAAAAGGAGAGAGCTAAGATACCTCTACATATGGACAACTATTGTGAAGAGATAATGATACCTATAATAAGCAGAAATATAGTGAGATTTTTTAAAGATTTAAAAGCAAACTATGAGGGGATAGCTATTAAAAGATTTCAAAGTGAGAAGAGTTCCTATGAAAATACTCCATTTTATTCTGGAGATATAGATGTATATCTGAGAGGAAGAGCGGACTTGGTAATAGAGAGTGAGATAGGTAACGAGATAATAGATTATAAGACGGGAAATAAGCAAGATGGACAGTTAGATTACTATACAATAATACTGTATGGAGAGTCTGGACAAGCTAAGAAATTGGTATTTAATGCTTGGAAAGGAAAGATAGAGAGAGAAGATAAGGTAGTTCTTACAAGGGAAAAATTAGAGGAAAATATAAAAAATTTTGTAGACTCTCAAGAATATATGAGGGCAGAGAAGAAAACACCTTGTACAACCTGTGAGTATTATAATATCTGTGGAAGAGGTAGAGAGTAATGGGAAAAAAATTGATATTGAAGGCAAGTGCTGGGACAGGAAAGACATATAGATTATCTCTTGAATATATAGCCTCTCTTATGGAGGGAATAGATTTTAAAGATATTTTAGTAATGACATTTACAAAAAAAGCCACTGCAGAGATTAAAGAGAGAATTTTAAAATTTTTAAAAGAGATTTGTGAAAGTGAAGAGAAAAGAGTTGAGATAGAGAAAAATCTTCAAAATATATATGGAGATGGTTTTTCTTTTGAGATATCTAAAATAAAAAAGATTTATAAAAATATTGTTGAGAATAAAGATAAATTAAAAATCTACACAATAGACTCATTTACTAATACCATCTTTAAAAAAGCAATAGCTCCATACCTGAAAATATACTCATATGAGATAGTAGATGAAGAGGAGAATAGGAAAATCCTTATTAGAACATTTGAAAAACTTTTTGAAAATAGAGAGGACTTCAATCTTTTTAAAAGTTTTTTAGAGGATAATAGCGAAAAAGATATGGATAGGTATGTGGAGCTTATTAGAAATATTATAAATCAAAGATGGAAGATGATTCTCTTAGGAAAAAACTTAGAAAAGAAAGAACCTCTTGATTATAAACCAGCTCTTCCAATACTAGAAAAGCAGGAGGAGATTTTAAAAGAGATAGCTGGGATAAAAGGAAAGCCCTTTGATGATTTGGTAAAAAAAGATTATAGGGGATATTTTTTTTCAAAGGATAAGGGAGAGTATTTAAAGGAAAATTATAATATTTTTCTTAAGGATAAATTTTGGAGTGGAGTGAAGGTAAAATCTAAAAAAGGGGATATAGACTCTCAACTTGAGGATTTAAACTATCTATATGTGGAGTTTAAAGATAATCTTGGAAGAGAGATGTACAATAGACTTGTAATTCCATATGAGGAGAAACTTTTCCAAACCATTGAGAAAATCTATGCTATCTATGATGAGATAAAATTTAGAGAGAAGAGATTTACTCATACAGATATAAGTAACTATACCTTTAAATATTTAGAGGAAAAAGAGCTTGGATTTATAGATGAAAATGGACTTACTGAGGAATTTTTTGAGATTATAGATGGTAGGCTTAGAAGTGTATTTATAGATGAGTTCCAAGATACAAGTATTTTACAGTGGAGAATACTAAAAAATATCTTAGATAAAAGTGAGAATATCATCTGTGTAGGAGATGAGAAGCAGAGTATCTATGGTTGGAGAGGAGGAGAGAAAAAACTTTTTGAAAATCTTGCTCAGATAATAGATGGAGAAGAGGAAGAGTTAGATACCTGCTTTAGAAGTAAAAAAAATATAGTAGAGTATACAAATGAAGTCTTTAGGGATATAGCTGATAAAAGTGTAGATGTATATCCTCCTAATTGTGATTGGAAATTTAATAGTGTAGGGTATAGAGAGAGTGAAGAGTCAGGTTTTGTAAAACTTCTTACTGGAGAAGAGGAGAGAGAGGCTCTTGAAGTTATGGTAGATGAGATAGAGAAAAACTTCTCAACTAATTACAGTGGTATAGGAATTTTGGCTAGAACTAAAAAAACTTTAGAGAGAATAGCTTTTTCATTGGGAGAGAGAGGAATACCATATACTTTAGAGTCTGATACAAGTATAGTAGAGAGCAGAGGAATAGGTGGAATCTATGCTCTTATCTCTTGGCTTGTAAAAAAAGATTTTTTATCACTACTAGATTTTTTACGTTCAGATTTAGTAAATATCTCAGCTCCAACTTTAAAAGAGATAATTAAAAAGAGAGATGAGGTAGAGAGTTATTTGTACAGTGATGGCTCTATTGATATAGAAGAGGATATTTTTTCTACTTTAAAAGATATCTACATAAATTATACTAATCACTGTGGAGAAACAGAGTTTTTAACCTATGAGATGTTACTTAGAATAGGGATTGGAAATAGATTTCAAAATGATGAAGATACTTTAAATATCTTTGGATTTTATAAATTGCTTAAGGAGTATAGATATTTTAATGATTTTCTGATTGAGTATGCGGAGAATAATCAAAAAGAGAAGTTTAAAAAGATATCAGCTGGAAGTAGTAATACAATCTCTCTTATGACAATTCATAAATCTAAAGGATTAGAGTTTGATACACTGTTTTATTTTATTCCTAGTAAACCAAGAAACAGTGGAGATAAGGGAATGGAGTTTTACTTTGAGATGGATAAAAACTATTCCCAAGTAAAATCCTATCTGATAACAGATAATAAATTTAATAATATCTTGGAAAGTGTAGAAGAGATAGATTATCTAGAGGAAAAGAGATTGAAATGGGAGCACGAGGAGATAAATAATCTATATGTTGCTCTTACTCGTCCTAAAAATAATATTTTTGTAGTGGTAGAAAAGATAGAGGATATAGAAAATTCTAATTTCTCAACTTTATTAAAAAATAGAGATAGAGGAGAGATAATTTTAAACAAGGTAGAAAAAGAAGATAATTTAAAGGGAATAGAGTATGATGTGAAACTCTCTACTCCAATAGTTACTCACAAGAGTGATAAAGAGGAAAATCAAAGAGAGGGAATAAATAAGATATATTCTCATACTCTTCAGATAGAGGGAAAAAGAGTAAGAGGAATAATTATACACTATTTCTTAGAAAATATTTTACATTGGGAAGAAAAAGAGATAGAGCTATCTAAAAAACTTACCTATGCTAAATATATCTCTGTAGTTGGGGAAAAAGAGATGAATGAGTTACTTTCTAAAGAGAATATAGAGTATATTTATGAGAGATGTAGAAATATTTTTGATACCAATTGGGATTTTATATATAGAGAGTATCCAACATATCTTAAAATAGATGGAGAGAATAGAAGTTTTAGAATAGATAGATTGATGATAAAACTACCAACAGAGAAAGAAAAAGGTATTATCTATATAGCTGATTATAAAACAGGTAAGTATGATGAGGAGCAGTTAGAAAATTATAAGTTGTCAATGATAGAGAGAGTAAAAAGAAATGAAAGAGATATAGAGGAGTTTGAAATAATTACTGAGTATATAGAGTTATATGTATGAGAGATAGAAAGA
The DNA here is from genome assembly GCF_900450765.1 of Fusobacterium necrogenes. NCBI lineage: Bacteria > Fusobacteriati > Fusobacteriota > Fusobacteriia > Fusobacteriales > Fusobacteriaceae > Fusobacterium > Fusobacterium necrogenes. The sequence goes on along the minus strand of NZ_UGGU01000003.1, from coordinate 893,328 downwards.
GATATAAATTAAAAATTAAATTTTTATATATAGAGATATAAAATAATGAATTTTGATGATTTGATTATAGTGAAAGGTGATATTTAATGAAAGAGTTAGATTTAAAAAAAGTAATTTTTGAAGTAGAAAGAATGTGTGTTGAGGCGAACTATTTTTTAAATGATAATATATTACAAAAAATAAAAATAGCTTATAATAATGAAGAGTCAGAAGTAGGAAAAAATATACTAGGTCAAATTATAGAAAATGATGAGATTGCTATGAATGAGCAAGTTCCTATGTGTCAAGATACAGGAATAGTAGTAGTATTTTTAGAGATTGGTACAGAGGTAAAAATTAATGGAGATATATATGAAGCTGTAAATGAAGGGGTAAGAAGAGGATATGAAAAAGGGTATCTTAGAAAATCTGTTGTAAGACACCCATTAGATAGAGTTAATACTAAGGATAACTCTCCAGCTATAATTCATACAAAACTAGTGCCAAATTCAGATAAAGTAAAAATAATAGTTGCTCCTAAAGGTGGAGGTTCTGAAAATATGAGTGCTTTAAAAATGTTAAAGCCATCTGATGGAGTAGAGGGAATAAAAAAATTAGTAGTAGAAACTATAAAAAATGCTGGTGGAAACCCTTGCCCTCCAATAATTGTAGGAGTTGGAATAGGTGGAAACTTTGAAAAGGCAGCTATATTAGCAAAAGAAGCTGTACTTAGAGATATAAATGATGTAACTCCAGACCCAATAGCAAGAAATTTAGAGGCTGAGTTATTAGAATTAATTAATAAAACAGGAGTAGGACCTTTAGGATTAGGAGGGCTAACTACTGCTCTTGCTGTAAAAGTTAATACTTATCCTTGCCATATAGCTGCTCTTCCAGTTGCTATTAATATCAATTGCCACGCAGCTAGACATAAAGAAGTAGAGTTATAGGAAAGATTGAGGAGGAAAAATTATGGAATACCATTTAACAACACCTTTAAAAGATGAAGATATAGCAAAATTAAAAGCAGGAGATACAGTAAAAATAACTGGAGTAATATACACAGCTAGAGATGCTGCTCATGCTAGACTTGTAAAATTATTAGAAGAGGGAAAAGAGTTGCCTATTGATGTAAAAGGACAAGTTATATACTATGTAGGACCAACACCAGCTAAACCAGGAAAACCAATAGGAAGTGCTGGACCAACAACAAGTTATAGAATGGACGCCTATGCTCCTGATTTAATAAAAGTAGGATTAAAAGGGATGATAGGAAAAGGAGCAAGATCTAAAGAAGTTAAAGATGCTATGATTTCTGAAAAGGCAGTTTATTTTGCCGCAGTAGGAGGAGCAGCTGCTTTTATAGCTAAATCAATAAAAAAAGCTGAGCTAATTACTTATGAGGACTTAGGAGCAGAAGCTTTAAGAAGACTTGAGGTAGAAAATTTCCCAGCAATAGTTATCAATGATATCTATGGAGGAGATTTATATCAAGAGGGACAAGCTAAGTGGAATAGATTAGACAAATAAAAATTAAAACACAAGAATAAATAGGGGTTGTTACAAATTCTTAAATTGAAATTAAAAAATAGAAATATTTAACAATATAAAAGGAAAAAAGTTTACTTCCAATCGCTAGTGTTTACGCAATGCTCATTACAGTAAATTTTTTCCTTTTTCTTTACTTTTCCTATGTCACAATTTCAATTTAAGAAATTTACTAGGAGATAGGATAACATTCAAGAATGACGAAGATTGAGGAGAATAAATAGAGCAAGTTAGCGAAATCGAACGCTAAAAAACACAACTGTTTGAGTGAAACGAGTTTTCCAATAGTAGAGGAGTTTTAACGACTACTACTATTGAGACACAGAAATTTATTTTCTGTGTTACATTAAGAAAACACTGAAAGTTTTGCTTTTTGTGTCTCAAAATTCTTAAAGAGCTAGAACTCTTAGAATTTTGGAAGCCTACTTGCTCTTTATTCTTTGAAAGAAAGTTATTTTTGTATTTTTAATAAGAGAAGTTTCTATTCAATTAAATTTTTCAATTTCATTTACTTAAAATTTACAACGTGATATAATGTGGTATGGGATAAAAATTTAATGGAGGGAGCTAGATGAGTAATTATATTTTGACTGTTGATAATTTTTGTTTATCACATAAAAATAGGAGTATTTTAGAAAATTTATCTTTTTATGTAAAAAAGGGGGATTATCTAGCTGTTGGAGGAGTTCCAGGTTCTGGAAAAAGTACCCTTATTAGAAGTATATTAGGGCTTGTAAATAATGGGATAAGTGGAAATATAGAGTATTATAATATAAAAAAAACAGAGATTAGTTATATACCACAAAATTTGATGCAGCAAAAAGAAAACTTTTTAGGTACAATAAGAGAAGTAGTAGCTGTATCTTTACTTTCTAAAAAAAGAGGAAGAGCTTTTACTGAAGAGGATTGGGAAAAGGTAGATAATCTTTTAAGAAGATTAAAACTTTTTGATATAAAGGATAATAAAATAAATAAATTAACTAAAGGTCAACAACTTAAAGCAAGTTTGGCAAAACATCTGATAACAGAGCCAAAACTTCTTTTTATAGATAGTCCTAATTCAACTTTAGATATGAAAAATAAATTAGATTTTTATCAAACAATAAAGATGTTATGTGATGAGGATAAATTGACAGTAATATTTATAACTCACAATATAAAAGAGATTTGCCAATATGCTAACAAGCTACTTTTTCTAAAGAAAAAAGATAGAACATATTATTTTGGAGATGCTCAAGAGTTTATTAAGGATAAGGAGTAGAGATGTTTAAAAAGAATTTACTAATATTATTTGTTTTACTAAGTCTAAATATTTTTGCTGACTCTATAAGAGTAATAGTACCAGATGGATTACCAGCTCTTTCAATAGTGAATATGGTGTCAACTACTAAAGAGATAGATGGAAAAAAGATAGATTATAAGGTAGAAAAGCTATCTGATGCTCTCGTAGTGGATATGTTAAAAAGAGAGGGAGATATAGCTGTTGTTCCATCTAATTTTTCAGCTCAACTGTATAATAAAAATTTAGATTATAAAATACTTGGAACAGTTGGTTGGGGTTCTTTTTATGTAGTAAGTAGAGATAATATAAAATCTTTAGAGGAGTTAAAAGGAAAAGAGGTTTATACTTTTGGAAAAGGGCTTACTCCAGATATAATATTTCAAAGTATTTTAGATAAAAAGGGAATAGATAAAAAAGATATAAAAATAAATTATCTTTCTAATGGGAATGAAGTAGCTTCTTTATACTTAGGAAAAAAGGTGGATACTATTGTTATTCCAGAGCCAATGTTGAGTAAAGTATTATCTAAAAGTTTATCTTCTAATATTGTAGTCAATTTAAATGATGAGTGGAAAAATATTATTGAATCAGACTTAGGTTATCCTCAATCTACTCTTGTTGTAAAAGAGGAAGTTTATAATACAAATCCTAAATTAGTAGAAGAGTTCATATCTAAATTGACAGAGAGTATATCATTGATTTATAAAAATCAAGATAAAACTACTGAGAATATAAAGTTAAATAATTTAGAAATAGATACAAGTATTTTGGATAAAGTTTTGACTAGAGCTAATATTTCTTATACTCCAGTAGTGGACTGTCAAGAGGAGTATCATAAGTATTTTGAGATTTTAGAAAGTGTAAATAAAAAAGTAATTGGAGGAAGGTTACCAGATGAAGAGATTTATGCAAAATAGTCCTAAATTTCTTTCGATGTTCTTCTTCTTTATAATTTGGGAGGGAGTTGCCTTATATATAGACAACTCTCTTCTTTTTCCAAGAGTAAGTGAAATTTTTCTCTCATTGAAAAATTTAGTGACAAGTGGAGATTTTACCTTAATATTGTGGAATACACTGAGTAGATTTTTCATTTCTATTGTCTTCTCTTTAATATTAGCTATAATTTTCTCTGTGGCTTCATATAGATATGAGGTAATAAGTTTTCTTTTATTTCCATTTATAATTTTTCTAAGAGCTGTTCCAACTATTGCTATAATTATAGTAGTGCTTATATGGAGTAGTGTAGAAAAAGTTCCTATTGTTGTAGGAATGTTAATTTTATTTCCAATACTATATGAGAGTATTTTAGGTGGTATAAAAAATGTAGATAAAAATCTATTGAAGATGTCAAAGGTTTTTAAGGTGCCTACTAAAAAAGTTGTAAGAGATATTTATATTCCAAGTATATATTACTCTATATCTTCAAATATTCCATCATATATGGGGCTTACTTTTAAAGTGATAATAGCTGGAGAGGTTCTTTCTCAAGAGAGTTTATCAATAGGAGGAGAGATATTTATCAATAAGATTTACTTGGAAAGTTCAAATATCTTTGCTTGGATTATAGTAGTTATAGTTTTAAATTATTTTTTAGAAAAGGGATTAAAGACTATAAATAGTAGAGTGTGTAGGTGGGAAAAATGAGAGTAGAAAATTTAAAAAAAAGCTATGGAGAGAGAAAGGTTTTAGATGGAATCTCCTTTGAAGGAGAAGAGGGCAAGATAACAGTAATACTTGGAGAATCAGGGTGTGGAAAATCTACACTACTGGGAATACTCTCTAAAAATATAGATGATTACTCTGGAGAGATTAATTTTGATAGAGATACTAATTCAGGAATATCCTATATATTTCAAGAGGATACTCTTATCCCTTGGAAAACAGTATATGAAAATATAGAGTATGTACTTAAAGATAAAATATCAAAGGATAATATAAGAGAGCATATAGAAAAATATCTGAAAATGGTAAATCTTTTAGATTATAGAGATGAATATCCACAACATCTAAGTGGTGGAATGAAAAGAAGAGTGGGAATAGCAAGAGCCTTTGCTTATCCCTGTGATTATCTTTTTATGGATGAGCCCTTTGAATTTTTAGATATAAAAACAAAACAAGAGATAATTGAATATTTTAAAATATTACAAGAGAAAGAGAAAAAAACAGTGCTATTTATAACTCACGATATAGAGTCAGCTTTAAAAATAGGAGATAAGATTATAATATTTTCATCAAAGCCTACAAAAGTAAAAAAGGTTTTTGAAAATATGTCTGATAATGTGTTAGAAGATGAAATTAGAAAAATATTCTTGTAAAAAAATATAAATAGATATATAATAATAAAGAATTGAAGCAGCTATAAAAGGAGAATTTAATGATAAAAATAGGAAAAAGACAAAAATTGGTTATAAATAATTTTGCCAGTATTGGAGCTTATCTTGATGCTGAAACTGGAGATAGTAAAGATAATATCCTACTTCCTAATAATGAACTAGAGGATAGAGAATTAAAAGAGGGGGATGAAGTAGAAGTTCTTGTATATATGGACTCTGAAGATAGACCAGTGGCAACTTTTAGAAAGACAGAGGCATTAGTAGGGACATTAGCTAAATTAGAGGTTACTGATATACATCCTACACTTGGGGCATTTATGGATTGGGGACTAAAAAAAGAGTTACTACTTCCAAAAAGACAGCAAGAAACTGATGTGGAAATTGGTAAAAAATACTTAGTAGGTATATATGAGGATAGTAAGGGAAGACTTTCTGCTACAATGAAAATATATAAATTCTTACTTCCAAGTACATCTATGAAAAAAAATGATATAGTATCAGGAACTGTGTATAGAATAAATGATGAGATAGGTGTCTTTGTAGCTGTTGAGGATAGATATTTTGGGCTTATTCCTAAAAATGAATATTTTAAAAATTATAAAATAGGTGATGAGATAGCAGCTAGAGTAATTAGAGTGAGAGAAGATGGAAAGCTTGATTTATCGCCAAGAGAGTTAGCTTACTTACAGCTTGATAAAGATGCAGAGTTAATATTAGAAAAGATGAGGATTTTAAAGGATAGTTTTAGATTTAATGATAAAACTAATCCAGAACAGATAGTAAATTATTTTAATATGAGTAAAAAAGCTTTTAAAAGAGCTATTGGAAATCTTTTAAAACAAGGTAAGATAGAAAAAACAGAAGATGGGTATTTTAAGCTAGTTAGTAAAAAGTAGATTGTAAAAAACATTCAAGGAGAGATTTTATGGTAAATTTAATTATTTATATTATCTTAGTAGCCGGTATGTGGAAAATGTTTGAAAAGGCAGGAATAGATGGTTGGAAAGCAATAATCCCTATTTATAATATTTATTTAGAAACTGTATATATAGCAAAGAAAGAGTGGTGGTATGTAATTCTTTATCTTATACCAATAGTTAATATTTTTGCTATAATAAAACTTCATCTGGAAATAGCTAAAAATTTTAGAGTTTCATCTCCTCTTGCTTTTTCATTGGGATTAACTCTTTTACCATTTATATTTTATCCAATATTAGGTTTTAGTGAATATAAATTTATTAATAGTAATCTTATAGAAAAATGAAATTTTTAATTTATAAAATTAAGAAGTCTTATTGGAAATCAGTAATTCTTTTTTTGATTTAAAAGTAAGACTTTTTTATTTATGAAATAAAATTAATTAAGACTGAATAATTAGATATCTTGACAGGGTGAAAGAATTAAGTTAGAATATTCTAAGTAAAAGTAGATTGAATAAATTTTAATGAGGTGATTTTATGGAATTAAAAAACAACCTAAAAGAAATTTTAAAATTTAATAAAGAGTTTGTTGAAGGTAGAGAGTATGAAAAATATAATACTACAAAATATCCAGATAAAAAAATTGCAATACTTTCTTGCATGGATACAAGACTTACAGAATTATTACCCAAGGCCTTAAATTTGAAAAATGGAGATGCTAAAATTATAAAAAATGCTGGTGGGACAATAATTCATCCATTTGGAAGTGCTATGAGAAGTCTACTTATATGTGTGTATGAGTTTGATATCGAAGAAATATTTATAGTAGGTCATTATGATTGTGGTGTTAGTAGTATGGATACGGATAAAGTGATTAAGAAAATGATAGAGAAAGGAATAAACATACAGACTCTTGATACTCTTTCTCGTGCTGGAATAAAAGTAAAAAAATGGTTACATGGATTTGATTGTGTTGAAGAATCAGTAAAGGAAAGTGTAGCAAAAGTAAAAAATCATCCACTTATGCCAGAAAATATTGCGATACATGGATTAATAATGGATCCATTAACTGGGAGATTAGATGTCGAAATCAATGGATTTGATTATATATAATTAAGGGGTAACTAATGGTGCAACTTTTTTTGAAAGGAATTATAATAGGAATTGCTAATATCATGCCTGGAGTTTCTGGAGGAACATTAGCAGTAATAATGGGAGTATATGATAAACTTACAGAGGCAATAGGAAATTTTCTTACTGTTCCTGTTAAGAAAAAAATAGAGTACATAAAATTTTTGTTACAAATAGGAAGTGGAGCAGCTATTGGAATAATTTTATTTGCAAGAGTAATAGAATTTTGTTTTACTAATTACCCAAGGGCTACTGCTGGAGGATTTAGTTTACTGATTCTTCCGTCTATTCCATATATTATAAAAGGAGAAAATAAAAAAGACAAAAAGAATATTTTCTTCTTCTGTTTAGGTGCTTTGTTTACTTTAGGATTTGTATATGCTGATTATAAATTTGGAAAAGATAGTGGAGTAACGGAATTGGCTACAGTAGTCACTACAAGTTATACTTTAAAACTTTTTGCTTGTGGTGGACTTGCTGCAGGAGCTATGATTATTCCAGGAATATCTGGTTCACTTTTACTTCTTATGTTGGGAGAATATTATAATATTTTAGGATTTATCAATAAATTCTTCTCGAATCTTATAAATATTACAGGTTATTCTTCAATAAGTGAGATAATCACAAATTTATATATACTACCTTTGACAGCTTTTGGATTGGGAGTATTGATAGGCCTTGTTCTAATAGCTAAGCTTATAAATATACTTCTCCAAAAATATAGAAGTGTAACACTGTTTTTTATAACTGGGATAATAGTTGTATCAATTTTACAAATTTGGTTAAATCTATATAAATAAAGGAGAAAAGATGAGATATTTTCTAGTAGTAGTAGTTTTAATTTTTGTAACAGCTTGTACATCTACTGGAACAGCTAGCTGGTATGGAAAAGGTTTTGCTGGGAAATTAACAGCAAGTGGTTATGTTTATGATCCTAATCAGTTGACTTGTGCTTCTAATGAGTATCCTTTTGGAACTGTATTAAAAGTAACTAATAAAGAAAATGAAAAATCTGTACTTGTTGTAGTTACAGATAGAGGTGGATTTGAAAAATATGGGAGAAAGATAGATTTAAGTAGAGTTGCTTTTAATAAGATAGCTTCTACTGGTCATGGGCTTATTGATGTAAAGGTAGAAAAAGTAAGTGATAAAAATACTTTTAAATATAAGCATGGAAGTCCTAGATTTACCTCTTCAGAGTATAAAAAATATATCAAGGGAATTTAATAAAAATTCAAGAATAACGAAGAGTGAAAAGAAAAAAGTTATTCTTGAATTTTTTATTTACTAAATTAAGGAGGAAGAAATGAAACTTTTAATTACAGGTGCTACTGGAGGAATGGGAGAGGAGATTATAAAAATCTTTAGAAAAAATAGTTATGAAGTTATTGCTTTAGGTAGAGATAGAAAGATATTAAAAAGATTGGAGGAAAATTATCAAGTTAAATCCTATTCTATAAATATAAAAGATGAAGTGGAGATAGATAAATTTTTAGAAGATATAAAAGATGAAAAGATAGATGTAGTTATAAATGGAGCTGGGATAGGAGAGATAGATTATTTTGAAAATATGGAGTATGATAAAATAAAAAAGCTTATAGAGATAAATAGTGTTGCTCTAACTAAAATTACTCATCATTTTTATAAAAAAATGGTAGAGAGGGGCAGTGGAAAAATAATAAATATCTCATCTACTGCAGGTTTTCAAGAGGGAGGTCCTCTTATGAGTATATATTATGGAACAAAGGCTTATGTAAACTCTCTCACTCTGTCTCTTTATGAAGAGGGAAGAGAAAAAGGTGTAGAGATATATCTTTTAACTCCTGGTCCGACTAAAACAAAATTTAAAGGAATGGACAGGGAACTGTCAAAATTTGAAAAAATCTATGTAACTACTCCAGAAGAGGTGGCAGTAGAATTATGGAAGGGAGTAGAGAGAAAAAAGAAGATTATAATTCCAGGAAAAATTAATAAAATTTTATATTTTATTGACAAATTTATTCCATTAAAAGTAAAATTAAAGTCAATAAAAAAAATTCAAGAAAAAAAGATAAAAAAATAGTTTTATTTTTTGAAAAAAATGGTATAATGTTTTTATGTAAAATATTGGAGGAATATATGAAAAGAAAAATTATTCTAATAATATTATCACTATTTTTATGTAGTTGCTCTTATTTTCAAGTGAGGAATGCTATAAAAGAAGCTGATAGTGGAAATTATGTAACTTCATTGAATGAACTACTGAGTATTTTAAAAGAAAATAATGAGGACAGAAGAGCTTTAGATGCCTTTGAAATAATATATCCCAATGCAGAGAAAAAATACTATGATGAGTTGGATATATCTCGTGGAAGAGATATCATTGGTTATACAAAGGCACTTCTTAATCTATTGAGAGTACAGGATATCTATTATAAATTACCAACAACAAGTAAAAACTCTATTGCAATTATCATACCACCTCAAGAGGAGAGATTAGATATAAAAAAAGAGTTAGCACAAAGTTTTTTTACAATAGGTAATGGAGTGAGAACGGAAACTTATGAGGAGAAATTAAGAGCTTATGGATTTTTTTCACAAGCTAAAATATATGACTTACAGCAGAGAAAAGATATAGATGATAAATATATAAGCAGTAGAAAACTTGCTTTAGGAAAATTTCTAATAAATTTTAAAGGGGAGAATAATAGTTTTAGAACTAGATTAAAAGAGAGCTTAAATTCTAATTTAGTAAAATATCCTCTCTTCTCCTCAGGAACTAATAAAAATTATAATCTAAAATTTGACATAAATGTTTCTAAGTTAAATTACTTTCCACCTAAGGTGGTAACCCATAGTGGAATAGATAGTTATATAGAAAGAGTAAAAAAAACAGTAATGGAGAGAGTAGTAGAAACTAAAATAGTAGATGGAAAAGCAGTGGAAGTGGAGAGATGGGTACCAGTAGAAAAAGAGGTAGAGGTAGAAGTATTTTATAGATATTTTAAACATATAAAAACTACTTCTATGGAGTATCAATTGAAATATAATCTAGCAGAAAAAAATGGAACTCCTATCTCGTCGGACAGTAAAAAGATTTTCTATGAAGATAGTGCTGTGTGGGTAGAGTACTATCCATTACACCCTTTTGCATATGGTAGACCATTTAGATTTCCTGTAAGTGAGTTTGAAAAGCCTGTAATGAGTAGAGAGGAACTAAGAGAAAAAGTACTTTCATTAGGAAATGAGGAATTAGATAGTGTATTAAAAAAATTAGATTTTAATAGAATAATAGATTGGTAAGGAGGAAGAAAAATGATAGCAAAAGACTTGGGAGAGAGAAAATTAGTAGATAAGGTATTTAGTGTGGCTAAAAAGGCTAAGGATGCTATGGCAGAATTAGGAGAGGAGAAAGTAGTTAATGCTACTATTGGTTCACTCTATGATGAAACTGGTAAATTGGTAGTATTAGATACAGCTATGAAGGTGTATAAAGAGTTACCACCAGAAGAGATAGCTGGATATGCTTCTGCTTTTACAGGAGCACCTGAGTATAAGGAGAGTGTAAAAATCTCTCTATTTGGTAGAGACTATAAAGAGTTTTTAAAAGGACACTATGTAGAGGTACTTGCTACTCCTGGAGGAACTGGAGCTATCAGTAATAGTATAAAAAATTATTTAGGTCATGGAGATACACTGTTACTTCCTAAATGGTTGTGGAGTCCATATATTTTAATGGCTAAGGAGAAAAATGGAGATTGTGATTTCTATACTCTATTTAATGAAGAGAATAGATTTGATTTAGTTGATTTTAAAGAAAGAGTAGAAAAATTAGCTAAGAAACAGGATAACGTGGTAATAATTATCAATGACCCTTGCCAAAATCCTACTGGGTATAGATTGACAATAGAGGAGTGGAAAGAGATTAGAAAAATTTTAATCTCTGCTTCTGAAGAGGCTAATATTATACTTATTCTTGATGTGGCTTATATTGATTTTGATGATAGAAGTTTTGAGGAGAGAAGAGAGTATTTAGAAACTTTTAAAAATCTTCCAGAAAAAGTACTTACAATATTTACATTTAGTTTATCAAAGGCTCTAACAAGTTATGGAATGAGAGTGGGAGCCCAAATTGCTCTATCAACATCAGAAAGTGTAGTAAAAGAGTTTTATGAAGCTAACTCTTTTTCATGCCGTTCTACTTGGTCCAATATCTCAAGAGGTGGAATGAAAATGTTTAGCGAGATTATTTTAGACGAAGAAAAAAGTTTTAGATTAGAAAAAGAGAGAGAGTTTTATAGAAATCTTATTAAAGAGAGAGCAGATATATTTATAAGTGAAGCTAAAGAGTGCGGACTAGATATATTGCCATATGTAAGTGGATTCTTCTTAACTATCCCAACTGGTAAATATACTCCAAAGGTAGAGGAGTTATTGGAGAAAAATCATATATATACAGTTATATTAGATGAGGGAATAAGGATAGCAGTATGTAGTATAACTAAAGAAAGAATAAAAGGGCTTGCTAAGAGAATAAAAGTTATATATGATGAAGTTATAAGTTTATCCGAGTAGTTATTCTAGAAAAATGACAAAAGACTGGATGTTTTTAATACTTCCAGTCTTAAAAATTGTTAATTAAAATATAAATATATAAAATATTTCAATTTTATTTTGAAATTATTTATTAAAATATTTTCCTTCAATATCTTCATAATTCTCTACTTCATGTTCAGCAGCTTGAACTTTTTTCGTATCATATTTAATTTGCTCAGCTATAATAGAAACGTATTTTTTTAAAACAGCTTGTTTTTCTAAAAGTAACTTTTTTTGTTCTTCATCAGTACCAGTTTTGAACTCTTCACTTGCGATGAAGTTATTTAGTCTTTCCAACCTAGTTACTTCAGTCTCATATTCCTCATTGATATATCTTAGATTTTTTACGATTCCCATAGTAATCCTCCTCATAAATAAAATAATAATTTTCCCTTTCTTAATTAAAGTATTTACCTTCTAGTACATTATACACCTTCTAAAAAAATTTGCAAGAAAAAATTATTTACTTAATAAAGCTCCTAACATTTTACCTCCTAGGATGTGAAAATGTAAGTGAAAAATCTCTTGTCCTCCAAATTTATTACAATTACTAATAATTCTATAGCCTTCTTCAGCAATTCCTAATTCTTTAGTTATGTGAGCAATAGAAAGATATATTTCCCATAGAAGGTCCTTATCTTCAGGTTTGATATCATTTATAGTGGGAATTTCTTTCTTAGGTACTACTAATATATGTATGGGAGCAGCTGGATTGATATCTTTAAAAGCTATTACTTTATCATTTTCATATACAATATCAGCTGGAATCTCTCTATTAATTATTTTTGTAAAAATACTTGCCATAAAATCATCTCCTTTAAATAGTTTCAATAGAATTTACTCTACTAGAATGCCTTCCACCTTCAAAATTAGTTGTAAGAAAAATATCAACCATTTCAAAGGCAAGAACATCTCCTATTATTCTAGCACCTAATGCTAGTACATTAGCATCATTGTGCTCTCTTGTAAGTCTTGCCATGGTTGTATTTGTACAAAGAGCTGCTCTTACACCAGGAATTTTATTAGCTGCAATAGAAATTCCAATACCTGTACCACATATTACTATTCCATAGTCTACATTTTTATTAGAGACAGCATATCCTACAGCATGTCCAAACCTTGGATAATCAACAGAAGAAGTTGAGTTAGTTCCTAAATCTAATATTTCATATCCCTTTTTAAATAAATGAACTTTTATTTTTTCTTTTAATTCAAATCCACCATGATCAGCACCTAAAGCTATTTTCATTTTACCTCCTGAATTCTTATAATTTTTATATAAAAAGACTGACTCAAGCCAGTCCCCTCATAATTATTCCTCACCTTCAAAACCATGAAAATGAACATGGCCATGTTCCAATTCTTTAACAGTAGCTTCTCTTATTCCTGTAACTTCAACTTCAAATCTAAGATTTTTCCCAGCAAAAGGATGATTACCATCAGCAATTACTATATCATCATTTATAGAGGTAATAACATATTGTTGTTCAGTTCCGTCATCCATATCAGCTATAAATTCCATACCTTCATATATATCATCGAACTCGATAAAATCAGATTTATTCATTTCTTCAATAAGTTCTTCATTATAATTTCCATATCCCTCTTCAGGAGAGATCATAATTGTAGTAGTAAATCCTTTTTCTTTTCCTTCTAAAATTTTTTCAACTTTAGGAACAAACTGGCCTTTTCCATGTATATAGAAAAAAGGGCCTACATCTTTTGTATTTTCTAAAAGTTCATCAGTATCATTATCATAGACTTTGAACTCAAGAGTTATCACATTATTTTTTATGACTTTCATAATTTCACCTCTTAAATTTATATATTGTATATATTAAAAGAATAACATAAATTTTTGTCTCTGTCTATAAAAAACCCATATTATATTTTACTTTTTTCATATTTTCCTTATTTGTTAAAAGGGAAAGTAATAAAAATGCTACTTCGATAGCGTTTTTAGGAGAAGAGCAGGTAATAATATTTTTATCTTTTACAATTTCTTCTCTAACTGCTATAGCTCCATATTTTTGAAGTTGATTGAAGTATCTATTGTTATCATGAAGATATGTTGTAGCTTTGAGATTTTTTAATATCCCTGCTTCTCCCAATGGAATGACTCCTGTACAAATACCTACAATAATCTTATTTTGTTTATTAAATTCTTTAATTATATTTTGAAATTCTATTTGTTTCATATCTTCAAAAAAACCTTTGAAGCCAAATCCACCCGGAATAATTAGAGCATCGTAATCATTGACAATAAAATTTTCATTTGTTAAGTTTATCTCTGGAATAATTTTGAGATTCCAAGTATTGGAAATTATGTGATGAAATCCTGCTGTTTTCAAAAAAGTGTTCTTTTTTCCGACTATGTTATTCCAACCAAAAATATCAGTAAATGGCGCAATCTCAAGTAATTCAGTACCTTCTGAAATTATTAATAAAATTTTTTTCATATTTTTCTCCTAAAAAAATAAAAATTATTGACTATTTTAATAAAAAGCTTTACAATACATCAGTATAAGAAAATTATACGATAATTAGATAAAAAAAACAATGTTCAAAGGAGGTAAGATGTCAAAGCTAGACCAAAATAAGACTCCACTATTCTCTATATTAAAGGATGTATATGTAGGAAGAGACATACTTCCATTTCATGTACCAGGACATAAAAGAGGGAAAGGTGTGGATAAAGAATTTTATGATTTTATGGGAAATGGTCCTTTTTCAATTGATGTTACTATATTTAAGATGGTAGATGGGTTACATCAACCGAAAAGTTGTATAAAGGAAGCACAGGAATTAGCGGCTGATGCATATGGTGTTAAAAAAAGTTTTTTTGCAGTAAATGGAACATCAGGAGCTATTCAAGCTATGATTATGTCTGTAGTGAAAGCTGGCGAAAAAATATTGGTACCAAGAAACGTACATAAATCAGTATCTGCTGGAATTATACTAAGTGGTTCAGAACCAATATATATGAATCCAGAAGTAGATGAAGAATTAGGGATAGCTCATGGTGTAAGACCTCAAACTGTTGAAAATATGTTGAAGCAACATCCTGATATTAAAGCTGTACTAATAATTAATCCAACTTATTATGGAATAGCTACAGATATAAAAAAGATAGCTGATATAGTTCATAGTTATGATATACCCTTGATAGTTGATGAAGCTCATGGGCCACATTTACATTTTCATGATGACTTACCTATTTCTGCTGTAGATGCTGGAGCGGATATATGTACGCAAAGTACACATAAAATAATTGGTGCTATGACTCAGATGTCATTACTTCATGTTAATTCTGATAGAGTAGATATAAATAGAGTAAAACAAATTTTAAGCTTATTACACACAACATCTCCATCATATCCTTTAATGGCATCATTAGATTGTGCTAGAAGGCAGATAGCAACAGAAGGAACTGAATTATTAGATAAAGCTATAAAACTTGCAAGGCGTTTTAGGACGGAAGTAAACAGAATTCCAGGAATATTTTGTTTTGGAGAAGAAATAGTAGGAAAAGAAGGAGTATTTGCTTTTGATCCGACCAAAATAACTGTTACAGCTAAAGAATTAGGTCTTACTGGTGCAGAATTAGAGAGTATATTGACAGAAAAATACAATATACAAATGGAATTATCTGATTTTTATAATGTTTTAGGATTGGTAACTATCGGAGACACAGATGAAAGTATTGATAAACTTATTAATGCTTTAAAAGATATAAGCGAAAAATATTATGCTAAAGGGAATAAATTAAAAAGAGAATTTTTAAAGATGCCTCCTATTCCAGAACAGGTATTAATACCAAGAGAAGCTTTTTATAGTGAAAAAAATAAGATATTATTCGCAGAAAGTGAAGGAAAAATTTGTGGTGAAATGATAATGGCATATCCCCCAGGAATTCCTGTAATAACACCTGGAGAAAGGATTTCTACTGAAATTATAGAGTATATTAATGATCTAAGAGATGCAGAGCTTCATGTCCAAGGAATGGAAGATCCGGAACTAGTAACCATTAATGTAATAGAAGAAGAAGATGCTGTATATTTATATACAGAAAAAATGAAAAGTAAGATGTTTGGTGTTCCAATGAATCTAGGAGCAAATAAAGCAGGAATTGAATTTGGTATAGATGTGCTATGTGAAAATTACCCTGATACCTTTGATGAAATAGAAGTTATAAATATTGAAAAGCAAAAAGAAAATTTTAACGAATGGAATTTAAAATATAAAAATACTATTTTAAATACTTGTGAAAAACTTGCTGTTTCTGTAAATGAAGCGGTTAGAGACGGATATAGACCAATAATAATTGGTGGAGATCACTCGATAGCTTTAGGAAGTATATCTGGAGTATCATTAGAAAAAGAGATTGGAGTAGTTTGGATAGATGCCCATGGGGATATGAATACTGATGAATCAACTATATCTGGGAACATTCATGGGATGCCACTTGCATTATTACAAGGTGCTGGAGATAGAGATTTGGTAAATTGTTTTTACGAAGGAGCTAAAATTGATAGTAAAAATGTAGTAATATTAGGTGCTAGAGATTTAGACTTTAAAGAAAGAGAAGTGATAGATCAATTAGGTGTCAAGGTAATTTATCATGATGAAGTATTACAAAAAGGCCTAGATAGAGTATTAGAAGAAATACAAGAGTATTTAAAAGTAGATAATTTACATATCAGTTTTGATGTAGATTCTGTAAATCCAGAATTGGCTCCAGGAGTTAGTACTCCAGTGAGAAATGGATTTACTACTGATGAAATATTTCAAACTTTCAAATTTTTATTTAAAAATTATTTTGTAACTTCGGTGGATATAGTTGAATTTAATCCAGTAAATGATAAAAATAACAAAACATTAGATTTTGTAAATGAATTAACAGAGTATGTAGTTAATCCAGATTATTAATTAAGTATTCAGAAGAGTTATTGTAGAGAGTATAATAACTCTTTTTTCTTAATTATTTTTCAAAAACTATCATATCTAAGAATCGGAAGTTGCTGAATTATAGAAGAAAAGAACTTAATATAATATGTAATATGAAAGGAGTGAAGAAGTAAAAAAGTGAGTTCTAAAATTTTAAATTATTTAAAAGAATATATAGTAATTACAATAGGATGTTTTTTTTACGGAGTTTCTATTAATTATTTTTTTATAACAAATCATTTAGCTGAGGGAGGTGTGGCTGGAATATGTCTAATTCTATATTACTTATTCAAATTACCAGTTGGAATAACATATTTTGTAATAAATATACCTCTTCTTATTATAGCGTGGAAATTATTAGGTAAGGATTTTTTATTTAAAACTCTTTATGGGACAGCTTGTTTATCATTTATAATAATTCTTACTGAGGGTTGGAAAGGACCAAATAGTGATATAATGCTAGGCTCAATATATGGTGGAGTTTTTATTGGAGTAGGTTTGGGTCTTATTTTTGTAGTGAATGGGTCAACTGGTGGAACTGATATAATAGCTCGTATATTGAATAAATATTTTAATATTTCACTAGGGGCTACAATGTTATTTTTAGATATTGTAATTTTAGGGATTGCGGCTATTTTTTTTGGAAAAGAGATAGTTATGTATACCTTAATAGCTATGATGATAGTCTCTAAAACAATAGATTATTTTCAAGATGGATATACAAAATCAAAGGGAATTACTATTATTTCAACAAAAACTGAAGAGATAAGAGTCAGAATAATGAATGAAACTGGGAGAGGAATAACCATTATAAAAGGTCAAGGGGGATTCACTAGAAATGAGATGGATTTACTTTTTTGTGTTGTGAGTAAATTTGAAGTAATTAAGGTTAAAACAATAGTAAAAGAAATAGATAACTTTGCTTTTTTAACAATATCAGATGTTTCAGAAGTTTTAGGAGAAGGATTTAAGTCACTATATCATTCTAAATAAAATATTTTAGACTAGGGAAATTTTCCCTAGTTTTTATATTATAATAAATTTATTTCAAATAATAAAAATTTTATTTATTATTTTCTTTATGTTCTAAAAAACATTTTAAACAAACACCTTTAAAGTGATTTCCTATAATTATCTCCCCACTATTTTTATTTTGACTTTTATCAACTAGAATATTCATAGTAGCTTTAGCATCTCCACATACTTCACATACAGTTGGGATTTCTACAATTTTAGTAACAAATGGAAGCATATAAGAAACAGTATCAAATAATTCACCCATAAAGTTTGACATAAGACCGTAACCAAAGACCAATGTTTTAGAATCTCTAATTATTTTAATTAAATCATTAACTTGTATTTTAGTTATAAATTGGATTTCGTCTATTAAGATAAGATTAGGTTTATTTTCGAGCCACCAAGTGTAAAGATTAAAATCATGGTTAAGAATGGTAGCGTCCATTCCTTCTTTTAATGCTCTACTTTTTATTTTTCCTCCATCTCTAGTATTTGTGGCTGGTTGAAATACGGCTACCTTTTTTCCAGCTATTAAATTTCTATGAGCAGTAAGGATTAGCTCCGCGCTTTTTCTGGCTCCTACTACTGAATAATAAAAGACAAATTTACCCATTGATTTCTCCTTATATAAAAATTCTATTTAGAATATTATAACATAAAATATAGAAAAATAGATATTATCTTAATAAAAATAAATAATGTACACTTATAAAACTATTGACTTATTCATTAAATAATGATATAAAGATATATAGATAGTGTTTGATTAAATTTAACGATTATAATGTACACTTATAAGGGGGAAGTATGAATATCACTAAACGGCAAAAAGATATTATAGAAATCGTGAAAGAAAGTCAGCCAATTACAGGAGAGGTTATAGCCAAAAGATTATCTCTTACTAGATCAGCCTTAAGAACAGATTTTTGTATTTTGACAGGAAAGGGGATACTTAAATCAAAACCAAAGGTTGGATATGTATATCAAGAAATACAAGAAAAAAAATATATATATGAGATAATGGGGCCTGTAGTTTCTGTTGAAAATAATATTTCAGTATATGACACTATTTTACAAATGTTTGCTAAAGATGTAGGAACTATATTTATAGTAGAAGGAGAAAATCTTGTAGGGATAGTTTCTAGAAAAGATTTATTAAAAATTGCAATAGGGAAAACAGATATAACTAAGGTCCCTATTAATGTGGTTATGACGAGAATGCCAAATATAGTATATTGTGAAGAAAATGATGATATAGTAGATGCAGTAAAAAAGATAATAGTACATCAGGTAGATTCCCTTCCTGTAGTAAGATTGAAAGAAGATAATGGAAAAAATATATATCAATTAGTAGGAAGATTTACAAAAACTAATATAACAAAATTATTTTTAGAAAATGTTGTTAAATAAAAGGAGGAAAAATGAAGAAAGTTTATTTATTTGCAGAAGGAAATAAGAACATGATAAATTTATTGGGAGGAAAAGGTGGAAATTTATCAGAGATGAAAAGTATAGGGTTACCTATTCCAGAAGGAATAATAATATCTACTGAAGCTTGTAAAGAATACTATAAAAATGAAAGAGTTTTAAGTACAGAATTAAAAAAAGAGATATTAGAACAAATAGATAAACTAGAGAAATTAACTGGAAAAAGTTTTGAGGGAGAACATCCATTATTAGTTTCAGTAAGGTCTGGAGCACCTGTATCTATGCCTGGAATGATGGATACAATATTAAATTTAGGAATGAATGATGAGACTGCTAAAAAGATGATAGAAATATTCAAAGATGAAGATTTTGTATATGATTTGTATTTTAGATTTATTCAAATGTTTTCCGAAATAGTAATGGGGGTAGAAAAAGAATTATTTTTTAAACTTAGAGAAAAATTAAAAGGAAGACTTTCTAATTTGGAATTAATAAATAAAGCCAAGATTATGTATTGGGAAGAAACTGGTGAATTTTTTCCAGAGAGTGCTAAAGAGCAACTATTTATGGCTATAAATTCTATATTTAAATCTTGGGAAAATGAAAGGGCAAAAGTATATAGAAGAATAAATAGAATAGATGATAGTATGGGAACTGCAGTTGTTATTCAAGAGATGGTATTTGGTAATTTAAATGAAAAATCTGGAACAGGAGTTGCTTTTACTAGAAATCCGTCTACTGGAGAAAAGAATATTTTTGGTGAATATTTGTTAAAAGCTCAAGGAGAAGATATAGTAGCGGGTATAAGAACTCCAGAAGCAATTGAAAGATTAAGAGAGGAATTACCAGATATATATGAAGAGTTTGTAAAAATAGCTTGCATATTGGAAAAGCATAATAAAGATATGCAAGATATAGAGTTTACTATCGAAGATGGAAAACTTTTCTTATTACAAACAAGAAATGGTAAGAGAAGTCCATATGCAGCTATAAAAATTGCTGTAGATATGGTAAAAGAGGGACTTTTAACTAAAGAGGAAGCAATAATGAAAGTAGATCCTGCTGTACTACCACAATTATTACATGGAAACTTTGAACCAGCTGCTTTAAAAAATGCTACACTATTAGGTAAAGGATTAGCTGGTTCTGCTGGAGTAGCTATTGGTAGAGTGGTATTTGCTTCTGAAAGAGTGCACACTAAAGAGATGACTATACTTGTAAGAGAGGAAACATCTCCAGAAGATATCAAAGGAATAAGTTTAGCTCAAGGAATAGTAACAGTAAAAGGTGGAGCAACTTCTCACGGAGCTGTTGTGGCAAGAGGTATGGGAAAATGTTGTGTAACAGGTTGTGGAGATATCAAGATAGATGATATAAGAAGAGAGATGACAATCAATGGTTATACAGTAAAAGAGGGAGAATTTATCTCAATAAGTGGATATACAGGAGAGATTTATCTTGGAAAAGTAGGACTTACAAAGCCACAATTTGATGATAACTTAAAAGAGTTTGTAAGTTGGTGTAAAGAGATAAAAAGATTAGGAATAAGAATGAATGCTGATACAGTAACAGATGCTCAATTAGGAAAAGGATTTGGAGCTGAGGGAATAGGACTTTGTAGAACTGAGCATATGTTTTTCCAAAAAGATAAAATTTGGACAATTAGAGGTATGATACTTAGCCATGATACTGATGAGGTAGCAAGAGCCTTAGAAAAGATGCACCAATTACAAAGAGAGGATTTCTATAACATATTTAAAGTAGTAGAAAATGATGTAGTCATAGTAAGACTTCTTGACCCACCTTTACATGAATTTTTACCAAAAGAGCAAAAGGATAAAGAGAAGATGGCTGAAATTCTAGGAGTATCTCTTGAAGAGATAGAGAGAAGAGTAAGAAATCTAAAAGATGAAAACCCTATGTTAGGACATAGAGGATGTAGGCTTGCTGTAACTCGTCCAGAATTATATAATGTACAAGCTAGAGCAATAATAGAAGCTGGAATACAATGTAAGAGAGAGGGATTAGATGTTAAACCTGAGATAATGATACCTTTAATAATAGGAGCAAAAGAGTTGTTATTTATTAAGAAAAATCTAATTACAGAGATAGAAAAGGTATTTGAAGAGCAAGGTATGAGAATAGATTATAAACTAGGAACTATGATGGAAACTCCAAGAGCTTGTTTACTTGCTGATGAGATAGGAGCAGAGGTGGATTTCTTCTCATTTGGAACTAATGACTTAACTCAAACTACTATGGGACTTTCAAGAGATGACTCAGTTAAATTTATGCCAGAGTATTATGAGAATGGAATATTAAAAGTTGAACCTTTTGCAACAATAGATGAAAGAGGAGTAGGAAAATTAGTAAAACTAGCTGTAGAACTTGGAAGAAAAAATCCACATATAGAGATGGGAGTATGTGGAGAGCATGGTGGAGACCCTAAGAGTATAGAGTTCTTTGAACAAGTAGGATTAGATTATGTAAGTTGTTCTCCATTTAGAGTTTTAGTAGCTATAGTTGCTGCAGCTCAAAGTCATATAAAATATAGAAGATAGAAAATAAAGAAAACTAAAGAATTGTGGAGTTTTGAAGCAATTCTTAGTTTTCTTTTTATAATAAAATACAGAAATTAAGGAGAGAATATGGGTAATAGAGATGAGAATTTAGAGCTAAAATATTTAAAACTGTTATCTACAAAATTTAGAAATATCTCTGAAACTACAACAGAGATAATCAACTTACAAGCAATATTGAATTTGCCAAAGGGAACAGAACATTTCTTAACAGATATACATGGTGAGTACGACGCTTTTCATCATGTGTTAAAAAATGGTTCTGGAACTATAAAAGAGAAGATAAATGATATATTTAAAGATGAGCTAAGTAATTATGAAAAAAAAGAGTTAGCTAGTGTCATATATTATCCTACTAAAAAGGTAGATTATATAATGAAAAATGGGCAAAATTTAGATAAATGGCTAAAGAACACTATATATAGAATGATAGAGGTATGTAGTATGACAGCTTCTAAATATACAAGTTCAAAGGTAAGAAAAGCTATGCCACAAGATTTTGCTTATGTATTACAAGAGCTAATCTATGAAAGAAAAGAGTTACCAAATAGAAAAGAGTATGTAGAAAATATTATAGATACTATCATCTCTATCGGAAGAGCTAAGGAGTTTATAAAAGCAATAGCCGATTTGATACAAAGACTTATGATAGATAAACTACATATAATAGGAGATATTTATGATAGAGGAAGTAGTCCACATTTAATTATGGATTCACTTATGAAACATCATAACACTGATATTCAATGGGGTAACCATGATATGTTGTGGATAGGAGCAGGGCTTGGAAATAGAGCTTGTATTGCCAATGTAGTAAGAATTTGTGCTAGATATTCCAATACAGATATATTAGAGGAAGCTTATGGAATAAATATGCTTCCATTAGCTACCTTTGCTATGGAAACTTATGGAGATGATGAGTGTAAAAACTTTATTCCTAAGGGAGAGAGAAAGAGTCATTTGATGGCTCAAATACATAAGGCTATCTCTATAATACAATTTAAAGTAGAAGGAGAGATGGCAAAAAGAAATCCAGATTTTGATTTGATGGATAGACAGCTTTTAGATAAGATAGATTTTGATAGAGGAGTAGTAGAGGTAGAGGGAAAGGAGTATGAATTAAACGATAGAAACTTTCCTACAATAGATAGAGAAAACCCATATCTTCTTACAAAGGAAGAGGAAGATGTAATGGAAAAATTAGAGAGATTTTTTGTAAATAGTGAAAGATTACAAAAACATATAGAGTTTTTCTTTACTAATGGAAGTGTCTATCTAAAATATAACTCTAATCTACTTTATCATGGTTGTATTCCTCTTAATGAAGGTGGGGAGCTAAGAGAAGTTACTCTTCTTGGAGAAAAATTAAAAGGAAAAAAATATTTAGATAAAATAGAGGAGCTTGTAAGAGAAGCTTATTATTATAGGAAGAAAAAGGATAAGAAAATATTTTATAATGATTTTTTATGGTATTTATGGTGTGGAAAAAATTCTCCACTTTTTGGTAAAGATGCTATGAAAACTTTTGAAAGATATTTTATAGATGATAAGAGTATACATGTAGAGAGAAAAAATCCATATTATAGTTATTGTAATGAAGAGAGTATTTGTAGAAAAATATTAGAAGAATTTGGATTAAATCCCAATATATCACATATTATAAATGGACATGTACCTGTAAAGACTCTTAAAGGAGAGAGTCCTGTAAAAGCTAATGGAAAGTTGTATATAATAGATGGGGGATTTTCTAAAGCTTACCAAAAAGAAACAGGTATAGCTGGGTATACTCTTATATATAACTCTTATGGACTTAAAATAGTAGCTCATGAACCTTTTGAATCAGTAGAAAAAGCTGTAAAAGAGGGAAGAGATATTATCTCATCTACAAGATTAATAGAGGATACAAGTGTAAATAGAATAAGAGTAAAAGACACAGATATAGGAAAAGAACTACAAACTCAAGTAAATGATTTAAAGAAACTTTTAAATGCTTATAATAAAGGTTTAATTTCTCAAACTATCTAAAAAATTAAAAAATTTTAATCTTTATTTAATAAAATATTAAAGAAAAAATGATATATTACATATGTTATTAAAGATAGTAGGAGGAAAAATGAAAAAAAGATTAGGATTATTAGCTCTAACTACTGTATTGACATCAGTGGCTTATGGAGCTTCTATCGACCACATTCAAACATATACAACAGAATATTTAGGAAACCAAGCTCAAAATGGAATGATAAACAATGCTTCTGTTTATTATAACCCAGCTGGTATTATAAATTTAGAAAAGGGAATTTATGTTCATATAGGAGCTCAATTAGCTGTTGGACATGAGAAAATGGAATATAAAGGGGAAGAGTATAAGGCTGACTTATTTCAACCTATCCCTAACTTTGCTTTGTATAGAGTAGAAGATGATTCCACCCTTTATTGGACATTTGGAGGAATAGCAGGTGGAGGAGATCTTAAATATGATAATGGTGTAGCTGGTACAGCTGTAATTCCTGACATAGTGAATGCAATGGGTGGAATTTCTATTTCTGGTGTTGGAGCAATTAAAGATTTAAAAGATGCAGGTTCATCAGCAGAGGGAAAAAATCTTTATGCTCAAACTACTTTAGGAAAAGTTTGGAAAGTAGATAATAAGTTATCATTATCAGCAGCTGGTAGATTAGTTTATGGGATTAGAGAGTTAAAAGGAGATTTAAATTTAAAAAGTACAGATCTAGCTACACAAGCACTTATTGATGCAAAATTTAGTGGGAAATTGCATGCTGATATAGATTCAGAGAGAACAGCTTGGGGTTATGGTTTTCAACTAGGAGCAAATTATCAAGTTAATGAAAAACTAAATTTATCTATGAGATATGATAGTAGAGTAAAATTAAATTTTGAGGCAAAAGGAAGTTATAATAATGTCGTAATACCTGGAATTTTAGATTTAGGATTTGGAAATTTCTATCCAGAATATATGCCTGGAACTAAAATAAGGAGAGATTTACCAGCTATTTTAGCAGCAGGTATGTCATATAAGGTTACAGATAATTGGATAGTAGGTTTATCTGGAAACTACTATTTTAATAAAGATGCTAAAATGGATAGAGTAGCTGGAAGTGGAAATCTAGGTGGAGTACCATTAAAAGGATTAGAAGCAGAATATGATAATGGTTGGGAATTAGCATTAGGAACAGAGTATAGATTTTCTCCTAAGTGGGCTGTACTTGGAAGTATTAACTATGCAGATACAGGAGCAAAGGTTACTTCTTATGATGATGTAGAGTATGCACTAAACTCTGTAACATTAGGAACAGGATTAAAATATAATCCAGATGAAACTACTGAATGGGTATTTACAGTATGTCATTTCTTCTATGATTCAGAAAATGGACATTATGATATTAAATATCAAGGAGCAGTACCTAATCCATCATATGATAAGAGTATAACTGCCTTTGGAGTATCATATACTAAGAGATTTTAATAGAATTTGTTAAGGAGGAAAGCATATGCCAAAAAAACCAATATTTACGAAGGAACAAGTATATAAGACTGCCTTTGAAGTATTTAAAGTTGAGGGGATAGATGGAATTAGTGCTAGAAACCTTGCAAAATCATTAGGGGCATCTCCTGCACCTATATATAGTTTTTATGATTCCATAGATAATCTAAAACATGAATTATTAGATGAAGCTAAAAAACTTTTTCTTGAATATGTGAAGGAGGAGAGAACAAATTTTATATTTTTGAATATAGGAATGGGAATATGTATTTTTGCTAGAGAGCAGAAGGAGCTTTTTCAAGCTATATTTTTAAGAGAAAGTTTAGGAAAGAGAAATGAAGTAATTAGAGAGTTTAGAGATTTAATAAAAGAAGAGATGTCTAAGGATAATAGATTTGATAATTTAGATGAGGAATTTAAAACAAATCTCTATTTAGATTGTTGGATGTATGCACATGGATTTGCTACTCTTATAGCTACGAATTATTATGAAAATATAACTGATGATGTTATAAAAGAAAGATTAATGGAAGTAGCGGCTACTATGGTCTATAAAAGATTAGAAGATTATACAAAATAAAGTGAAGGAGCTGTTGCAAATTAATGATTTTTAATCATTAGTTTGCAACATTTTTATTTTGGTATAAAAAATAGAAATCATTTTATTGATTTCTTTAAATTTTTCATTTCTTATTTATTTTTAGGTAACACAAAAAACATCCCTCTTTTTTATTTTTTATGCTGTTTTTAAGGGATAAAGTGTTCTTACTTTTTTATTAGTTTTCCTCTTTGTATCAAGCGATTTAAATTATATTCTAGACAAAATAAACAAATTTCTCTTAATACACTATTTCCCTTCGAACTTTTAATTTTCTTAATTTTATATTTTTTTAAAACTACAAAAGCTTCTTCTACTTGAATACTTCTATTTATTCTTAGATACTTTCTGTAGGTGCTTAATATATTTTTTTAAGATTTTTTAGATAATATTCTAAATCTTGTATTGTAACCTATTGTCTTTTGTATTTCTGGATTAAAAAATATTGTTTTTCCTATTTTTGCTCGAATAAAGAAATTTTAATTCTAAACCATCTTTTTTAAAAAGTTTGTTTTCTTCATAGTCATATATTAAATTTTTAACTTTATTTAATTTTTTAGTTTTTAATTTTTCGAAATATATCGGTTTTATATTGAATTATATCCCTACTTTTCTAAATATTCATAATCAGCTACTACATTTTTAGTATTTAAATCTAGTAATTTGATTTTTCCAAAAAAAAGAATTAGAGTTTTTGAATTTGAAGGATTTGAAAAATATCATAAGCACAAATATATTCAATTATAACTTTAATTTGCAGATTATATCCTGGTTTTAATTGTTCATTTTCATGTAGAGATATCTTCTAGTTAAAAAATTTTTTCATAAATTGTTCAAATAAATCAGGGAATAAATGTCCAATTTTGTTTAAAAATCTAGGAATAGTAGAATGATCAAGAAGATTAAGAAATCTAAACTTAATATTTTCCAGACAAGTATTTCAATATCGTGAGTAGAATAAATAGTTCTAGAATAAGCATAAAGAATGATAGCAAATATTCTAACAAGTTTTGTAAGAAAATACTTACAAAAGTTTGATGAAATCTATATCCTAGAAAATGGTATTAAGTTTTCATGAAGGGTCATCATCAAAAATTTTGATATTGTAAAAGATTAAAAATTTTAGGTTGAATTAAAGTAAAAGACATGTTATTATTTAGTTAGGTTAATATAGGTATATAGTATTAGAAATTTGAAAAAATTTTTAATACTATATACCTTTTTTAATATAAAAAGAAAAAAATTAAATAGAAAAAAAGCTCTTCAGTTAATTTCAAAGTTTTGGCTATTTAAATTTGCAACAGCCCCTTCATTTTATAAAATATATCTAGTTATCTATAAAAATTTTAAAAACTGGTGCTCTAGAGTGGATTTGAACCACCTACCTCTTGCTTACCATGCAAGTGCTCTGCCTAGTGAGCTACTAGAGCTTTTCAATTATTATAACACATTTAAATTAAAAATTCAATTATTGTTCAAATACACCTAAATCTTTATTATCAATTAAGAGTTCAACTCTATCATTAGTAGTTAAAAAAGAATAATTTTTAATAAACCATTTAACTAGTTGAGTATCCCTTTTAATAATTGTTCCATTATCTACAAAAATGTTGATTGTTATAGATTTAAAATATTTTAAACCTAATTCAATATCTGTTTTTATCATTTCTTCAGTTTGCCCTTGAGTACAAATTAATAGACATACAGAATAAATTTCTTTTGCAATTTCTGAAAGTTGTTTTTCGTTTAAAGAAAAATTTTTATTATATTTTTTTATTCTATATTCATTATTGAAAGTTTCTAATCCCATTCTAAATCTAACTTCTGTTTCTTTAAAATATTCTCTTATTTCATTGAGCCTTTTTATATATCCATAGTAGATTTCAAAATATAAAACTTTAATTTTTTTTTCTACTACTATTTTTCTTATTTCAGTTAGAGTTTTCGATGTTAGTTCAAATACAGAACCAGAATTAATTACTTCTAAAACACCAAATTCTCCAGTTATTTTTTTTAGTGTTTTGAGGTTGACTCTATCTATTTCATTTTCATCTAAAGAGTTATCTTCAATGTAATTACAAAAATTGCATTTTCTATATTTACATGGGAAGCTTTTTAGTAAAACTATTTCTCTAGGATGTTTATTTTTAATTTTATTATATCTTATTCCCATTTTAGGTTCCTTTTTTATTTTATAGAATACATAAAGCTCAAGAATAACCCTTTATTTTAAATAAAATTACTCTTAAACTTTATGGTATTTAATAATTAAAATTCATAAGAAGATGTAGAGTCCTCTCCTTTAATTTTTCTTTCAACTGCTCTGATAAATCTAGGGATAGGCCATTCTCTTTCTTCTTTTTTTTCTTCTTGTCTAGTATATATTCTAGTTAACTCTTCTTTATAAGCAAGAGCTTCACCTTGATATTCCTCTATTGGTTTTACAGGATAATTTTTTAATCCAGGGTAAGTAGTGTTTAAAATTTGATTCCATTCATCTATTTGATCTTTATGTAATGATAAGAAAAAATCTATATCACCAGTAAATTTAATTTCTTTTATAACATCTCCAACTTCTAATTTTTTTATTCTTTCAAAGTCTATATCACTTACATATTCACCAAATATTGTATGTTTACCATTTAGCCATTCAGCAGGATACAAAGTCATAAAGTATTGAGAACCACCAGTATCAGGACCAGCATTAGCCATAGCCAACATACCTTGTTGGAAGAAGTCCAACCAATCTACATACTCATCTGGAATAGAGTATCCAGGACCACCAGTACCAGTACCAGTAGGGTCTCCACCTTGAACTACAAAATTTTCAACAGCTCTATGTATTTTAGTATTATTATAATAACCTTTTTGAGCAAGGTTTATAAAGTTTGCTACTGTTATAGGAGCAGCTTCTGGATAAAGATAAAAAGTAATATCTCCTTGAGTTGTAATAAAAGTTGCTCTAATGTCATTATATTTAGCAGCTTCTTGTTTTCTAGCAATATCTTTTAAACTAGTACAAGAATAAGCTGTAAAGATAAGTATAAATGTCAATAAAAATTTTAATATTCTCTTCATTGCTTAAATCCTCCAAAAGTCAATTTCTAAGTAGATTATACTATACTTTTTGTTATTTTCCAAGAGTTATTTAATTAAATATTTTTGTAAACTCTTAGTAGATAGAGTTAAAATTATAGATATACCAATTAGTAAAACTGATAGTGCATTGATAACAGGAGAAACTCCTAATCTTATCATAGAATAGATTCTAAGTGGAAGTGTTGATGAACCTGGTCCTGCCACAAAGAATGTAGTAACAAAATCATCAAAAGATAGAGTTACAGCTATTAAAAATCCGGATATTATCCCCGGAAGTATAGCAGGAATAATTACCTTTGTAAGTGCTTGCCACTCTGTTGCCCCAAGGTCATAAGCAGCCTCTACTATAGAATAATCGAACTCCTCTAATCTAGATAGTATTATAAATAGTACAAAAGGAATATTAAATGTCGTATGAGCTATAAATATAGTAGTAAGTCCTAATTCAAACTTTATTGTAGCAAATAAAATAAGAAGAGAAACCCCTAAAATTATCTCTGGAATAACTAAAGGAACATAAGTAAGTGTTTGTAAATATTTTTTTCCTTTAAAGTCATACCATTGAAGTCCAATAGCTCCAAGAGTTCCAATAATTGTAGAAGTAAGCCCAGATACAATAGCTATCCCTACACTATATCTAAAAGCTTTCCAAATATTATCTGAATACATAAATAACTCTCTATACCATTTTAATGAAAATCCTTTCCATACCATAGATTTTCCATCATTAAATGAATATACTATCAATATAACTAAGGGAATATAGAAAAATAACATTGAAAGTATAAAAAAGAATAATGAAGTTCTTCTCTTATTCATCTTCAGCCACCACCTCTAGTTTTGTTTCTTTATTGCTAAGCTTCATAAATAATAGTATAGCTATTGAAGTCACTATTATAAGAGCTGCTGAGATTGTAGAAGCTAGAGGCCAGTTTCTAGTAACTGTAAGATGTTGAGCAATTATATTTCCTAGCATTGTAGCCTGTGTTCCTCCTACTAACTTCGGTACAGCATATGAACCTAGAGCTGGAATAAATGTAAATAGTACAGCAGTTATAATTCCTGGCTTTATATTAGGAATAAAAATTTTGAAAAAAGCTTCTCTATTAGTAGCCCCTAGATCTCTAGCTGCCTCTATAAGAGAGAAATCAAACTTCTCTATTACAGCATATAGAGGAAGTATAGCAAATGGTAAACTAGTATATACAGAGATAAGTATAACAGCTCCTGTATTGTACAATAGTTGTAATGGAGTATCTATTATTCCTAATTTCAATAATATATTATTTAAAAATCCATTATTTCCCAATACAGCTATCCAAGCATAGATTCTAATTAAAAAATTTGTCCAAAAAGGAATAATTACTAAAAATAATAATTCTTTTTTATATTTAGACCTAGCCATATAATAAGCAGTAGGTATTGATAATAGTACTGTAAATATAGTTACCATAATAGATATATAAACTGTTTTAAATAGGGTTGTCAAAAAAACTTTGTCTGTAAATATGTAGAAACTAGCTAGTGAAAGCTCCATCTCTACTCCACCATAAGTTCCCTTTTTTAAAAAGGCGTATGCTAACACAATAGCCATTGGAATAGCAAAGAAAACTATCAACCAAAGTGCTATTGGAAGAGTGTAGTATGTACCAAGTTTACTTTTCTTCACCAGATATCACCTCTACTAAGAAACCATCATCAGCATCCCAAGCTATATATGCTTCTTCGTCCCACCAGATAGCTCCCTCATCATTATCATCAAAATACACAGCATGTTGTTTAAATACCTTAAAAGTTAACTCTTTATCATTATTTAAGAAAACAAAGTATTTACTTTGGAATCCAGAATAAATTAATTCATTTACATATACTTTTAAAACATTTATTTTTTCATTCTCATTTACAGCCTTAGGCATAGTTTTAGATAATTTAATCTTCTCTGGTCTAATAGATACCCTAACTTTATCTCCAATTTTTACAGGTTTGTCCATTTCAAAAACTAGACTTCCTAATTTTTCATTATAAAGTTTTGCAAACTCTTTATCCATAATCTCTGTAACTGTTCCTTCAAAGAAGTTATTCTCTCCTATAAAGTCAGCAACAAAAGAGTCAGCTGGAGATTCATATACCTCTGCTGGAGTTCCTACTTGTAAAATCTCTCCTTTATTCATTACAGCTATTCTATCTGATATTGATAGAGCTTCTTGCTGGTCATGTGTTATAAATATAAATGTAATTCCTACTTCTTCATGTATCAAGTCCAATTCAATCAATAGATTTTGTCTTAACTTGGCATCTAGTGCTGAAAGAGGCTCATCTAATAGTAGAAGTCCTGGTTTATTAATCAAAGCTCTAGCTATAGATACCCTTTGTTGTTGTCCTCCAGAAAGTTGATTAGGCATCTTATTAATATGTTCAGAAAGTCCCACTAATTTTACAAACTTTTTAACTTCACTATCTATAGTGGCATTATCTATTTTCTTTAATCTCAAAGGAAAAGCTACATTTTCATATACAGTTAGATGTGGAAACAGTGCATATTTTTGAAATATTGTATTTACATTTCTCTTATTAGGTGGAAGTTTTGTAATATCCTCATCTCCTAAGTAGATAGCTCCTCCATCTGGCTCTGTAAATCCTGCTATCATTCTAAGCAAGGTGGTTTTACCACACCCCGAAGGTCCCAAAATAGAAAAAATCTCTCCATCTTTTATATCCAAGTTGATGTTTTTCAATACTTGAACTCCATCATAGCTTTTAGTAACATTTTTAATACTTATGTCTTTTTTCAATCTCATACCTCCATTACTCAGAATTACTGTGTTCAATTCTTTTAGTTTAATATATTTTTTTTATTATTTAAAATATTTTACTTTTTAATCACTTTGATGATTATATCATATATTATAAAAAAAGAAAAGAGATAATAATTAAATTATCTCAATAGTATCTCCCTCTTTTACTTTTCCACCTTTTATTACAATGGTAAATATTCCCTCTCTAGGCATAATACAATCTCCTACAGCATGGTAAATTGCACAATGTGAATGACACTCTTTACCAATTTGAGTTACCTCTAATATAATATCATCATTAATTTTTAATCTAGTTCCAACAGGAAGCTTTGCACAATCCATTCCCTCTACTATAAGATTTTCTCCAAAATCTCCATCTATTACATTGCCACCTTTTGTAACGAAATCTGTAACTTTTTCTTTAGAAAGTAGACTCACTTGTCTATGCCAGTTTCCAGCATGAGCATCTCCTTCTAAACCAAAATTTTCAATTAGAACTCCCTCATGTACATTAACCTTTTGAGTTCCTTTCTTTTCACTGATACATATTGCTACTATTTTTGCCATCTTATCCTCCAATTTCATTCATATATCTTTTATCAAAATTTTCATCATCTTTTTTTTCCATTTTATGTCTATCTGGTTTACTATCTATAGTTAATTGTATTTTTTCTTTTATTACTTCATCAGATACCCCTGCTCTAAGTAACTCTTTTAAATTTAAACCATCATTCCAATGTAAACAAAGTTTTAAAAATCCCTCTGGTGTTACTCTTACCCTATTACATTTTTCACAAAAATTATGTGATATAGGAGTAATAAATCCTACACACCCTATTCCTTTTTCTGTTTTATAATAAGTTGCAGGTCCCGAACCTATTCTTTCATTAAATGGAGTTAACTTTTTCTCCTTTAAAATAATATCTTTAACCTCATCATTTGAGATTGGAACATACTCTTTTCCCAGTCCTATTGGCATAAGCTCAATAAATCTAATATCGATTGGATACTTTTCTGTCAAGTTTACAAAATCCATTATCTCACTGTCATTTTTTCCTCTAACAAGGACAACATTGAGTTTAATTCTTTTAAATTTTAGCTCTATAGCTCTATATAAAGAGAATAATACCTTATCTAAATCTCCACCACCAGTAATCTCTCTAAATAAATCTTTTTTCAACGTATCCAAGCTTATATTTAAACTATGAATTTTTTTATCTTTTAAAAACTCTAATTCCTCACTTAACCTAATTCCATTAGTAGTAATATTAATCTCTTCAATGGTTTTAATATTATTTATAGTTTCAATAATATCTCTAAAATTTCTTCTAACTAATGGTTCTCCCCCAGTGATACGAACTTTTTTTATTCCTAAATCTGAAAATATCCTTGTTACTCTTCCTATCTCTTCAACTGACAATAACTCATCTTTAGGAAGAAAAACTATATCTTTATCTCCCATACAATATTTACATCTGAGATTACATCTATCTGTTAGAGAGAATCTCAGATAATCTATAACTCTTCCTAATTTATCTTTCATTTTACCTCTTTTCTAAATATTTTCTTACTTTCTTAATATAACATATTTAATAAAATATTTCTATAAAAAATAAAGTTGACATATTTTATAAACTAGATTATGCTAAAAATAGGAAATAGATAAAGTGAGGTTGATGAAATGTCAGTTATAGACAAAAAATTAGTTATAGTAAGAGGTGGTGGAGATATAGCCACAGGTAGTATTCAGAAATTATATAGAGTAGGATTTAAAGTATTAATACTAGAAATAGAAAAACCTACCTCTATAAGAAGAAAAGTTTCATTTAGTGAAGCTATTTACGATAATGAAACAAAAATAGAAGGAATTAGTGCAAAGTTTTGTCGATCATTTAATGAATTAGAAAGCTGTTGGAATGAAAAAAAAATACCTGTATTGATAGATCCAGAAGGAAAAAGTATAGAGAAATTTAGACCTTTTGCAGTTATAGATGCAATTTTGGCAAAAAAAAATTGTGGAACAGTTAAAGAAATGGCTCCTATCACTATAGCTTTAGGACCTGGATTTGTTGCTGGAAAAGATGTAGACATTGTAATTGAAACTATGAGAGGACATAATTTAGGAAAGCTTATTTTTGAAGGTAAATCTATAGAAAATACTGGAATCCCAGGAATTATAAATGGTATAGGAAAAGAAAGAGTAATATATAGTCCTTGTTCTGGAATAGTAAGACATAATTGTAAAATAGGTGATATGGTAGAGAAAAATCAAGTTATTGCCACTGTTGATGGAGTAGATGTATTAGCTACTATAAATGGAGTATTAAGAGGAGTTATTAAAGAAGGATGTGAAGTACCAGAAAAATTTAAAATTGCAGATATAGATCCAAGAGAGCAAGAACAAGCTAATTGTTTTACTATTTCAGATAAAGCTAGGGCAATAGGTGGAGCTGTATTAGAAGCCATTTTATATCTAAAAAATAAGAAAAATATATAGAGGTGCAATATGGAGTTAATTATTTTAAAAAAGATAGAAGAAAAATTATCACAAGGGAAGAGAGGAGCATTAGTAACTATAACTGAGGCTACAGGGTCTACACCAAGAAAAAGTGGGACTATTATGGGTGTATTCAAAGATGAACTAATAGGAACCATTGGTGGTGGGAAAATAGAGAGTGTTATTATAAATAGAGCTAGAGAACTTTTGGAGATAGGTAAAAGTGAAAGTTTTGAATATAATCTTACAACTACAGATGAATTACAAATGAATTGTGGAGGGACAATGAAGGGATTTATTAAAGTCTTTGTTCCTTTTCCTAAATTATTAATTTGTGGTGCTGGACATGTTGGAGCAAAACTTTTTAAAGTAGCTAAAACACTAAATTTTGATCTGAAAATTATAGATGATAGAGAAGAATTAAAGTTTGATATACCTGAACTAATCTTAGGAAATTTTAAAGATATCTTGACAAAAGAGAGAATTGATGATAATACTTATATAGTAATAGTAACAAGAGGCCACTTATTAGATGAAGAAGTTTTAAATCTTGTAAAGAATAGAGGAGCTAAATATATAGGTGTCATAGGAAGTAAAAGGAAAATAGAAACTTTAAAGAAAAATCTTGAACGAATAGCCCCTATAAATGATAATCTCTTTGCACCAATAGGATTAAATCTTTCAGATGGTACTCCTGAAGAAATAGCTATAGATATTTTAGCTGAGATTTTAAAAGTAAAAAATGAAGGGAAACTACTCCATAGAACAATATTTAATTAGGGTAAAGTTCTCTTATATAGAGATTTACACATATAGATAACATGATGTAGGAGGAATAGAAAATGAGTAGAGTAATTCACACAGATAAAGCACCAGCTGCTTTAGGTCCATATTCACAAGCTATTGAGGTTAATGGAATGCTATTTGTATCAGGACAAATACCATTTGTACCTGCAACAATGACATTAGTATCAGAAGATGTAAAAGAGCAAACAAGACAATCTTTAGAAAATGTAAAAGCAATAGTTGAAGCAGCAGGATATTCAATGAAAGATGTTGTAAAAGCAGGAGTATTCATCAAAGATATGAACGACTTCGCAGCTATCAACGAAGTATACAATGAGTATCTTGGGGATGTAAAACCAGCAAGAGCTTGTGTAGAAGTAGCAAGACTTCCAAAAGATGTAAAAGTTGAAATAGAAGTTATCGCTGTTAAATAGTTTTAACTAATATTTTCTTAAGGACAACCAAGTAGGTTGTCCTTTTTTTTGTCTAAAATAATTGCATAAAAATATAAATATGATATAATTATAAGTGTAATATATAAATTAAATAGAAGGAGAGCTTATGAAATTAATATCATGGAATGTAAATGGATTAAGAGCTTGTGTAGGTAAAGGTTTTTTTGATTACTTTAAAGAACAACAAGCAGATATATTTTGTCTACAAGAAACAAAATTACAAGAGGGACAAATAGAATTAGAGTTAGATGGATATTATCAATATTGGAATTATGCTGAGAAAAAAGGATATTCTGGAACAGCTATTTTTACAAAGGAGAAGCCTATCTCTGTTCATTATGGAATAGGAATAGAGGAGCATGACAAAGAGGGAAGAGTAATCACATTAGAATTTGAAAAATTTTATATGATAACTGTATATACTCCTAATTCACAAGAAAAATTAGCTAGATTAGATTATAGAATGAAATGGGAAGAGGCTTTTAAAAGTTATCTTTTAGAATTAGATAAGAAAAAACCTGTAATAGTTTGTGGAGATTTAAATGTTGCTCATAAAGAGATAGATTTAAAAAATCCAAAAACTAATAGAAAAAATGCTGGTTTCTCTGATGAGGAAAGAGAGAAAATGACAAAACTTTTAGAGAGTGGTTTTGTAGATAGTTTTAGATATTTTTATCCAGATAAGACAGATATTTATTCGTGGTGGTCTTATAGATTTAGTGCTAGAGCTAAAAATGCTGGATGGAGAATAGATTATTTCTTAGTTTCTGATAGAATAAAAGAAAATATGAGAGATGCAGAGATTCATACCGAAATTTTAGGTTCTGATCATTGCCCAATAGTGTTAAATATTGAATTATAATATATTTGAAGGGAGAAAGAGAAAAGTGACAATAGAAGAGATTAGAGAAGCCATAAAAGGAAGTAAAAAGCTTCCTAAATGTGTGGCTGTTTATGATAAATTATTTAAACTTATAAAAGATGGAGAGTTTGAAGAAAATGGGAAATTACCAACAGAGCCAGAGTTAGCTAAGATGATGGAGGTAAGTAGAATGACTCTTAGACAAGCTTTAGCTTTATTACAAGAAGATGGAATTATAAAGAATATACATGGGAAAGGAAATTTTATAATTCAATCACAAAATCGTTATAAAAAGGGACTTGAAATTTTATATCATCCTATTTATACATCATTAGATATAGAGATAGATGAAGTAGAATTAGAATTTAAAATAGAGCCTCCAAGCGATTATACAATTAAAGTATTAGGACGAAAATCTCCAGTTGTGATATTTGTAGACAGATGGTATAAAGTAAAAGGAAAAGGGATAGCATATACATTGTCGTTAATTCCTATAGAAACCATAACAGAGGAAAAAATAGATTTAGATGATAAAATCTCACTTCTCAAATTTTTAGAAGAAAGTTCATACCAAAAAGCTAGGCATTCAACATTGAATATAAATTATTCTATAGCGGGTAATTTTACTTCTATGAAATATCCAATATCTAAAAATGATAAAAGCTGGTTATTAGAGGAGATACTTTATGTAAAAAGTGAATATCCTATAGTACATCACAAGCACTATTTACCGATAGAAAATTCACATATAAGTATAGAAAGAAAAAGAGCAAATACATTTTAGTACATTGCTTGTTTTTAGATATTATCTTAAAAGTTTAAATTTATAAAGCTAATAAAATTAGAAAAAAGGTCTTGAATTAATTAATTCAAGACCTAATAGTATTTAGAGCATAAAAAATATAATGAAAAATTCAATAAGGGAAATAATTATCTAAGTATTTTAAGTCAAAGGTTATAAGGAAAATAAAGTATAATTTTTATTTAAATTTTGTATCTAGTTCTCTTTTATTGTTGTTTTTATTATGATTTAATGAAAAATGAGATTTCATATTTTTAATAAAAGTTCCCATTTCATCAGCACTTCCTACAATTCTATTAAAAATAGCTAAATATTCAGTAATAATTGGATTATCTATATCATATGGGTATCTCATAAGATGATCTATTTCACTCCAAGCTTCCTCAAAAACAGTTCTCACTTGGATTTCAACAAGAATTTCATTTTTTTTTGTTACAGGTATACTTATTAAATAATGTACAGAACGATAGCCATGATCTCTAACAATAATTTCACAATTCATTGTAGAGATATTTTCTTGTAATTGAATAACATTATAATCTCCACGTCT
Organism: Fusobacterium necrogenes; assembly: GCF_900450765.1. Classification (NCBI taxonomy): domain Bacteria; kingdom Fusobacteriati; phylum Fusobacteriota; class Fusobacteriia; order Fusobacteriales; family Fusobacteriaceae; genus Fusobacterium; species Fusobacterium necrogenes. Next base: position 855,643 of record NZ_UGGU01000003.1, on the reverse strand, counting down.
TATATTAATTTGTGGAGTTTCTTTAATTTCCCATAGACCTAAAATTTCATGATGAATATCCTTCCAATCATCTTTAAAAAGATGTAGGACTCTTATTCCAATTAAATCAGTTACTATTTCTTTATAAGTCTCTATTGAAATTCCCTTATCTACATATTTTTTACCTTTTCTAATTATTTTTTCTATAAGATGTTTAGGCTTTTTTACTCTCCTTCGAACAGAGTGTACACTAGGTAAATCTATTAATTTAGATACAATGTATTCAGCTTCTTTTTCAAGTTGAGGAACTAATAATGAGTAATCATCATAAATTTTGATGAGGTCATCCCAAATAAGCCCGGTAGAATTGAAGTAATTTGTATCTATTGAAAAATCTTTAAAAAACTGATCTTTATTTAGCATATGAAGTTATTTCACCTCTCAAAGTTAATATTTTTGAATAGTTGTCAGTTTTAGATTAACTATTTTTCTGTAACCAAATACAAAATTTTTTTCGTTATCAATTTCTGTATTAGATATACTAGATTTAATACTAACTTCTTCTTTTAAATTATAATTAAATCCACGAATATTTAGTTCATGTATTCTTGTAAAAGAGATTTTATCTCCTGGTTTGATGTTATATTTATTATAGAGTTTGAAGTTGATCCAAGTATCTATGCTTCTAATATTATTTATATAATTATGAAGAAGATGAAGAGTATAGAATTTTATAGAAGCTTCAGAAAAATTTCTCCATTTAGATATATGAAGAAGCTTCATAGTTTCTTCATATTTTTTTACACTCTCAATAATTTTATCAAACTTATGAACTTGAATAGGATTTTCAAATTGAATTTCAGCAACTAAATCATTTATATTAAAAGTTATAACTTCACCAGAAAAAATTAGTTTAAAAATATTTGCAACAGCTATAAGCCTGATGTCTTTAAGTTTACTAAAAATCTCATAGCTAAAATAATCTCCAGCTTTTCTTATTGTTTTATCATCAAAAAGTTGAATGCTTAAGGCTAGTTTAAATTCTCTTGTCTTAAATTCAATGAGTTTAAATTTTTTATAATTTAAAACTCTAATGTTAACATTAAAAAGAGTTAAATTATTTATATTTAAATTACAACTATTTAAACTTATATTTTCAATAATATCTTCATAGAGAGGAAGATTATTTTCTTTTAAAGGAAATTCTTTTAATTTAAGTGAAGTATACGAGATTTCTAATCCTGTTTCGATACCTTTTATAAAAGGAATTTCTATTATATCTGAATCAGAGTTTTTAAGTATTTTATTTTCTATTTCATTCGTTGAAGTAATTTCGTCTTTAGTAGAAAGAGTATAATCTAATTTTAATATATTATTAGTACTTTCTTTTATTTCAGAAGTGGTAGTATTTTTGGGAGTACTTTCCTCTGGTACTACCACACAATCTTTTTTTCAGATGAAATATTAATAGCTTTTTTCGAAATCTCTTTAAAATAATCAATAAAATCTTTAGTTCCGAAAGTGATAAGTTTGATATTATATTTGTTAATTAATTCAGCTGCTTTACTACTGATAATTGTAGTAGAAGTGACCATATATAAAGGTTGTAAGTTTTTTATAGGAGCAGCTATAAAATCTAAAATATCTAATAAATCAGAATCTTCTAAACTGATACCTAAAAATAAAGTTGGTCTTAATTCAAATTCTTTCCTAACTTTATTGAAGAAATTATCATAAAACTCTAAACTTTTCAATTTTCTAATATCTTGGCTAGAGATAAAGACAGTTCCTACATTATTTATGTCACCAAAAAATTTATAATACCCAATTTTATCATCTTGAATTTCCTTTAACTGACATGGAGTTATTTTTGTGATAGTATTAGGAAAGTTATTTTCTAAAATAGTATCAAAATTGATTGTGAATATAGTTTTAAAATGATTAGAAGAGATGATATTATCATAAATTTCTAAATTGGTATTATATCTATATTCATAATTTTCTTTAATTTGCCTAACTAAATTTTTTTTTGTGTCTACAACAGAATCAAGATAAGCTTGAACTATATCAGAAAAAGAACTCATATCTTTGATATAATTTCTGACTGAATTTTTAATTTCAGATAATATAGCTTCAGAAATATCGCTTCTAGTTGGGTAACCAGATAGTTTATTTAAAAAATCTCCACTGAAGAGATTAAATTTTTGTTCTTTTTCAAACTTACTAAAAAAGCTTTTCATAACTGTTCACCTGCCTTATAAATAGAATTGTTCACTATTAGTATAGCTTAAAATTTGTAAATACACAATAAAAAAATAGAAAAATGTCAAGATTTTTTTGAGAAAAAATGTTAAAATAAAATAAAGGGGGAGTTATGGAATCATTTATTAGATTTTTTGCCAACTATATAGTGTTTATTAATATAATATTTGTTTTAATAATTGTACTTTTAGAAAGAAAAAACTCTCTATATACATTGTTTTGGATTGTATTGTTGAGTTTAGCTCCATATATTGGATTTATTGCCTATTTATTCTTTGGATTAAGTTTCAGAAAAAAAAGAGTTGTAGCCGAATACTATAGGCGAAAATTTTTATATAGTAAAGAAATTATGGGGTTTTCACAGCGTAAAGAATTAGTAAAATGGGAACAACTAATATCTTATATTGAAATTTCCTCTAAAAGTAAATTAACATCACTAAATATAAGTGAAATATTTATAGATGGGAAGAGTTTTTTTCATTCTATGATGAATGATTTAAAAAAAGCTAAAGAAAGTATATCGATGGAGTACTATCTTTTTAGATATGATAATTTAGGTAAGAAAATTGTTAATATTTTAAAAGAAAAGGCTAAAGAGGGATTAAAAGTAAGAATAATAGTTGATGGTGCTGGTGGATACAATAGAAAAATGTTAAAGGAACTTGCTGAAGTTGGGATAGAAAGTGGAATATTTTTTCCTTCACATTTTCCTTTTTTAAAAATGGCTAATTTACGTGCTAATTATAGAGATCATAGAAAACTTTGCTTAATTGATGGAAAACTTGGATATATAGGAGGTTTCAATATAGGTGATGAATATTTAGGAGAAGGAAAGCTTGGCTATTGGAGAGATACAGGAATGAAAATATTAGGAGAAATATGTTTAGAATTAGAGCAAGAATTCTATTTTTCATGGGATATTGTCAAAAAAGAAAAAATTAATGTAGAGAAAAATTATAGGTATAATAAAGAAGTATTGGATAAATTAGTTGAAATAAGAGGAAAGCATACAGGTCATATGCAAGTTGTAAGTAGTGGTCCAAATTATCAATTTCGAACTATAAGGGATAATGCATTAAAATTGATTATGGATGCAAAAAGGTGCATATATATACAGACTCCTTATTTTGTTCCTGATGACAACCTTTTAGAAGCATTAAAAATTGCAACTCTCTCTGGCGTAAAAATAAAGATAATGATTCCAAGTAAGCCTGATCATTTTTTTATATATTGGGTAAATCAATATTTTGTAGGTGAGTTACTTGATTTGGGAATTGAAGTTTATAAATATAATAGAGGATTTATTCATAGTAAGGTAATAATAATTGATGATGAGGTCGTTACAACAGGAACAGCTAATTTTGATTATAGAAGTTTTTATCAAAATTTTGAAATAAATATAAATATCTATGAAAAAGATATAGCTTTATTATTTAAAGAGATCTTCCATAAGGATATGGAATTTAGTAACAGATTATTTAGAAGTGAGTATAGTAAGCGTGGATATTATATTAAATTTAAGGAATCAATATGTAGATTATTGGCTCCTATAATGTAGGTTTAAAAAAGGAGAGTGATATAAATGATAGAGTTTCAAAAACTTTCTAATTTTTTCTTTCCTTTTATAGAGGTAGATTTTAGGTATGTTGGAAATTTTTATTATGATCTTCATATTCATACTACAGCATCAGATAGTTTTATTAAGCCTGAATTTTTCAAAAGTTTTTTGAATAAAAAAAGATATTTATTTTCGATAACAGATCATAATGATATAAGAGGGGCAATAAGAGTAAGGGAATTAGGAGTTAATAATGTTCCTGGAATTGAAATAGGATGTAAGGATGGTTTTGAAATGTTAATTTATTTCAAAAAAATTGAAGACTTAGAAGAGTTTTATCGTAAGGAGGTTGAACCATACAAAAATTTAAAGAGAATGGCTAAGACTTACAGAAGTATATATGAATATTTAAATATTTTAGATCAGTGGGAATGCCATAAATCTATTCCACACATATGTGGAATGGCTCAAAAGAAATTTATAAATAATAAGGAATATATTTATGATATACTAAAAAAGGTAGATTCTTTGGAAACGTATAATCATGGATTGCCAAGTGTAAGAAATTTATCAGCAAGGGAGTTGAGAAAAAAATATGGTTTATGTGCGACGTTTGGAAGTGATGCGCATATTTTGAGAGAAGTTATTTCTTTTTATAAGTATTCCAATATGGATTTAGCTAGAAATGAAAAAATAATAGATTATTTATATAAAATAGGAAGTTTAAGTGGAATTGGTCAAAAACATTTTTTCTATATGATTAAAAGTTTAATATAGAAAAAAAAGCTTTTCAAAATATGAAATATAGTGTATAATGTTTTGGTAAAGACCCCGTAGCTCAATTGGATAGAGCAATTCCCTCCTAAGGAATAGGTTGTGTGTTCAAACCACATCGGGGTCGCCACTTAATTTATTTAGGAGGTATATATGTTAAGAAAGATATTTTTTATTCTAACATTGCTTTTATCAATTACTGCTTGCACATCATATACTCCAAAAGAAATTAATAATAGATATTTGAGATTATCTAGAAATTTAGATAATCTTATGTCAGATAAGATAGTGGAAAAAAAAAGAGCAAATTTAGAAAAAAATTTTGAAAATTTTTATAATGGGATGTTAGAATATAGAAATAAAAATTATGTTATAGATACTGAATATTTGAATTATTATTTAGAAGAAGTAGCTATAAAATTACAATATTTAAGAGATTTAAAAGATTAAATGTAGGGAGATTGCACAGGATTATGTTAATCTCTTTTATTTTTTAAAAAATTATTGACAAAATAAAAAAAATATTTTATTATTTATAACATAAAAATTGAATAAAAATCGGATGAAGATATAGGGAGAGAGTTATTTAAAATAACCGCCGACGAAGTAAATCTTTCAGGCAAATGGACCTATATTGGACGAACCTCTGGAGAGACTCATAGAGCACCGAAGGAGCAAACCCAAAATTTTTGGACTAAACTCTCAGGTAAAAGGACAGAGAAATTATACAATACAATTTTTTTGTATGCTTCTTTTCAATTTCCAGAAGGTATATTGTACCTTCTTTTTTTATTCAATTTATAAAAAGGAAATAGGAGGAATTATAATGCAAGAAATAGTAACAAAAATTAATGAATTTTTATGGGGAAACTTTCTAATTGTTTTACTAATGGGAACTGGAGTTTATTTTACTTTAAAATTAAATTTTATTCAAATTAGAAAGTTTAAAGATGGAATAAAATTAGTGACAGATTCATTAAACTTAAATGGAACAGCAGCTGATAAAAATGGAATGTCCTCATTTCAAGCGTTAGCAACAGCTGTTGCTGCTCAAGTAGGGACTGGAAATCTAGCAGGAGCTGCTACTGCTATAGTATCTGGAGGACCAGGGGCAATATTTTGGATGTGGATGAGTGCTTTTTTTGGAATGGCTACTGTATATGTAGAAGCTATTTTAGGACAAATATTTAAAAAAAGGGTGAATGGTCAAATAACTGGGGGGCCTGCTTATTATATTGAGAGTTCTTTAAAAAATAGATATTTTTCAAAAGGATTAGCAATATTTTTTTCAGTAGCTTGTATATTAGCACTTGGAGTTATGGGAAATGCGGTTCAAGCAAACTCTATATCTGTAGCTTTTAATAATGCTTTTGGTATATCACCTATACATGTAGGAATTATAGTTTCTATTTTAGCTGGTTTTGTTTTTTTTGGTGGTATAAGAAGAATAGCATCTGTAACTGAAAAAATTGTTCCCATAATGGCAGGGCTATATATATTAGCTTGTATAGTAATAATTTTTATAAATTATAAAGGTATTATTCCAGCTATTATCTCAATATTTTATTCTGCTTTTAATCCAGAGGCTGCTTTAGGTGGTGCTATGGGAATAAGTGTAAAAAAAGCAATTAGATATGGAGTAGCAAGAGGACTTTTTTCAAATGAAGCGGGAATGGGATCGACACCACATGCTCATGCTATTGCTAAAGTTGAGCATTGTGGAGAGCAAGGAATAGTAGCTATGATTACAGTTTTCATAGATACTTTTGTTGTACTTACAGGGACAGCTTTAGTTATTATTACATCTGGGGTTACAAATGGAGAAGGAATTATTTTAACGCAAAATGCTTTTACAAATACTCTTGGAAGTTTTGGAGATGCCTTTATAGCTATATGTTTATTCTTTTTTGCTTTTTCTACTATAATAGGTTGGTACTTTTTTGGTGAAGCAAATATAAGATATCTATTTAAAAATAAGATGTCGATAAATATATATAGACTAGTTGTCATGACTATGATAATTATTGGTTCAGGGTTAAAAGTTGGATTAGTTTGGGAGATGGCTGATATGTTTAATGGAATGATGGTTCTTCCTAATCTTATAGCTTTACTAGCCTTAGGAAAATATGCTAGAACTTCAATGAAAGAGTATGAGGATTTAATCATTCAAACAATATAATCTTAAAACTTAAAAGGAACTGTTGCATAACTATTGTAACAGTTCCTTTTATTATTTCATAAATTACTCTGGGATAGATTATTTAAAAGGATTTGAAAAATTTTAATAATTTATAAAGCAGTCTTAAATTAAATAAGGAAAATGAAGTACTAATAAATAGAATTACTAATGTTATTTTTTTCTGAATTGATTATTTTCTTTATTATATATATATCCTTTTTTTTCCATTTCAGTTAATAGTTTTTCTATTTCTATATTTTCATCATCACATAGTTCGGAAAGAGAGGAGTATTTATCTCTCAATCTCATATTTAACATACTGTATGCTATGTTAATATCCATCATTAAGTATTTATTTTTCATTTCTTAGCTCCTTTTTTATTCTTCTAATTATATTTTTTCTATCTATTGGTGTATTATTGTAACAAGCACTTTCTAACTCTCTATTTAATTCTATAAAATCATTAGAAAATCCAAGTTTAACTAACCTATCTTCAAGATGTACCTTAGGACTAAAATTATATTTTCTTTTCATAAAATGGCAGTAAGCTTCATAAAATTCTTTATCATCTTTAGCAGATTTTAGAGCATTAATATCATCTAAAGATGATTTTTTATCTTTTTTGGTAAGAAGATATACTATAACTATTCCTTCGACAATTACTAAAGTAATAAGTCCTATAATTAATAGGTTATTATTTTTACTTTGACTCTTTTCCTCCACAGCAATACTATCTATTTTAATCTCTTCTAAAGGCTGAATAGTATTTGAAATAGTCTTATTAGTAGTATTAGAGATAGTAGGTGTAGTTAGTGTTGGTTGTGTAGTAGAAATACTTCCATTTCCATTGACAACTATTTTTTTAGGTGTGACAATTAAAGAATCGTATTTTTTCTCTTTAGTATTAAAATATGGGATTTTAATCTCTGGAGTAGTAAGCTCTCCACTTTTTTTAGGGATAAGAGCTACTTCGAAAGTTTTTTCAGCATAATATTTTCCATTTTCTACTTTCTCATCTGTAGATTTCAAGCTTTCAAAAATATTAAAATCATTAAATTGAGTAGTTATAATTTTTTCTAATGAGTCTAAGTTAGCATCTCCAAATATTTTAACATTTAATACTATAGATTGACCAAAGCTTATATTATCACTATTCCAAGAGTAATCTATTTTAGGAGTTCCAACTATATTTTGAAATCCCATAGGTTTATCAGTTGGAAGAGGAAGAATATTTATTTTTATATTGTTTCCACCAAAATATTTAGGTGGTGTAGTTTCTTCAAAGAAAAAATCTCTTCTTCCAGTGCTTTGAGTAACTGCCATCTGTCCAGATTTAATAGTTTTTTCTCCAGAGGAATTAGGTTGTAATATTCCTCTATAAACTCCTAATTTTAGACCTTGTTTACCAGATGGAGCTCTAAAATATGATTGTTCATAACCTCCCTTTGTAATAACAGGACTGATATCCTTTTCTGAAAAATCATTAAATTGAGGTGCTCTACTATATCCTACTGAATTTATATTTACAGTTGTTAAAAAGTTTTCTTCATATACAATTTTTTCTCCAAAGTAGAAACTATCTCCATTTTTAATAGAAGTTTCTACTGACATATCATCAGATATATTTTGTACACTTTCTTTTTGTACCTCTATATTTAAAGTGTTTGATTTTTCATTTTTTCCTGTGATACTTACACTTAAAGGGAAAGTTTTAATTTCATTAGCCATTACTGTATAACTATCAATTTTTTCACTAGTTTTATCCCCATTGATATAGGAATATTTACTTTGTGTTCCCTTTGATAGAATTTGTAGATTTTCAATTCCCTCTATCTTATAATCTTTTTTATCTTCATTTATAAATTTTACCTGTATATTAAATGGTTCATTAATAGCTGGTTTAGTATTAGAAGAATCCAATATTATATCAGCTAAAGATAGAAAAGATGTCATAAGAAAAAGAGTAGCAACTATTTTTTTCATCTTTTTATCTCCTTTACCATCTGTTTGATGGATTATTGCTATTGATATCCATAACTCTCTCATTATTTTTAAAAGATTGTTTTTCATTTCCCTCTAATCTTTTTAGAATAGCTCTCACTTCTTGCTCTCTTATCTCCTCTTGGCTTAGTTCTTTCATATTTTGAGGAGCAGTATTGGAGTTTTGGTTGTTCTCTTTTTTATCTGAGGACTCATTTTGATTTTCATTCTCTTGAGTATTGCCCTCATTTTGTTTATTATTTTGCCCATTTTGTTGAGAATTAGATTCTTGTTCCTTCTCATTATTCTGTTTTTCTTGAGAACTATTTTCTTTTTTCTCTTGCTCTTTATTATTAGAAGATTGATTTTCTTCATTACTTTGAGAACTTTTATCTTCTTGATTTTGAGAGTTGTTATTATCTTTACTATTTTGATTTTGCTCAGAATTTTTTTGAGAGTTATTTTGTTGATTTTGATTATTATTATTTTGATTTTCTTTATTCTGTTTCTCTTGTTTATCCTCTTGATTTTGTTGATTATCTTGGTTTTGTTGCTTACTCATATCTTCAAACTTTTTTAAAGTAAGCTCATAGTTTTTCTTAATATTTATATCATCAGAAGTTTTCATAGCTAATTTATACTCTTCTAAGGCTTTCTCATAAAACTCTTTATTTTTATCTTGTGAGTTATCCCTTAAATAAACATAGGAGTTTCCTTTTAAAAATCCCTCTTCCACATCTGATTTAGTAACTTCCTCGTAGTTTTTTTCACTGTAGAAAGATTTTAAAATATTTAATTTTACTTGATTATTTTCTCTTAGTTTAAGAGCTTTTTCATACTCCTCTCTTCCATTAGAGTATTTTTCCTCTTTGATAAAACTATTTCCCTTTTCTACAAAGTTATAGATTTTTAAGGGATTAAGAGATTTTATAACTAATATTATAGAGGCAACTAGAAATATTGTAGCAACTATTTTATTCCTCATCTTTTATCACCTCTTTTAATAGATACCCAATTAATATAAATAATATACCTAGAGCTAGAGGATATTGAAAATATTTTTCATAGTTTTTAGTTTTTTCATTTCTTTGACTTTTTCTTTCTAAATTTATAGTATCATTTACAAAATTTTTAGAGGTATCAACTAAGTTATTTACTTCATAGTATTTACCATTATTTTCATTAGATATTTTTTGTAAAAAATCAGAGTTAAGCTTACTGATAACAGCAGAACCACTCTCATCTTTAATAAATCCTCTCTTTACTCCATTAAGATACTCTGGAATAACATTTCCCTCCTTAGTACCAACACCAATAGAATAAACATCTATCTTATTCTCTTTTACAAAATCAAGGGATTTCTTATCAAAATCTCCTCCATCAGAGATAACTATAACTGCTTTATTTTCACTACCTATCTCTTTAAAGGATTTTTCTGCCAACTCTAAAGCTTGGTATAATTCTGTTCCACCACCAGATATCAGAGTAGTATCTATGGTATTTATGTAGTTTTGAGTAATATTATAATCATCAGTAAGAGGCATCTGTATATATGCACTATCAGAGAAAGGAATAAATCCTATTCTATCTCCTTTTAGAGATTGAATAAGATTGGTAAGGACTCTCTTCCCAGCTTCTAATCTATTGGGATAGACATCTTCTGTAAGCATAGAACGAGATGTATCTATAAGAACATAGATATTCATACCCTTTACTTCTATCTCCTCATCTTCTATCTCTTTTTGGGGAGATAATAGAGAGATTACAACTAATACACTTCCTAATGTCAGCAATAAAATTTTTATTATACTTATACGTCTTTTATTTCTTAATTTTAAAACATTTAATATATCTTTTCTTTTTCTCATACCCAAAATCATAATTAAGAGGAGAATAAGAGGAAAGATAAGATATATAGAGTTTTGTAGATTTCCAAATTCCATTGTTTCACCTCTTCTTATGGTATTTTGATATATTTCTTATATTCAAAAAAAGCACCTATTACTAGAAGTAGAAGAGCAATTTTTAAAATATTTTCATATAACTCATCTTTTTCATAATAGCTTCTTCCATCTATCTTAGTTTTTTCTAAACTGTCTATTTTGTTAAAAATCTCTTGAAACTCCTTTTCACTTCCAGCTCTAAAATACTCTCCTCCTGTTGTAGAGGCAATATTTTTCAAAAGATTTTCATCAAGCTCAGTGTTTTTAACAGTAGTATGTCCAAAGGGTACACGTATCTGTATCTCTCTAGCTCCAATACCAATAGTGTAGATTTTTATTCCTAACTCTTTTGCAATCTCACTAGCTCCCATAGGGCTCATCTCTCCAGAGTTATTCTCTCCATCTGTCATAAGTATTATAACTTTAGATTTTGCTTCAGAGTCCTTTAATCTATTTAAAGAAACTCCAAGCCCCATACCAATAGCTGTTCTATTGTTACTAGTGATATCATCTGTTGTCAGTTTAGAGGTAATATCTTTTACTACATTGTGGTCAAATGTGAGAGGAACTTTTGTATAGGCATCTCCACCAAATACAACAAGTGATATTCTATCATTGACTCTTTTATCTATAAACTCTTCTAAAAGTTTTTTAGCTGTTTCCAATCTGTTGGGTTTAAAATCTCTTTGCAACATAGATTGAGATAAATCTAAAGCTACTACTATATCTATTCCCTCTTTTTTTATAATTTTATTTTCAGATATGATTTGTGGACGAGCCAAAGCAATACACATAAGTATTAAAGAAAATAGAATAAGTATTTTTCCAATTAGATATTTTTTACTCCTCAATCTAAACTCTTTAAGAGGTTTTATACCTGGAATTTTTATTCCCTTTACCTTTTGTTTTCTAAAAAATAGATATATAATAATAGGAATAAGAAGTAAAAAATATGGAGAGGCAAATTTAAACATTTTTATCCCCCCTTACTTTTTCAAAAATTTCTCTAACTCTTTTTAAAGTTTCCTCTTTTAAATCTCTACTATCCTTAGAAAATTTATATCTATCAAGATTGTTTATAAATTTTATATCTTCACTATCTATCATACCTACAATTTCATAATTACCATTTATAAAGTGAGTTTGATATCTACTGTCAATATACTCTCTAATTGCCATACTTAAATCAAAGTCCCAAGTTTCATTGTTGATACTAGCAACTTTCTTTTCAAATCTCTCTTCTGGAGAGATATATTTCTCTTTCTTTTTAAATTTTATTCCTTTAACTAGATAGAGTAGAGATACAACTCCTAAAATGATTCCTACTATAAAGGTATAGGGAAATTTTTCTTTATAAAGAATAGTATCACTGTTATCACTTAAATGTGGATAGATTTCCTTATCGTTTTCCTCTAATACAGATTTAATATTGAGAGTCAACTTTTTATCTCCTAATACTAAGCTATTCTCTCCTACTTTATACCCTCTTATAGAGAGAATATATCCATTTTCAGATTTCTCTATATTTTCTAATTCTAAATTAGATTTTTTAAATCCCTCAACTATTTTTTCTTTTTCAATTCCTGTTATCTTTACCTTTACTAAATCTCCAACATTTATATCCTTAGCTAAAAGGAGTGATGAGATTAAAAGAAATGTCATTATTTTTTTCATACTCTCCTCCTTCTTTTAAAGTAATTAGCCAACTTTATTACATAATTCTCATCAGTGTAGAGAGTTAAAATATTTTTAGGTAACTCCTCTTCAATATGATAATTACTATCAAAATTCTCTATAACTATCTCCTCACCTGTTTCAGCATCACTCATTGTAAAAATAGCACCTTTAGGTAGAGTTTCAAATTTTCTATCAGCTATTCTCAATGGTATCAAATCATGTTTTTGACTTACCAATTTTATAGCTTTCTCATAATTTTCATCTATAAAGTCACTTATTAAAAATACAATAGCTCTTTGCTTAGAGATTTTATTAAATGAGTAAAGTACTTTTGAGATATCAGTTCCTTTTCCTTTAGGTGTGATAGATAGAAAATTATCAAGGATAATAAGTCCCTGTTTTTTTCCTTTTTTCAGAGGTATTACCTTTTCTATATCATCACTAAAAAATATAGCCCCTACTTTATCATTGTTTTTTATAGCACTGAAAGCTAAACTTCCAACTAATTGAGAGATTAAATCTTGCTTAGCAGGAAAGTTATTAGATGAAGAAATATCAATTAAAAGATATATGCTCATCTCTCTTTCCTCTGTAAACTCTTTAATATATGTTTTTCTCTGTCTAGCACTTACTTTCCAATCTATTTTTTTTACATCATCTCCAGGAGCATACCTTCTTATATCAGAAAATTCCATTCCATTTCCCTTAAAATAAGAACGATAATTTCCAGAAAAAATTTCATTAGCAAGGAGAGAAGAGGCTATCTCTATTTTTTTTATCTTTTTAAGTATCTCTTCTTTGTTCATTGTTACCTCCTATGGAAGTTCTACCCCTTCCATTATATCAGTAATTATATTTTCTACATCTTTTCCCTCTGCTTCTGCTTCATAAGTTAAGATAATTCTATGACGTAATACATCAAAGATAACTTTTTTAATATCTTGAGGTATGACAAAATCTCTTCCCTCTAAAAAAGCATTGGCTTTAGCAGAAACAACAAGGGCAATAGAAGCTCTTGGAGAAGCTCCACAACTTATATATTGATTACTTTCTCTAGTTTTAAATATGATATCCAAGATATAATCCATAAGTTTTTCATCAATGTGTATCTCTTTTATAAGTTGCTTTAATTCTTCTATCTTATCTTTATTTAAGACTTCCTCTATCTCAATAGAATCAAAATCAGTTGTAGATGTTAAAAGTTTTAAAATATTTTTTTCCTCTTCCTTAGTAGGATACTCTATTTTTACTTTCATAAGAAATCTATCTTGTTGAGCTTCAGGTAATGGATAAGTTCCATCTTGCTCTATTGGGTTTTGAGTAGCTAATACTATAAAGGGTTTATCTAGTTTAAAAGTTTCATTAGCTATTGTAATCTGTTTTTCTTGCATAGCTTCTAATAGTGCAGATTGAACTTTAGCTGGAGCTCTATTTATTTCATCTGCTAAGATTATATTTGCAAATATTGGACCTTTTTTAGTATAAAACTCCCCTGTCTTTTCATTATAAATCTCAGTACCTATAATATCACTAGGTAATAAATCAGGAGTAAACTGTATTCTTGAAAATTTTAATCCAAGAGTTTGAGCTAAAGTATTTACAGTTAAAGATTTTGCAAGTCCAGGTAATCCTTCCAATAAGATATGGTTTCCAGTAAGTATTCCTATTAAGATTTTTCTTACCATATCATCTTGTCCTACAATTTTTTTCTGTATCTCCTTTTCTAGTTTGAGAATATTTCCTCTTGTAATTTCAATTTTTTCTTTTAAGTTTTCCATAGTTGCCTCCTTTATATAAAAAATTTAATATATTTTTATTAACATTAATGTTAGACGAGAGAAATTATAAAATAGTTATAAAATTTATTAAGTAATATAAAAACTCAAGAATAACATAAAAATTATATGTAAATATATTCTTGAGTTAATTTTATTTTTAAATATTCTTACAATTTAGCTATTCTTTCTTAGAATAGGATATTGATATATATTTTCATAGTAAGGAGTACCACTATCATCTTTGGCAAAAGAAATAAATTTTTTGAAATTTCTTTTTTTTTCATATTTAATTTTTTACATAATTTTTGAGAAGGAATATTTTCTTTTTCAATATAGGCATATATGCGACGAGTATTCATATTATGAAAAAGAAAATTCCAATCAACGCAAAATGTATTTTTTTCCTTGGGCAGAAAAAAGTAATCTAATAAATGAATTAGATTTCATATTAACTCCTTTCTTTTAAATATTTGAAATAATATTTTTTATAATTTTAATCACTTCGTCAACTTCCTCTTCAGTATTGAAATATCCAAAGCTAAATCTTACTGCCCCTTGTTCAACAGTACCTAGAGCTTCATGCATAAGAGGTGCACAGTGCCCTCCTGCTCTAGTAGAGATACCAAAGTTAAGTAACTCTTCAGCTATATCTCCAGAATCATACTCTCCAATATTAAGAGTTACAATAGGACACCTCTCTTTTTTAGAGAAATCTCCATATATTTTTATATGAGGAAGATTTTTTACTCCATTATAAAATCTCCACATAAGGGAGTCCTCTTTCTCCCTGATTTTATTCATACCTATCTTATTTATAAATTCTATTCCAGCATTGAGTCCAGCTATACCATGTCCATTTAAAGTTCCAGCTTCAAGATAAGTTGGCATAATTTGAGGTTGACTTTTACTATAAGTGAGAATACCAGTACCACCAGATTTTAATGGCTTAATCTCAACACTCTCTCTTACAAATATCCCTCCTGTTCCTTGAGGTCCAAGTAAACTTTTATGCCCAGTAAAACAAAGTACATCTATATTCATATCCTCTACATCAACAGGAAATACTCCAGCTGTTTGAGAGGCGTCAACTATAAATAGTAAATTATATTTTTTACAAATCTCTCCTACTTTTTTAATATCTATAAGATTTCCAGTGAGGTTAGAACCATGTGTACAAATTATAGCCTTAGTATTATTTTTTATAAGGCTCTCCATCTCTTCATAGGATATATTTCCTAGTTTATCAGCTTTTACAAAAGAGAGCTCCACTCCTTTTTCTTCCATTTCATATAGAGGACGGAGTACAGAGTTATGCTCTAACATAGTTGTAATTACATTATCTCCATTTTTTAATGTGCCTTTTATAGCTATATTTAAAGCTTCAGTAGAATTAGAAGTAAAAGCTATTCTACTAGAATCTTTTATATTAAAAAATTTAGCAAGATTTTCTCTAGTTTTAAAAACAGTATGACTAGCAGCTATTGAAGCAGAGGTATTACCTCGTCCTACATTTCCCATAAAAGTCATTGCACTAATCATAGCTTTTACTACTTCTTCTGGTTTATATAAAGTAGTAGCAGCATTATCAAAATAGATCATATATCCTCCATCATAAACTTTTGTTTAAAAATTTTAAAATTACTTTTGTTCAGTTTATCATAAAAGAATGGAATAGTAAAGTCCTATAAATTAATAGAAATTATAATTATTTTAAATAATAAATAATCTATTTAAAATAAAATAAAATAAAAGAGAAAATTTTTCCTCTTTTATTTGGAATATTAATTATATTCAAAAATAAATTCTTTTGTAAAAAATACTTTAATATTTTTGTTTTTATAATATATAGGATTAAATTTCCATTGTTTTAAAGCTTTTAATACTTCATCATCAAAACCTAATTTTTTATGTGATTTAATAATATCAATTTTTTCAATACTTCCGTTTAAACCCACTAAAAATCTAACAGAGACAGTAACTTTATTTTTATATCTTACTTTTTTTGCTTGTACAGGGTAATTAGGTTCAATCTGTTTTAAAATTTTATACTGTATTCCATCTGAAGATTCAGCAACAAGAATTCCATCTGTTTCAATGCTAAAATTTCTTCCGAAATCAATTTGGTAATTATTATCAATGGAGTTTTGCTCTATAGTTAGTAATTTATCTTTTTTAATTTCTTTGCTTGATTTAGTTTCGATTTTTTCTATATTTTTTTTTCTTGTTTCTACTTCTTTTTTAGAATTTTTTAATTTACTTTTTATATCAGGTTCTAGAATCTTTTTTTTAGGCTTCTCTATTTTTTCTAATACTGGCTTATTTTCACTTTTATTAGCTAAAGCTATCTCTTTTTCTGCAGAAATTATTTTTTCTCTTTTAGTAAAAGAAGTTTTTATATTGATGGCTAAAGGAGCAGAATTAGTGTTCATTAAAACAGGAACATCTTCACTTACTCTTTTTTTATTAATTAGAAAAAAAGATAGATGAATACATAATGCTAAAAGGAAAAAATAAAAAATATTATCTTTTTTATTCATAATAATTTATTCCTAAATTTTCTATTCCAGCATTTTTTACTTTAGAAACAGTATCTATAATAACCTGATATTTTAACTCTTTATCTCCTGAAACAGTGACCTCTTTTACACCTTGTAAAATTGTCTCAAGATCTTCAAATTTAATAGCTTTTATTTTTCCATCTTTAGATATGAAATATTTTTCTTCTTTATCTATTATAATTTCTACGCTTTTATTTTCTTGTATAGAAGAATTAATATTAGCACTTGGTAAGTTTATTTCTATACTTCCATATTTATTAAATGTTGTAGACACCATAAAAAAAATGATAAGAAGAAAAACCACATCTATAAGAGGTGTTAAATCTAATGCCATGATTGGTCTTTTTTTTCTAAATCTTCCCATATCTTACCTCTTTCTCAAAATATCAATAAGATTAGTAGTTATTTTATCAATATCTCCTTCAATTTCATCTATTTTTTTATTAAAAAGATTATAAGCAATAATAGTAGGAATTGCAATAGAAAGTCCTCCTGCAGTTGTAATCAGTGCTTTTGAAATACCAGATGCTACTAATGTAGGGTCTCCAGCACCAAATGTGGCCAAATTTCTAAATGCTTCTATCATTCCTGTAACAGTTCCTAAAAGACCTATCATAGGTGCAATATAGCCTATAATTCCTAAAAGGTGTAATCTTTTTTCTAAACAGCCTATTTCATCTATACTAATTTCTTTAACAAGTTGATCAAAATGGTGGAAGTCTCCCTCTCTATCACAACGACAAAGAAAAGATTTTACAGTACACCCAATGGAATTTTTTTCTCTATCACAAAGAGCGATAGCATAGTTCATATCATCTGAAGTTACAGCTTTAATTATTTCTGCAGTAAAATTTTTATTCTGAGTTTTTTCACGTCGAAAGAAAAAGAAAATTCTCTCTAAGATAATAGTTAATGCAAGTACTGATATTCCAAAAAGTATCCACATTAAAGGCCCCCCAGCATTTAAATAATACATCATAATAAATTCTCCTCCTTGAAATATAATTTTTTCTAAAATTTAGTAGTACAAAATATTTTTATAAAAATTAAAGAATATCTAAATAAAGATATTCAAAGAAATCATACTATTATTTTAATAAAAAGTCAAGATTTAAAATTTTAAAATCTCAATTAAATGCTATGAGTGATTTGAGTTTGTTTTATTTTATGTTATAATTATTTGTATTCAAGTATTTTAAGGAAGTGGTTTTATGTATAAAGTAATTATGTTAGGAGATAGTTTGATAAATTGGAATTATAAATCTTCATATATAAATTATGGAAAAAATGGCTATATGACAAGAGATGTGTTATGGTTATTAGATGAAAATAAGGAGATTTACGGTGATATTGGAATTCTTTTAGTAGGAGTTAATGATTTTTTTGCAAATATGGAGTTTGAAAAATCTAAGAATTATTATGCTGAAATTGTAAAAGAGCTAGAAAAAAGAGTAAAAGAAATTATATTAATCTCTTTGCTTCCAACAGATAAGGAAATTGTAAATAGGAAAATAGAACTTTTTAATAAATGGATAAAAAAGAATTATTCTAAAAACTTTTTAAATCTTTATTTATATTTTATAGATATAAATCTAAAAATGAGAGTTGAATATACAACTGATGGAATTCATTTGAATAATAAAGGTTATGATCTATTCAATGAAATTCTGAATAAAAAAGTATTAGAATTAACTTTGTATTAAAAAAAATATATGTTATAATATAAAATAAAATAGTTTTGGAGAGTTGATATGGAAAATAACTTTTGGAGAGAATGGATAAGATTTTTTTTAATATTAATAGGAATACTTTTATTGTGGGGAGCTTTTATTTTTATTTGTGATAAATATTTGAAAAAATCTTTTGAAGAGTTAAGAGTCCTCCATTATATTATTTTTATGTTATTAATAATAAAAGCTAAAAATATTTTCCTTAAAAGAATAAAAGAAGATAAGGATGAAGAATTAAAAAGATAAATTTATATTTATTTAAGCATTTTTTATTAAAAGTGAAAACTACTATATGTTTTGATTAATTTTCCCTTATTTATATATAAATTAACTAAAGAGATTTTAAAATTTTTGTTAGTTAGATTAGAATAAGAATTCTTCTTCCTCTACAATCAATTTTTTCTAATTTTTTTATAATATCATATTTTGACATTCCTAAAATATAATATTGTAGATCCTTTGTATTTTCCTCATACCTTTCACAAAATTTTATTCTAGTGACTATATCTTCATTATCAAGTCTTATTTCTACTTTCCTAGCATATATTTTTTCTATTTTTAATATTTCATTTCTTTTCTTAAAGTTTAATTACTTAATATTACTATTTTATAATTATATAAAAAATATATAAAAATAGAAGTTTTTGTAAAAAATTAGTTTAGATAACTCTTAATATATTGTTAAAAAAGATACTTTTATAAAAATTTTTTTAAAATTATACTTGATTTTTTTTCAATTTAGGAGTATACTTGCTTTAACAGTTTAGATAAAATTATAAAATTGAAGTAAGGAGGAAAGCTATGCTTACACTTAGCGTACTAATATTTGTCATATATATAATATTACTCATACAAATAAATATGAGTTTAGTTTTATATACAAAAATATATTAGGCAAGTGTTATAGTTAAATCTTTTACTACATATATCTATATAGAGTGAAGAACTTTACTAATAAAGTACAGCCTAATCGGGCTGTTTTTTTATAACTTAAATTTTTGTCCATTTATTAAGGAAGAATATATTTTTTTATTAGTACAAACATTTTTTATTGACAAAAGTTAATATAAACATTATAAAAGGGGGAATTAATATGAAAAAATTTACACTTATGCTTTTAGGATTATCTATTTTGATTACTGCTTGTGGAGAGAAAGAGGCAGGAAATAAAGTAGGAGAAAGTGCAGAAACTATTAAAATTGGAGGATTAGGACCACTTACAGGACCGCTAGCTATCTATGGAGTTACTGCTACAAATGGATCAAAACTTGCTTTTGAAGAGATTAATAAAAATGGTGGAATTCTAGGGAAACAGGTTGAATTTGTATTATTTGATGAAAAAGGAGATTCAACTGAAGCTGTTACAGCTTATAATAGATTAGTAGATGAGGGAATTGTTGCATTAGTTGGAGATATCACTTCAAAACCATCTCTAGCTGTAGCTGAAATTGCTGCACAAGACAATATGCCAATGATAACTCCAACAGGAACTCAATTTAACATCACAGAAGCTGGACCAAATGTATTCCGTGTATGCTTTACTGACCCATATCAAGGAGTTATCTTGGCAAACCTAGCAAAAAATAATCTAAAAGCCAATACTGTAGCTATCATGGTAAATAATTCAAGTGATTATTCTGATGGAGTTGCTGAAGCTTTTATTAAAGAAGCTGAAAGATTAGGATTAAAAGTAGTAGCTAAAGAGGGGTATGCAGAAGGAGATAAAGATTTTAGAGCTCAACTTACTAAAGTAGCTGCCACTAATCCAGATGTATTATTAGTACCAGATTATTATGAGCAAGTAGCTTTAATCACTACTCAAGCTAGGGAAGTAGGGGTAAAATCAATATTTATTGGACCAGATGGATGGGACGGAGTAGCTAAAGCTCTAGACTCTTCAGCATATGGAGCTGTTGAAAATAGTTATTTTACAAATCATTATTCTGTAGAAGATACTAATGAAAAAGTTCAAAATTTCATAGAGTCATATAGAGAGAAGTATAAAGATGAACCTTCAGCTTTCTCAGCTCTTTCATATGACGCTGCTTACTTAATGAAAGCTGCTATTGAAAAAGCTGGGTCAACAGATAAGGATGCTATTATAAAAGCTATAAAAGAAAGTGACTTTGCAGGAGTAACAGGACGTTTGAGATTCGATGAAAAAAATAATCCAATTAAAGCAGTTACTGTTTTAAAAATTGTAAATGGAAATTATACTTTTGACTCTGTAATTCAAGCGGAATAAATTTAATAGTTTATAAATACTTATTAGAGTAGCTAAATTTAGCTACTCTAATATTCTAATTTATTTATATAGAGTAATTATGAAAATGAAAATATTGAGAGGAGAGAAAAATGGAAATTATTATGCAGGTTATAAATGGGCTACAAATTGGTAGTATATATGCATTAGTGTCATTAGGGTATACAATGGTTTATGGAATAGCACAGCTTATAAACTTTGCTCATGGAGATATTATTATGGTTGGAGCTTATGTTTCACTATTTAGTATTCCAGTTTTTACAAGAATGGGATTACCCGTATGGCTTACAGTAGTACCAGCTATTGTACTATGTGTGGTCTTAGGAATGTTGACAGAGAGAGTAGCTTATAGACCTCTTAGAAATTCTCCAAGAATTTCTAATTTAATCACAGCCATAGGAGTAAGTTTATTCTTAGAAAATTTATTTATGAAAATTTTTACTCCAAATACAAGAGCATTTCCAAAAGTGTTTACTCAAGAGCCACTTAGATTTGGAGATATTTATCTTAACTATGGAACTGTTGTTACTATCGTATTAACTCTTATCCTTTCAGTAGGATTACAATATTTTATGAAAAAGACAAAATATGGAAAAGCTATGCTAGCTACAAGTGAGGACTATGGAGCAGCAAAACTTGTAGGTATTAATGTAAATAGCACTATCCAACTTACTTTTGCAATAGGAAGTGGACTTGCTGCTATTGCTTCTGTACTTTATGTCTCAGCTTATCCACAAGTTCAACCACTTATGGGTTCTATGTTAGGAATAAAAGCTTTTATAGCTGCTGTACTTGGAGGAATTGGAATTCTACCAGGAGCTGTTATAGGAGGATTTATTCTTGGAATAGTTGAAAGTTTAACAAGAGCTTATTTATCATCACAATTAGCAGATGCCTTTGTATTTGCTATCCTTATTATAGTTTTACTTGTTAAACCAACAGGACTTTTAGGAAAAAATATGAGAGAGAAAGTATAGGAGGAAGAAAAGATGAATCATACAAAAAGATGGAGTTATGCTTTAACTCTGATTTTAGTAATAATTGGATATTTTTTATTGACAGGACTTATCTCATCAGGAATGATTTCAAGATATCAAACTACTGTAATGATTTTTATCTGTATTAATATTATTTTAGCTGTGAGTTTAAATATAACTGTTGGTTGTCTTGGACAAATTACTATTGGACATGCTGGGTTTATGTCAGTAGGAGCTTACACAGCAGCACTATTTGCTAAGACTGGAATTATTGAAGGATTACCTGGTTATGTTATTGCTCTTATTGTAGGAGGAATTGTTGCTGGAATTGTAGGAATAATAATTGGTATTCCAGCTTTGAGATTGAATGGAGATTATTTAGCAATTATTACTCTTGCTTTTGGAGAGATTATCAGGGTTTTAGTTGAGTACTTTGATTTTACAGGTGGTGCTCAAGGACTTAGAGGAATTCCTCGTTTTAATAAATTTGGTGTTATATATATTATAATGGTATTATGTGTAATGATGATGTTTTCACTTATGACAAGCCGTCATGGAAGGGCTATCCTAGCTATTAGAGATGACGAAATAGCAAGTGGAGCTTCAGGAATAAATACAACTTATTATAAGACTTTTGCTTTCACTGTTTCAGCTATTTTTGCTGGAGTAGCTGGAGGAATCTATGCTCATAACTTAGGAATATTAGGAGCTAGACAATTTGACTTTAACTACTCAATCAATATTTTAGTTATGGTTGTATTAGGAGGAATGGGAAGTTTTACAGGTTCAATTCTTTCTGCCATTGTTTTAACAATTTTACCAGAAGTACTTAGAGAGTTCTCTGATTATCGTATGATTGTTTACTCTTTATTATTAATCTTAACTATGATTTTCCGTCCAACAGGATTATTAGGACGTAAAGAATTCCAAATTTCAAAATTTGTAGAAATATTTATTACTAAGAAGGGGGCAGCAAAAAATGGTAAATAGAATTTTACATGCTAAAGATATAAATATTACTTTTGGTGCTCTTAGAGCTGTAAGTGATTTTAATTTAGAGTTAAGAGAAAAAGAATTAGTAGGACTTATTGGGCCAAATGGTGCTGGAAAAACTACTGTATTTAATATATTAACTGGTGTATATTCAGCTACATCAGGAATTTATACATTCAATGGAGAGGAAGTAAAAAAAACTCCTACACATAAGCTTATAAGAAAGGGACTTGCTAGAACTTTCCAAAACATCAGACTTTTTAAATATATGAGTGTATTAGATAATGTCTTAGTTGCTAATAACTTTAATATGAAGTATGGAGTTTTAACAGGAACTTTCCGTTTACCAAAATTCTGGCTAGAAGAAAGAAAAGCCAAGAAAAAAGCTATGAAACTTTTAAGAATTTTTGACTTAGATAAATATGCAGATGCTCCAGCTGGAAGTCTTCCATATGGACAACAAAGAAAATTAGAGATAGCTAGAGCTATGGCTACTAATCCAAAAGTTTTACTTCTAGATGAGCCAGCAGCTGGTATGAATCCAACAGAAACTGAAGAGCTTATGAAAACTATCAAGCTTATTAGAGATAAATTTGGAATTGCTATCTTGTTAATAGAGCATGATATGAAATTAGTTTTAGGAATCTGTGAAAGACTTATTGTACTAGATCATGGAACTATTATAGCAAGTGGAGATCCACAAAAAGTTGTTAATGACCCAGCAGTTGTGACAGCTTACTTAGGAAAAGATGATGATGAAATTGATGAAGAGGAAGCCAAAAATAAAGAGATTGCTTCTATAAAAGCTGAGATATTTAATGATGAGGAGGAAGTTTAATGGAAAGAGATATTATGCTTGAAGTAAAAGATTTACATGTATATTATGATAATATTCATGCCTTAAAGGGAATCTCTTTAAAAGTAGGAAAGGGAGAGGTTGTATCTCTTATAGGTGCTAATGGTGCTGGAAAAACTACTACTCTTCAAACAATATCTGGGCTTATTCGAGCTAGAGAGGGAAGTGTATTATTTGAAGGAGAAGATATCACAAAGGTAGAGTGCCATAAAATTTGTAAAATGGGAATCGCTCAAGTTCCTGAAGGAAGAAGAGTATTTACTAGACTACCTGTAAAAGATAATTTAAAATTAGGAGCTTTTACGATTGATGATACTCCAGAAAATCTTGAAAAAGATAGAGCTAGATTTTATGAAGTTTTTCCTAGAATGGCAGAGAGAAAAAATCAATTAGCAGGAACTTTATCTGGAGGAGAACAACAGATGTTAGCTATGGGAAGAGCTTTAATGAGTAGACCTAAATTACTTATTCTAGATGAACCATCAATGGGATTATCTCCTCTGTTTGTTAAAGAGATATTTGCTGTTATTAAAAGATTAAAAGAGGCTGGAACTACTATACTTCTAGTAGAACAAAATGCAAAGATGGCTCTTTCAGTTGCTGACTATGCCTATGTTATAGAAACAGGAAAAATAACAATGGAAGGAAAAGCTCTAGATTTATTAAATGATGCTAATGTTAAAAAAGCTTATTTAGGAGCTTAATAAATTTGCTTTCTCACTACTTTCAAATAGAGGGTGTTGTAAGTTTTTACAGCACCCTCACCTTATTATCTTTTAAATATAAGTATAAAATTTTTATCCTCTTTACTTATTCTTGTAGATTCTTTTATCTTTTGTATTGCTTTATTTTGTGTCCAGTTGTCTAAGCCATTATTTTTCAGATACTTCAGAGTTTTTTCTCTAAATTTAGTAAACATTATTGAAATTAATCAAGCTTGAGTATTTTTACATAATATTCTTTGTTAGTGATATTACTGTAAAGAGAAAAAATCTTATCAATATATTTCTCTTCTATATGATAACCAAATAAAGTTACCGATCTAAATCTGACTTTTCAATTATTATTTAAATTTACATATTTTTTTATAAAATTATGATAGATATCTTTTTTTTCTTTAAAAATTTTAAGTTACTCACAACAATATTACAAGTAGCTTAATTACCAATTACAGTTATAAAAATTTTTATATACTTTTCTAATTACATAATCAATTTAGATGAAGTTCAATACTAAATCTTTAATAAATTTTTGATTTTAAATAATATTTTTTAAATTTATAATTATATTTCCTGATTTATTTATAAATTGATTATTATTATAATATTTTATAATATGAAAATGTATAAAATATATTTTGAATATAAAAATATTTATATTGAATATAATTTAAAATTATGATATAATAATATCTAAGTTAAATATATTGAAATATAAAATATTGTGAGGAGGATGTATGAAAAAAACTATAAGTAAATTTTTAGCTAGTACATTAATAGTAGCTGGAGTTATCGGATGTACTTCCAAAAATAAAAATGATAATCTTGAAGTAGACAATAAAGAAAATCAACTTCAAAAAAAAGAAGAACTTATCTTTGTAAACTATAGAGATATTAGAGATTTAAATCCTTATCTTTATGCTGGAGAGATGTATGCTCAGGAAATGTTATATGAAACTCTTGTAAATATAGGACCTAATGGATATGAGCCATGTCTCGCAGAAAGTTGGAATATAAGTGAAGATGGAAAAACTTATACATTTAATATAAGAAAAGGTGTAACATTCTCTGATGGAACAATTTGTGATGCTCATGCTATTAAAGCAAATTTTGACGCAATTTTAGAAAATAAAAGCAGACATACTTGGCTAGAAATGATGCACCTCCTAGAAAGTGTTGATTTGATAGATGACTATACAATACAGATAAAATTAAGTAAACCATATTATCCAATGCTTACAGAGTTAGGAGTAACTAGACCATTTGCAATGATATCCCCTAAAGCTATGAAAAATGGATCAACTAAAGATGGAGTAAATGCTTACATAGGAACTGGACCATATGTTTTAAAGAAATTTGTAACAGATGAATATGCAATATTTGAAGCTAATGAAAATTATTGGGGAAAAGTTCCTGAGATAAAGAAAATATTAGTAAAAGTTATTCCAGATAATCAAACTCGTATCTTGGCTTTAGAAAAAGGAGAGATTGATTTAATATTTGGAAAAAATATGATAGATGCTGATGCTGTAAATAAATATAAAAATAGTGAAAAATTTACTGTTGCTTTATCAGAACCAACATCTACTAGACAGATTGTCATAAATACAAGTAATGAGATTTTAAAAGATAAGAATATTAGATATGCTTTACAACATGGAACTAATAAGGAAGCAATATCTCAAGGGATATTCTATGGATTAGAAAAACCTGCTGATACACTTTTTGCTAGAACAGTTCCATATTGTAATATTGATTTAAAACCATTTAACTTTGATATGGCTTTAGCTAATAAATATCTTGATGAGAGTGGTTGGATAAAAGGAAAAGATGGTATTCGTACTAAAGATGAAAAAAAACTAGAATTAAATTTACTGTATAATAGTGATAGTGTTACTGAAAAAACTATTTCTGAATATTTACAAGCTGAATATAAAAAATTAGGAATAGCTATAAATATTACTGGGCAAGAAGAGCAATCTTATCGTGATAATATGAAAGCTGGAAATTTTGATATGGTATTTAATATTTGTTGGGGAACACCTTATGATCCTCAATCTTCTTTAGCAGCAATGCGTCAACGTGTATATGGAGATTATGCCGCTCAATTAGGATTGAAAGATAAGGTTGAAATTGATAAAGCTATAACCAAGATTCTTGTTTCTACAGATGAAAAAGAGAGACAAAAATTATATACATTTGTTTTAACAAGATTACATGAAGATGCTGTGTATGTTCCACTTACTTATGAGTGTAATAAAGCAATTTATACTTCTAAATTAAAAAATGTTAACTTTACACAAACTCAATATGAAGTTCCATTTGCAGAAATGACTTTTGAATAATATAAATACCATAAGGATAGGCATAGCCTATCCTTTTTATTAGAAGGAGGAAAAGATGAAAAATTATATAATTAAAAGAATTTTAATGACTATTCCTTTACTTATATGTATATCTTTTGTTTGTTTTATATTCATAAATTTGATACCTTCAGATCCAGCTGAAGTAGCCCTTAGAGTTAGACAGACTCCGATAATCACAGAAGAGGCAATTGCACAAGTGAGAGCGGAATTAGGATTAAATGATCCATTTTTTATAAGATATATAAAATGGTTTTTTCAATGTTTAGTTTTAGATTTTGGAGTAAGTTATACTAATCCAGCTCGTACAGTTATAGGAGAGATTGGAAGATGCCTTCCTGCAACCTTACAATTGGCTGGAATGTCATTAGTTTTTGTAATTTTCTTAAGTTTACCTATAGGTTTCTTATGTGCTGTATATAAAGACTCATGGTTTGATAAAGTGATGAGAGGAATTGTTTTTATGACAACAGCTATGCCAGCTTATTGGGTAGGGCTTTTAATGATATGGTTAATCAGCATAAAATTTGATTTACTTCCTACAAGTGGAGCAGGATCTTTTAAACATCTTATTTTACCATCTTTCACAGTTGCTCTTACTTATATTTCTACATATATCAGATTGATTAGAAATAATATGTTAGAAAATATGAAAGAAGATTATGTTTTATATGCTAATGTAAGAGGACTACAACAGAAAAATATTTTAAGGAAACATATTTTAAAAAACTCTCTTCATTCATTCATTACAGCAATTGGTATGAGTATTCCACAACTGATTGCTGGAACTATAGTTGTAGAAAATGTTTTTGCTTGGCCTGGAATAGGAAAACTTTGTATAGCATCTATTTTTAATAGAGATTATCCAGTAATACAAGCATATGTTTTAATGGTTGGAACATTATTTGTAATATTCAATTTAATATTTGATATTGTCCAATATATTTCTGATCCAAGACTTAGAAAGGGAATGGAGTGATAAAATGTTAAAAAGACTTTTAAAAAATAAAATGTCTTTAATGTGTATAACTTTAATTTTTATATTAATTATCCTAGGAGTTTTTGCTCCTGTTTTTGCTCCAAATGATCCTTATGAAAATAATATTTTAAATAAATTTGCTCCATATTCATGGGAATATCCTTTAGGAACTGATCACTTGGGAAGATGTGTTTTTTCAAGAATGATATATGGAATAAGACCAACTCTTTTCTTATCATTAGTTACAATGGTGGGAACTATTGGATTAGGAACATTGATGGGATTATTATCTGGATATTTCAAAGGAATAATTGATGATGTAATAATGAGAATAGTAGATATGATGCTGTCTTTTCCTAGTCAAATAATGATACTGGCTATAGTTGCTTTATTAGGTGTAGATATTAGAAATGTTATTATAGCTAATGTTTTTATTAAATGGGCTTGGTATGCAAGAATGATTAGAACTAATGTTATAAAATATACAGATAAAAATTTTATTCTTTTTTCAAGATGTATAGATTCAGGAGAAAGATTTATTCTATTTAGACATATGATTCCTTGTATTGCTTCAGAAATGGTAGTATTAGCTACATTAGACATAGGTTGGGCAGTTTTAAATATATCAACTTTATCTTTTTTAGGACTTGGAGTACAAGCACCTATTCCAGAGTGGGGAGCTATGTTAAATGAAGCAAAAAATGTAATGACTACAAATCCAATACAGATGATAGCTCCAGGAGTAGCTGTTGTTATATTAGTAGCAGCTTTTAACTTTTTAGGTGATTGTTTAAGAGATGCTTTTGATCCAAAGGAGGCAGAAATTTAATGAAAAAAACGTTGTTAAAGATAGAAAATATCTCTATATATCTTAAGAAAAAGAATATAAAAAATTATTTAGTTGAAAATATCTCCTTTGAATTAAAAGAGGGGGAGTGTCTTGGAATTTTAGGAGAGAGTGGAAGTGGAAAAAGCTTAACATGTAAATCTATTATGGGATTATTGGATAATAAAACTTTTTTTACAGAAGGAAAAGCTATATATAATGGAGAAAATTTACTTGAATGTAGAGGAGAAGAGTTAAGAAAATTAAGAGGAAAAGAGATCGCTATGATTTTACAAAATCCAATGACATGTTTTGATCCTTTATATACAGTTGGTTATCAAATAGCAGAAACTTTTACAGAACATAGATCTTATTCAGCTGAAGAGATAAAAAAGAAGTCTATTGAAATTTTAGAAAAAATGCAATTGAAAAATCCTGAAGATATTTTATTGAAATTTCCTCATCAGTTAAGTGGGGGAATGTTACAAAGGATAATGATTGGATTAGCTTTAGCAATGAATCCTAAATTTATAATAGCAGATGAACCTACTACAGCTATAGATGCTATTACTCAATATGAAATCATGAAAGAGTTTCAAAAAATAAAAAAAGATGGAAAAGTTGGAATGATATTTATATCTCATGATTTGGGAGTAATTTCAGAGATTTCAGATTATGTTATCGTAATGAATAAAGGGAAAATTATTTCACAAGGCAAAAAAGATGAAGTATTTAAAGAAGCAAAAGATGAATTTACAAAAATGTTAATAGAGAAGAAATTAGTAGTAATGAATAGGTATAAAGAGATTATGAAGGGAGGAAAAAATGCTGTTAGAGGCTAAAAATATAAATGTAAGTTTTAAGAAAGAAAATCAAAAAACAATTTTTGGTAAAGAAAGACAGCAAGTAGTAAAAAATGTTTCTCTTTCATTAAAAAAAGGAGAGTGTCTTGGAATAATTGGAGAAAGTGGAAGTGGTAAATCTACTTTAGGAAAAACTTTAATTGGACTTTTAAAACCAGATAGTGGAAATATCTATTTAGAGGGAATAGATATGTATAATGCTAATAGAGAAAATAGAAAAAAAATTCAACAGATGATAAGTATAGTTTTTCAAGATTATACATCTTCAGCTAATCCTCGTTTTCTTGTAAAAGATATTATAGGAGAGGCTTTAAGAGTATTAGAAAAGAAACTAGGAGAAAAAGTAGATAGAGATAAAAAAACAAAGGAATTATTAGAAGTAGTTGGATTAAATGAAAATTTTATGAATAGATATCCCCATGAATTGAGTGGCGGGCAGTTACAAAGAGTGTGTATAGCTAGAGCTGTAGCAACTAACCCTCAATTTATTCTTTTAGATGAAGCTATTAGTTCATTAGATGCTTCTACTCAAACACAAGTGATGGATCTATTAAAAGATTTACAAAAAAAATATGGACTTTCTTATATTTTTATAACCCATGATCTTCCTTCTGTTACTTATATGTGTGATAGAGTTCTATTTTTTTATGAGGGAAATGTTGTAGAAGAGGTTGAGGATATTTATAAACTTTCTCAAGTAAAAAGTCCTTATGCTAAAAAACTTTTAAATTCTATATTGGAGATAAATGTTGATGAATAATAGTAATATAACACATAAGTTGTTTTTAAGCTTGATGATTCCCTTTATTTTATCTACTATAACACAACCTTTACTTGGAGCAGTAGATATTGCTGTAGTTGGAAAATTAAATAATGTAAATTATATTTCTGGAGTATCTATAGGAACACTTATTTTTAACACTATATATTGGATTTTTGGCTTTTTAAGAGTAAGTACTACAGCTTTTAGTGCTCAATCTAGTCACTATGGTGATAAGAAAAGAGTAAGTGACATATTTTTTAGACCAATAATGATAGCTTTGTTTATAAGTTTAATTATAGTTGTTTTTCAAAATATAATTTTTGAAAGTTCTATGAAATTTATAAAACCAGAATTAGAAATAGAAAAAGCAGCAACAACTTATTTTAAAATTTTGATTTGGGGAGCTCCTTTTGTTTTAATTAACTATGTACTTTTAGGTTGGCTTATGGGATTAGGAAATATAAAAGCTTCTATGACTATGCAGATTTCAGGAAATCTTTTAAATATTATATTGGATATAATTTTTGTAACAGTATTTAATTTTAAAGTTGAAGGAGTAGCTTATGCAACCCTTATTTCACAAATTTTTTCAACTTTTTTAGGAGTATATTTTATCTTTCCATACACTTACCATAAGTATATAGATTTAAAATCAATTATTAATAAAAAAGAGTTAATAGGTATCTTTTGTGTAAATAGGGATTTGATGGTTAGAACTATATGTTTAGTTTCACATAATAATCTTTTTACAATGGCAAGTTCTAATTTAGGTGGAGATATTTTAGCAACTAATGCTATACTTTTTCAAATAATGTCAATTATCTCTTATGCTTTTGATGGAATAGCTAATACAGCTAGTGTATTTGCTGGAAGAGCAAGAGGGCAAAAAGATAATCTGCTTATGAAAAATTGTTGGAAGAAGACTTTTTATTGGGGAGTTATTTTTGTTATTTTAACAACAGTAATTTATTTGATATTTTCAGATAGTATTATTAGAATATTTACTAAACTACCTAATATTATTTTATTGGCAAAAGAGTATTCAAAATGGATATTATTATATCCATCTATAGCATTTTTAGGATTAACTTTTTATGGGGTATTTACTGGTTCGGCTAAAACATTTCCCATTATGACATCTACTGTTATAGCTTTTATACTATTTTTTATATCTTGGAAATACCTAATACCACTATATGAAAATAATGGAGTATGGATTTCTTTACTTGTATTTTATTTTGGAAGAGGAGTGTTTTTAATTTCTCAATTAAAGAAGACATTGAGTTAAGGAGATGAGTATGGATTTTAAATTAGAAAATTTAGTTTGTGAAGCTGGAAAAAAAATATCTGGCTTTTGGAACATTGAAGGATATAGTATTCCAACTACTATAATAAATGGAGAGAAGGAAGGGAAAGTAATAGCAATATCTTCTGGAATACATAATTGCGAATATTTGGGAATACAAAGTGCTATTGAACTTTCACAAGAACTTAAACCAGAAAATACAAGTGGAACAGTTATTATTTTTCATCCTGTTAATTATTCTGGGTTTTTTAAAAAGATTCCAACAGTGATGCCAGAAGATAATAAAAATTTAAATAGAGCATTTCCTGGTGAAAAGACAGGGACAATTTCAGATAAAATTGCTTATCATTTTTCTAAATTTTTATATCCTCAATTAGATTTTTTTATAGATGTACATGGCGGAGATCTTTATGAAAGAGCGACAGCTTTTGTATATTCTCCAGGAATTGGAGATGAAGAGACTATAAGATTTTCTCATGAGGTAGCTCAATATTTAGCAGTTCCATATAGAGTTAGATCTTCAGCTAAAACAGGAGCATATAATTCTGCTGCTATTCAAGGAGTTCCCTCTATGTTAATAGAAAGAGGAGGAAATGGACTTTGGAGTAATGAGGAAGTACAAGATTATAAAAAAGATATTCTTTCTATATTAGGATATTTTAATATTATAGACTATTCAATTAATAAAAATTTACTTCAAAAAGAAATTACTACTGCTAAATATATCTCTTCAGAAATAGATGGATTTTGGTATCCTACTTATAAAGCTGGGGAAAAATTTAAAAAGGGTGAATTATTAGGAGAAATTAGAGATTGTTTTGGAAATATTATAACTTCATATTTTGCTGAATTTGATGGAGTAATATTATATGGAGTTTTTTCTTTAGCAGTAAGAAAAAATGAAGAAATTTTAGCTTATGGAAAAATTTAATTTGCAATTTAATTAATTTTATGATATTATAACTATGTTAGTTAATAAAACCAAATATAAAAGAAAATAAATCAGTATTTTCTTAAAAAATAAAAAACAGTCAAGGCGAATTTTTTTTTTCGCCTTTTTTTATTAAATTTTTTAGGAGGATATTAGAATGAATACAAAGTATATTTTTGTTACTGGAGGAGTTGTATCATCACTTGGAAAAGGAATTACTGCTGCCTCATTAGGAAATTTATTAAAAGCTAGAGGGTATAATGTGACTATACAAAAGTTTGACCCTTATATCAATGTAGACCCAGGAACAATGAATCCATATGAGCATGGAGAGGTATTTGTAACCGATGATGGAGCTGAAACAGACTTAGATTTAGGACATTATGAAAGATTTATTGATGAAAATTTAACTAAATATAACAATATAACTACTGGAAAAATATATCAAACTGTTATAGAAAAAGAGAGAAATGGAGAGTATCTTGGAAAAACTGTACAAGTAGTTCCACATATAACAAATGAGATAAAATCAAAGATAGAGATAGCTGGAAAAGTTAATAACTCTGATATCGTTATAACAGAGATAGGAGGAACAGTAGGAGATATAGAATCTACTCCATTTTTAGAAGCTATTAGACAATTTAAATATGATATAGGTCGTGAAAATGTACTGTACATTCATGTGGCTTTAGTTCCATATTTAAAAGCAGCTGGAGAGCTAAAAACAAAACCAGCTCAACACTCTGTAAAAGAGTTAATGAGTTTAGGAATTCGTCCAGATATATTAGTTTGTAGAACTGAGCATGACTTAAACGAAGGGCTTAGAAAAAAATTAGCTATGTTCTGTGATATAGATTATGATGCCGTGATAGAAGCAAAAGACGCTAGCACTATATATGAAATCCCTCTAATCATGGAAAAAGAAGGACTAGCAGATGTAACTTGTAAAAAATTAGGTATAGAAAATAAAAAAGCTGACTTAGTTCCATGGGAAAAAATAGTATATGATATAAAAAATCCTAAAGCAGAGGTAAAAATAGCTGTGGTAGGAAAATATGTTGAATTAAAAGACGCCTATATCAGTATAAATGAATCTTTAGAACATGCTGCTTACTCTTTAGGATATAAGGCTAGAATAAAATATATACAAGCTGAAAATTTAGATGTAGAGTCTCTAAAAGAGTATCAAGGTATACTAGTTCCTGGTGGATTTGGTAATAGAGGAGTAGAGGGAAAAATAGCAGCTATAAAATATGCTAGAGAGAATAAAATCCCTTTCTTAGGAATATGTTTGGGTATGCAA
Source organism: Fusobacterium necrogenes (assembly GCF_900450765.1). Taxonomy (NCBI): domain Bacteria; kingdom Fusobacteriati; phylum Fusobacteriota; class Fusobacteriia; order Fusobacteriales; family Fusobacteriaceae; genus Fusobacterium; species Fusobacterium necrogenes. Next base: position 822,082 of record NZ_UGGU01000003.1, on the reverse strand, counting down.
TTAGCAGTTGTAGAATTTGCTAGAAATGTTTTAGGTTACACTGATGCTAACTCAAGTGAATTAGATGAAAATACTACTCATCCTGTTATTCATATAATGGAAGATCAAAAATATATTGAAAAGATGGGAGGAACTATGAGATTAGGAGCTTATCCATGTATTTTAGGAGATGGAACTTTAGCAAAAGAGTTATATGAATCTAAAGAGATAAGTGAAAGACATAGACATAGATATGAGTATAATAACATATATAGAGAAGAATTAGAAAAAGCAGGTTTAAAAGTTTCTGGGACATCTTCTGATAATACTCTTGTTGAAATAGTAGAGTTACCAAAAGATATACATCCATTCTATATAGCTGGGCAATTCCATCCAGAATTTAAGACAAGACCAAATAGACCTCACCCATTATTTAAAGGATTTATAGAAGCAAGTACAAAATAGAATTGAGAGGGAACTCCCCTCTCATATTTTTTGACAAAATATTATAAATGTGCTATCATAAAAAAGAATAAAGCTGAAAGACAGTTCATTTGTACCATCCTGTCTATAAACAAAACTAGGGCTCTTTTTTTATTGTAATTTTTTGAATTAAAGAAAAGTTTGCTTATTTAGTTTCTTTGTTGATAGGAGGATAAAAGTAGACTTTTCTTTTTTTATTCTCAAAATTATTTTAAGGAGGCAAATAATGTATACATTAATTAGTGAAGCAAGTTTTGATAGTGCTCATTTTTTATCTGGATACAATGGAAAATGTAAAAATATCCATGGACATCGTTGGACAATAAAGATGGAGATATGTGGAGAAAAATTAGAAAATGAAGGACATTTAAGAGGAATGCTTTTAGATTTTGGAGATATAAAATCTATGTTAAAAGAGTTAGCTGATTATTTTGATCACTCTTTGATTATAGAAAAAGACAGTATGAGAAATGCTACATTAAATTATTTGAAAGAAGATGGTTTTAGAATTATTGAAATAGATTTTAGACCAACAGCTGAAAATTTTTCTAAATATATTTTTGATTACTTTAAAGAAAGAAAAATTCCTGTAAAAAAAGTAATAGTATATGAAACTCCAAATAACTGTGCAACATATAGTGAGGGGATAAAATAATGGCAAATTTTAAAGTTGTAGAGATGTTTGAAAGTATAAATGGAGAGGGAAGAAAAGCTGGACAACTAGCTATTTTTATAAGATTGCAAAAATGTAATCTAAATTGTAGTTACTGTGATACAAAGTGGGCTAATGGAGATGATGCCCCTTATACTTTAATGAATGAGAAAGAGATATATAATAGAATATTGGAAAGTGGAATAAAAAATATAACTCTTACTGGAGGAGAACCACTTTTGCATAAAGATGTGGAGATACTACTAGAGAAAATAGGAAATAACCTAAACTTAAGCTTAGAGATAGAAACAAATGGAAGCATAGAGTTAGAAAGATTTTCTAAGTTGAAAAATCCACCATCATTTACTATGGACTATAAATTACCAAGTAGCAAAATGGAAAGCAAGATGTGTTTAGATAATTTTAAATATTTAACAGCAAAAGACACAGTAAAATTTGTAGTAGGGACTATTGAAGATTTAAAAAAAGCCAAAGAGATAATTGAAAGATACTCTTTAATAGGAAAATGTGCTGTATATTTTAGTCCAGTTTTTAATTCCATTGACCCAGTTGAAATAGTGGAATTTATGAAAGAAAAGAGATTAAATGGAGTAAATCTACAATTGCAAATTCATAAGTTTATATGGGACCCAGAAAGTAAAGGTGTATAATGATAGATAAAGAAGCAATAGAAAAACATATTAGGGGAATACTCATAGCTTTGGGAGATAATCCAGATAGAGAGGGACTTATAGAAACACCTAAAAGAGTAGCTAATATGTATGAAGAGATTTTCCAAGGTATGAATTATACCAATGATGAAATAGTTGAGATGTATAATAAAAGTTTTGAAGTTTTAAATAATTTAGAAAGTAATGATATGGTTATAGTTAAAGATATTGAAATTTTTAGCTGTTGTGAACATCACTTAGCTCTTATGTATGATATGAGTGTAACAGTAGCATATATTCCTAAAGATAAAGTTATTGGACTTAGTAAAATTGCTAGAATTTGTGATATGATAGGAAAAAGGTTACAACTTCAAGAGAGAATAGGAAGAGATATAGCTTATATAGTTAGTAAAATCATTAACTCAGAAGATATTGCTGTTCTTATTAAAGGAAAACATAGTTGTATGACAGCTAGAGGAATAAATAAAACAAATAGTTTTACTGAGACTTCAATTTTTATGGGAGAGTTCAAAGAAAACTATGTATTACAAAATAGATTATTCAACAGGTTATAGAGGAGAAAAGAGATGAGAGTTTTAGTATTATTAAGTGGTGGAGTAGATAGCTCAACTTGTTTGGCTATGGCTGTAGATAGGTATGGAAAAGATAATGTTGTAGCTTTGTCTGCATCTTATGGACAAAAACATACTAAGGAATTAGAGTCTGCTAGGAAAATAGCTGATTATTATCAAGTGGAATTAATAGAGATAAATTTAGGGAAGATTTTTTCATTTAGTAATTGTTCTCTCCTTTCTCATTCAGATAAAGAGATACCACAAGGTAGTTATGATGAACAATTAAAAAATATTGATGGAGAGAAACTTTCTACCTATGTACCATTTAGAAATGGATTATTTTTGTCTACAGCAGCAAGTATAGCACTTTCTAAAAATTGTCAAGTAATATATTATGGAGCTCATAGTGATGACTCAGTTGGAGATGCTTATCCAGATTGTAGTCCAGAGTTTAATGAAGCTATGAATAGAGCTATATATTTAGGAAGTGGAAAAGAATTAAAAATAGAAGCTCCCTTTGTAAATATGCATAAAAGCGATATTGTAAAAAAGGGACTAGAATTAAATCTGCCATATGAATTAACTTGGAGTTGTTATGAAGGAGGAGAATATCCTTGTGGTAAATGTGGAACTTGCATTGACAGAGAAAAGGCTTTTGAGATTAATAATTCAATTGATCCACTAGTAAAATTAAGAAAAGGAGATAAATAGATGAGAGATTTAAAAGATTTAACACTACTAGGAAATCAAGGAGTAAAATATCCAGATAATTATGCCCCAGAGATTTTAGAAACTTTTGATAATAAACATCCTGAAAATGATTACTTTGTAAAATTTAATTGCCCAGAATTTACAAGTTTATGTCCTATCACAGGGCAACCAGACTTTGCTAATATTATAATATCTTATGTACCAAATATAAAAATGGTAGAGAGTAAATCTTTAAAGTTATATCTTTTTAGTTTTCGTAATCATGGAAATTTCCATGAGGACTGTGTAAATATTATTATGAAAGATTTAATAAAATTAATGGATCCTAAATATATAGAAGTATGGGGAAAATTTACTCCAAGAGGAGGAATCTCAATAGATCCTTATTGTAATTATGGGAAAAAAGGAAGTAAATGGGAAGAGATAGCTTTAAATAGATTAGCTAATCATGATATGTATCCTGAAAAAGTGGATAATAGATAATATTCTAAAGAGAAAGTTAAATATATCACTTGATAAAAAGTAGCTATAAATACTACAATTTCATTATAATATTTTAATATAGAAGAAGTAATAGTATGAAAAACTTTTTAAAAAGTGTATGTTTTACTTATTTTTTAGTAAATTCTTTAATTTTAGCTCAAGATATTGATGTAAATGCTATAAGAGCTGTTGATGGGAGAGCTAAAACAATAATGGAATATTTGCATGATGATACTCGATTAGTACCTACAAAAGTTTTTGACAATGTATATTGCATAGGAAGTGTCAGTGTTATTGCTTGGGCAATTACAACTTCAGATGGAATAATTCTTATAGATTCAATTAAAAGAGCTTATTCTCTATATCTTACAGAAAAAGCCAAAGCTACTATTCCTAAAATAAAAAAGTATGAAGATGAATTTTTAAAGTCATTAACTTTAGAAATAGAATTAGAAAAATCAAAAATAGTGGATGAAATTTTAAAAAAAATCTGTAAAAATATTTCTAAATAATAATATAAAATAATTGCTAAGTCAGTAAATTAATTTAAGAAAACTCAAGAAGCTATTAGTTGCTCTTGAGTTTTTTAGTTTAAATTATTTTATTTAGAATATATCTTTTTTGAAGACCTGTATTAAGAATTAAAGTATTTTCTTTAATAGTATAACTAGCTTTTAATGAAATTCCTTTTTCACACTTTAAAGAATAATATTTTATCTCTTTCTTATTTATCTCTCTCTCCTCATCATAAGTCATATCAGCATCGAAATTCTTTTCTGGAACTCCTAAAAAATTTCTTAATTGGATAATTCCATCTGGATAAGTTTCTAAATTTAAAAATTCATCTATAAATTCTCTTCCAATTTGTTCAAAATTTTCATCTTCTATATAGATATAAGCATCTGTTCTTTTAGTATATGGTACAATCATTTTATTGATAAACCCTAGAGTTATATGAGCATCAGCTCCAATTAGTTTTAAAAGTTTTATAATTTTATCATCAGAAGCTCCACCTAAGGTTGTCAAAATAATCTCTGGGATAATAAATTTTATCTTATGATAATTTTCTAAAATGATATCTTTAGTTTTTTCATTTACGATTAAAATACCAGTTTTATTTTGAAAATATATCCAAGGAGAGCTTTCGTTGTATAAATCTAATTTATAATTAAAAACTTGAGAATTTTCTGATAAAAATTTATTTATATTTTTGGGTTTGCTATGTTCATAAAGAGTAATAAATTTGAAATAATCAAATTTCTCTAGATTTTTTGGAGTAATAACTCCCCTTACCAGTAAATCATTAGCTATATACTCCTTTTTAGAAATAAGTATAACATTTTTCATGTATTTATCTTTAGAAAAATTGAAAAAATATTTTTTTGTATTTTTTAAAAGAAATTTGTTCTTATCCATATTGGAATCAAAATAAAGTAAGATTAAATATTCAACATCAGTATTGATAAGTACATCTTCTATTTTTTCATTAAAATTTTCAAATGTTAAAAGAGTTATTTTTTGATTTTTTTTTTCAGACATTTTTTCCCTCTGCGATAATAAATTACTACTATAACATTTTAACATTTTTTTTCATAAAATAAAACTTTAAATTTGAGTAAAGTGCTAATTTATTTTTATAATATAGTTTTTAAAACTTTTATAAGTTTAGGAATATCTAATGGTTTAGATATATGATCATTCATTCCAGCTTCTTTAGCTAAAGCTATATCATCAGAAAAACTATTTGCTGTCATTGCTGATATATGAACTTTACACGCATCTTTTCTATCTAGGTTTCTAATTTTTTTTGTGGATTCATAACCATTCATAATTGGCATTTGTATATCCATTAAAATTAAATCAAACTCATTTGTTTTAGAGTTTTTAAATATTTCAAAAGCCAATTCCCCATTCTCTGCTGTTACTAAATCTGCTTTAGTAATAGAAAGCAAATCACAGATTATTTCTCTGTTAATTTCGTTATCTTCAACAATAAGAATTTTTTTCCCTTTTAAATTTAATTTATCTAAAGTCAAAGCTTCCTGTATTTTCGAAGTTTGATTAAAGGTCTCTTTTTTTATTACCTCTAATTCAAGTGTAAGTAAAAAAGTAGTTCCTTTTTTTAGTTCGCTTTCTATATGAATTTTCCCATTTAAAAGAGATACAAGATTACGAACAATTGACATTCCTAATCCAGATCCTGAAATATCTCTAGTTTCCTCGTTTATCTCTCTACTAAAAGGTTCATATATTCTATCTAAGAACTCTTTACTCATCCCTATTCCATTATCTTTTATAATAAACTGGTAAACCCTTCTATTTTCTTTTTCAAACTGATCCTCTATTATTTTAATTTCTATTTTCCCATTATAAGAAGTATATTTAATTGCATTAGAAATTAAATTAGTCAAGACTCTTTGCAAAATAATAATATCAGTTCGTATATATTTTTCTCTGATATCTTCAATATCTAAAATCAAGGTTTGTTTTTTTTCAAGGATATTTTCTTGATAAATATCAATTAAATTTTCTATAAAATGATCCAATCTAAAGACTTCTTCCTTTACTTCATATTTATTTATTTCAATTTTAGTCATATCTAAAACTTGATTTATAATATTTAATAAAACTTCTCCCGCTGTATGTATTTTCTCTAGACAGAGCTCTACCTTTTTTATATCATTTAAATTTGAAAGAGCCATTCTTGTCATTCCAATTATAGCATTCATAGGAGTTCTGATGTCATGTGATAATCTTGAAAGGAAACTACTTTTTGCATTGTTAGCTTGATTAGCTGAAATATAGGCTTCTTTTAGCACTCTCTTGTCTTTTTCTTCCATTCTTTTTCTTGAAGTAATATCTTTGAAGGTCATAATTAAAAAGTCTCCATCGAAAAAACTTTTCTGTTGAGAAATAGTATATTCATACCAAATATAAGAGTTAAATTTATCAAGTCTTTTTAATTCACCACTATATCTCTTATTTGAACTAAAAATATTTAATAAATTTTCTAATTTAAAAACTTTATCAAAATCTACATTTTCTTTTTTACTGAAAAAATTAGAAAATTTTTCTAAAAAAATATCATATTCTAAACTTTTACCTGTCAAATTTCCATCTAAAAATGGCTTTAATATAAAAAGTTCTCTTCGAATTAAATCAACTTTATAAATTCCATCATAAAGGGTTCCTATAATATTTAAAATATCTACATTAGTTCGATGAAATCTCTCCTTTTCTTTTTGAGCTAGATAGAACTCAGTGATATCTTGATGATAACCTACAAGCCTTATACCTTCTGTAAAAGTGATATCTATAGTACCATTGCATCTAATAAAACATTTTCCAGTGATTGGATTGTTCCAAAAATATTCTATTTCTAGGTTACCATCCCTTTTTACTGTATCAATAGCATTATTTAAAATTTCTAAAGATTCTTCAGGTATATTTTTATACCAAATTTCAAAAAGACTTTCTGGTGAAATTTCTTCTGGTGCTTGTAGAAGTCTTAGCATAGTCTTATTAGCATACATTTTAGGCTTTTTGTTTTCAACGAATTCCATCTCCCAAATACCAATATTTATTCCATTTAAAATTTTATACATGATTTTATCATCAATCATTTCTTAACAACTCTCCTTTTTTAATTTTAAAGAAACAATTAAGAATAGATTTATAATTTTTTCAAAAAATAGGGAAACCCTAACCTGGGTAAGTTAGGGTCATATGGGTTTTGTTCACGTTTGTGAACCATGGGTATTAGAAACAAACTGTCATTGTTCTACTCTTTTATACTATCATACTATTATAAAAATGTCAATGAAATATTTTAAATTTTGATAATTTTATATCCTGAATATGTGTATTCTTTAATCATTATTAATAATTATCTTAAATATCTTTTTGCTTTAATTCTTTATTATAGAAAAAATTAGCAATAAACATAGCAGATATACCACCTACAAATTTACTAATAATTACAGGAAAAACTAAATTTTTATCTACTCCTGCAGTAAAACCTAAATGACTACCTAATATAAAAGCACCACTTACAGAAAAAGAGATATTTAAAAGTTTACCTTTTTCATCCATATCTTTTAAAATATTAAACATTGGAATATTATGAGCTAAGCAAGCAATAAGACCAAGAACGGATTTTTCGTTTATTTTAAATATTTTTCCAAATTTAGTTAAAGGTTTAGTAAATGCTGAAGTAATAAAATGTAACATTGGGAATGCACCTGTAAGTGTAATGGCTATATTTCCTATTATATTTATGCCTTGAGATATGGGTAACATTCCTTTTACAATAATTATTCCAGTTAAAGCTTCTATTATTTGCAGAACTAATCCAAGTGTAGTTAGTATGAACATGAATTTTTCAAATATAAGAAAAAATTTAGCTACTAATTTAGGGAAATTTAAAAGGAGATAACACATAAAAGAGCTAAAAAGTATAATAGGAATCAAGTTAAAAATGAGCAATTTAATAGAAAAACCAGCAATTAGACCACCTGTAAAACATCCTAGTGGAATAGTTAAAATTCCTGCTAAAATGCCTTTAGAAAGATATTTTTCATCTTCTTTTCTAACTATTCCTAAAGCTATAGGAATAGAAAATGAAAGAGTGGTACCTAGCGTAGCACTTAGAAATAAACCAGCAAACATAGCAGTTTCATGTGTAAGAGCTAACTCTTGTGAAAGTATATATCCTCCCATATCATTAGCTAAAATTGCTCCAGCAAATGTAGCAGGATCAACTTTTATTAATTTGTAAAGCGGTGAAATAATTGGTTTTAAAAATGATGATATCACAGGAGAAAATGAGATAATTCCCAGCATTGCCAATGCTAATGTTCCCATTGTCATCATTCCTTCTTCGAATTTTTTACCATACCCAAATTTATTATTAAAGATCCTATCTATTGCTCCAACTAACATAAAAAATACCATAGTATAGATAATAAAAGTATTTATATTCAAAAATTTGTCCTCCATAAAAATATTTCTATTTATTATATAATATTTTATAAAAAAATGCTATAATCAAATTAATGGGAAATATGAAATAGAGTGGGGGAATTAAAAATGAAGAAATCTATTTTATTTTTTTATATATTAATTGTAAAAACCAGTTATTCTAATTTTATAGAAGTATTTTCTTTGGAGGGGAATAGTTCTAATTTTAAAAAAAATTTTGAATCAAAAGTAGATAAAAAAATAGAAACTGAAATTCAAAGAAAAGAAAATATTTCTGAAGCTACTCAAATAAAAGATGATGAGCAGATAAAAAATATTATAGAAAAAAATAAAATTACTCTCATAACTGAAGAGAAAATTCAAGAGATAATAGAATTTGCTAAGAACTCCCCTCTTCCAGAAAATAGTGTAGAAAATAAGAAAGAGTTTATACCAGTATATAAGTTTGATACAACTCAGTCAGATTTTTTTATAGATATACAAAAAGCTTTGGACAAATATGATTTTTCAGATAAAAGCGAAGAAATTTATGGAGGACAGATTACCTCTAAAGAATTAACTTCGGATAAAATTATAAATAATTTAGAGTTTGGAATAGGAGTTGCTTATAAAAATCATGAATATTATGATTCTAAATATGAAAATAAAAATTTGGACATTTGGACTCATACCCCTATTTATGCTACTGGAAAATATAAAATGTCCGATAATTCAATAAATACAAAATATTTAAAAATAAATCTAGGTTACGCTATAGGAACATTTAACGATGAAGAATATATAGATAAAAAAAAACAAAGTGGAATTTATTATGGAATTGGAGCTGGAATAGAATATAAAATTCTTTCTTTTGATTTGATCTATCAAGTCAATAAAAATGCTTATAAAAAAAATAATTCTATGCAAAATGACTCTCGAATTACTTTTTCAATAGATTATAAGTTTGATTCCTAAGAATATTCTCTCAAACTATAGCTAAATCTACTTATAAAATTTTAAAGAACATTACTAAAAAATTATATGGAGATTGTCTAAATATTTTTGGGAAAAAATTGGAGGGTGATTATGACAACTAGAAGATTGACTACTAGAGAATTACAAAAAATTTTTTTTTTGTAAAAATGGATATTTAGGAGAAAGTATTTCTATTCGTTCTAACCATCAAGTATATCTCATCTTTCTTATTCAATTAAATACTGGATTAAGAATAGGTGATGTATTAAGTTTAAAAAGAAAAAACTTTGATGGAAATTATCTTAAAATAATAGAGCAGAAAACTGGAAAGCTCCAAAATAGAAAAATTAATAAAGAAATATTGGAGAAAATTGAAAGTTACTGTACTTTTAATAAGATTGGACAGAATGATCAAATCTTTTCTATAAAAGTCCGATGGGTACAAAAATATTTACAAAAAATTACTGGAATAATTGGGATAAATATGATTTCAACACATAGCTTTAGGAAAACATATGCACATCTTCAATATATTAATAGTAATCATAATATAGAGCTAGTTAGACGATTACTTAACCATTCGTCTATTTCTATTACACAGAGATATTTAGGTATAACAGATAACGAAGTAGATGAAGCTTCAAAAAAATTTAAGATTATTTTTTAAAATCTCTTTACAAATTCTCATTTAGATAGTATATATAATAGTAAGAAAAAGCTAGAAAATAAGGGAGGGATGTATTATGACTAAAAAAGAATTTGTAGAATTGTATGCTGAAAAAGGAAAAGTATCCAAAAAAGAAGCTGAGAGAAACATCAACCTTTTTTTAGAAACTGTAGAAGAGTCTTTAGTAAAAGGTGAAGAAGTATCTTTCGTGGGTTGGGGAAAATGGGAAGTAGTTGAAAGAGCTGGAAGAGATGTAAGAAACCCTCAAACACAGGAACTAATGAGAATAGAACCAAAAAAAGCTATTAAATTCAAAACTGGAAAACTTTTAGCTGAAAAAGTAAAATAAATTGTAAAAAACCTGTGATTCACAGGTTTTTTTCTTTAGTATTTCTTTTTTTTATGCTATAATCATAGTTAATAAATCAAAATTAAAAATATTACTTGAATAATTTATAGAGGTGAAGATTTGAGATTAAGTTTCAATAATATTATTATTTCTCTTGGAAAAGACCAAGATAATGAAATAATAAAAGAGATGGAAAAAAGAGGAATAAAAAAAAATAACATAAAAAGCATAATATGGAATAAAAGATCTATTGATAGTAGAAAGAAATTTGATATTAAACTAATATATAATTTAGAAGTAGAATTAAAAAAAAGAATTGATATTACATCTTTAAAAAATGTTTCTTTGATAAAAGATGTAGAAAAAATCGCAAGAAAACCGATATTTTCTATTAATAAGGAGGTTGCTATAATAGGTTCTGGTCCAGCTGGACTCTTTGCTGCTCTTAGACTTGCAGAATATGGTTTTATTCCTATCATATTTGAAAGAGGAGAAGAAATAGATAAAAGAGATATTACAACTGAAAATTTTATAAGAAATTCTCTTCTTAATCCAAACTCCAATATACAATTTGGAGAAGGAGGAGCTGGAACTTACTCAGATGGAAAATTAAATACTAGAATAAAAAGTGAATATATGGATAAAGTATTTGAAACATTAGTAGAGTGCGGGGCTCCATCAAATATATTGTGGGATTATAAACCACATGTTGGGACTGATATTTTAAAAATAGTTGTTAAAAATTTAAGAGAGAAAATTAAATTACTTGGAGGAAAATTTTTTTTCAATCATAAATTAGAAAATATTCATATAAAAAATGGGAAAATATTCGGAATTACTATAACTAATTTAACTGGGACAACTGAATTTCATAATTTTAATTCTGTGATCCTTGCCATTGGACACTCAGCAAGAGATACATATAAAATGTTACATAAAAATGGTGTAGAAATGGAAAGTAAAGCATTTGCCATTGGAACTAGAATAGAGCATTTTAGATGTGATATAGATAGAATGCAATATGGCAAATTTGCAGATAATGAATTATTAGGCTCAGCTACTTATAATGTAACTTACAATAATAGGGCCGAAGAAAGAGGAGTTTTTTCTTTTTGTATGTGCCCTGGTGGTATTATAGTAAATGCTTCTTCTGAATTAAATACTTCTCTTGTAAATGGTATGAGTTATTCACAAAGAAATGGAAAATTTTCAAATTCTGCTATTGTAGTGGGAATAAAAGAAAATGATTTTGGTGATCATTTATTTTCTGGAATGGAATTTCAAGAAAAATTAGAAAGAAAAACTTATGAATTAGTAGAAGGATATGGTGCTTTATATCAAGGAGTATTAGATTTTATGAAAGATAAGAAAACTACTCATGAAATAGAAAGTAGTTATGAAATGAAGAAAACTTCATATAATTTAAATAATTTTTTTCCAGAAATAGTAGTAAATAATATGAAATCTGCTTTTGAATATTGGAGTAAAAATCCCATATTTATTTCTAAGAATGTAAATCTCATAGCACCAGAAACAAGAACTTCTGCCCCTGTGAGAATTATAAGAGATATAAATGGAATGTCTGTAAATGTACAAGGATTATATCCAATAGGTGAGGGAGCTGGATATGCTGGTGGAATTATAAGTGCTGCAGTTGACGGTGTAAAAATAGTAGATTTAGCTTTTACAAAAATAAACTAAAATATAGATGGAGGGACTTACATGAAAAATTTTAATTACAATGTTTCTACTAGAATTCTTTTTGGAAGAGGAAAGATAAATGAAATAGGAAAAGAAGTAAAAAAATATGGAGATAAAGTCTTAATTGTATACGGAAAAGGTAGCGTTAAAAGAAATGGACTTTTTGATGTAATAATAAATAATTTAAGGGAGTATGGAATTTATGTATATGAGTTGGATAATATAGATCCTAATCCTAGAATTGATTCTGTGTATAAAGGAGCTGAAATATGTAGAAAAGAAGGAGTAAAACTTATATTAGCTGTAGGAGGTGGAAGTGTAATAGATTGTTCTAAGGCTATTGCTGCTCAGGCTAATTATTGTGGAGATATATGGCAAGACCTTTATGTAGAACAAAAATTACAAGACTTAAAATCTGTTTTACCTGTGGCTTCAGTTCTTACTTTAGCTGCTACTGGAAGTGAAATGAATGGAAATAGTGTAATTTCTAATATGCATACTAATCAAAAATTAGCAATAGGACATGATTTATTAAGACCTGTTTTTTCTATATTAGATCCTGAATATACTTTTACTGTAAATCAGTACCATACTGCTGCTGGTATAGTAGATATTTTAAGTCATTTATTTGAGCAATATTTTACTCCAGACCATGATGGATATTTACAAAATCGTATGATGGAAGCTATGATGAAGACAGTTATTGAGTATGGTCCTATAGCTTATCAGGAACTTAATAATTATGAAGCTAGAGCTAACCTCATGTGGACAAGTTCCCTTGCTTTAAATGGAATGGTAACATATGGAAAAGTTTCTACTGATTGGGCTACTCATGGAATGGAACATGAATTAAGTGCTTTTTATGATATTACCCATGGAGTTGGTTTAGGAATTCTTACACCATATTGGATGAAATATGTTTTATCAAAAGATACAGTACATAGATTTGTGGAGTATGCTAGAAATGTATGGAATTTAAGTGGAAATGATGAAATAGAGCTAGCTAATTTAGCTATTGAAAAGACAAGAGAATTCTTCACTTCAATAGGTATTCCAAGTACTCTAGAAGAAGTTGGAATAGATGGAAGTAAATTAGAAGAAATGGCAGAGCAAGCTACAATGTTTGGAGCTCTTGGTTGTATGAAAAAATTATATAAAGAAGATGTACTTGCTATTTATAAAATGGCTTTATAGAATAAAAATATTATTAAAAAAGGAGTTAATGAGATGAATTTTAATAATTATTATAATAGAGAGATAATTAATATGAATACGGAAGTAACTAATGCATTTGTAAGAAAAGTGATGTCTTACATGATAAGTGGTCTTATTCTTACAACTCTAGTTCCTCTATATCTATTTTTCTTTAATTATGAGCTAGTAATTACTTTAACTAGATATTTTCAAATAATAGCTATTGCTGAAGTTGCTCTAGTTCTTTTCTTAAGTTTTAGAATAAATAAAATATCACCTGTCACTGCAAAACTAGTATTTTTCTTATACTCACTGATGAATGGAATACTTTTTTCTAGTTTAGCTTTTATATTTCATCCTATGTCGATACTTTATACATTAGGGATTACAGTAATAATGTTTATAGTAATTGGAGTATATGGATATACTACAAAAGAGGATTTAACAAAATATAGTAAATTTTTTATGACTGGATTAATCACAATTATTTTAATTTCTCTCATTAATATATTTCTGAAAGCTCCTATGCTTTATTGGGTTGGAACTATACTTGGAGTTGTTATTTTTTCTGGACTTATAGCTTTTGATCTCAATAGAATAAAGTATATTGCTTATAATATAGCCGATAATGATAAAGAAATGATTGAAAAAATGGGAATAATAGGAGCTTTAAATTTATATCTAGATTTTATCAATCTATTTCTTTATCTATTAAGAATCTTTGGGAAAAAAAGAAATTAAGAAGTTAGGAGTAATTTATGAAAAAATATTTAGGAATGATCTTTCTTTTATCATCTTCTCTTCTCATTGCACAAGAAAATTTTAATAATCTGGGGGAAATACACAGTAAAATTTTAGGAAATAGAGGAAAAGAACAATTTAGAGAAAGTATAATATTTAAAAAAATTAATAGAAATGGCTATAGTAATAGTAACCAATATCTTGAATATATTGCTGAAAAAAAGAGTAGCTATGATAATAGTTCATCAAAATATGATGTGAAAACAAAAGGATTTTTGATGGGAACTAATAGTAATATTCTTTCTACTCCTAATACCTATATTGGAGTAAGTCTTGGTTATTTAAAGTCTAACCTTTCCTATAATTATGAAGATGCTAAAGTGAGAACTTATGGTATAGACTACTACTTTGGAAAAAATATAGATAATTGGTTAATATTTGGAAAAGCTGGTTATGCTGAGAATAAAAATGTCTATAAAAATTATAGATATCGTACTAAAGATTATTCTTTAGGAATAGAAACTGGGTATACATACTCTTTAAGCAGAAAAACTATATTTTATCCTTATATTTCTTTAGATTGGAATCAATATACCACAAAGGCACATAATAATATAAAAGATAATGATGATAGAATTGGAAGTGGAGCTTTAGGACTAACTTATGTCAAAGAATTTAAAGAAAAATTTTTATTTACTCTTTCTGGAGAATGGGACTATGATTTTTCTAATAGAAAAAGTATTAGGCTTAATAATAATAGAAAAATAAAAGAACTAGAGGTAGGAAGAGATACTGGAGTATTTAATGTAAAGCTTGGATATTATGTATACCCAGATCTTTTATTAAGTTTAGGTTATAATAGTTTTTGGAATAAAGAATATTACTATGATATGCTTACTTTAACTTTAACTCATAATTTTTAACTTGACAAAAGAATATCTCACTGTTATAATGAGATACAACCCTTGGGAAGCTGCCTATATGGACTAGGTGGCTTTTCTTTTTTTATACTAAATGGAGGTAAATATTATGACATTATTTGAAAAATTTAAAGATAAAACTCTTTTTGTAACTGTTCAAAATGGGACTTTATTTCCAACTTATAAAGGAATTATTCTTTCTCAAATTGGTAATTTTATTGAATTTGAAACTGAAAATAATACTATTTGGTTAAATTGTAACTTTATTATTAAATTTATAGAAATAGAATAAGAAAATAAAAAGTTATAATTTTTTTAAGGAGAATTATTTAATGGAAAATAAAAAAATAAATAAATTTATTGGGGCACATGTAACAACTACAGGTGGAGTATTTAATGCACCAATCAATGCTAATAAAATAGGTGCAAAAGCTTTTGCACTGTTTACAAAAAATCAAAGAAGATGGGAAGCAAAACCATTAACAGATGAAGATATAATGGAGTTTAAAAACAATCTTCAAAAATATGGTTACTCTCCAGATTATATATTACCTCATGATAGTTATCTTATCAATCTAGGTGCTGAAGATATGGAGAAAAGAGAAAAATCTCTAAATGCTTTTATAGATGAGATAAAAAGATGTGAACAACTTGGCCTTAAGTATCTTAATATGCATCCAGGTAGTCATCTCAATGAGATAAGTGAAGAAAAATGTATAGAAAATATAGCGAACTCTATAAATAAAGCTTTAGCTGCTACAAAAAATGTAATGGTAGTATTAGAAAATACAGCTGGTCAAGGTTCTAATATAGGATATGACTTTGCTCATATAGGAAAAATTATAGAAAATATAGAAGATAAGACTAGAATAGGAGTTTGCCTAGATACTTGTCATACTTTAGCTGCTGGATATGAACTAAAAGATGAATTTGGATATAATAAAACAATGAAAGAATTTGAAAAATATATTGGTTTTAAATATCTAAAAGGAATACATTTAAATGATGCTAAATTTAACACTGGAAGCAAAAAAGATAGGCATGATAGTATAGGAAAAGGAGTTTTAGGAGAGGAATTCTTTATTAGATTTATGAACGATAGTAGGTTTGATAATATGCCAATTATTCTAGAAACTATTGACGATAGTATCTGGAAAGAGGAAATAGAATATCTGTATAGCTTAATAAAATAAAAATATAGAAAAAGGAGTATATTATGAATTTTTTATCAAGAAGAAGTATCAGAAAGTATCAGAATAGAGAAATTGAAAAAGAAATTATTGAAGAACTGATGAAAACTGCGGTTGTATCACCAAGTGGTAGAAATGGAAGACCTTACGAATTTATTGTTATTACGGATAAAGAAAAAATAAAAAAGTTAGCTTACTCTAAAGAAAATGGGGCTCAATTTGCTGAAAATGCTCCTCTTATGATATTGACAATATGGCATGAACATCCAACAGGAGAAGATGATGCTTGTATTGCTAGTACAATTATTCAATTAAAAGCTCATGAGTTAGGGCTTGGATCATGTTGGATACAAACTAAAGGAAGATTTGATGCTAATGGGAAATCTTGTCATGATAATATTAAAAAGATTTTAAATATACCTGATGATATATATATTAGTAATCTTATAGCATTAGGTTATCCAGCAGAAGAAAAGCCAGCTTATACAGAGAAAGATATGAATATGAATAAAGTACATTATAATAAATGGTAATAAAATGTGATATTAATCAAAAAAAATATAAAAAATATTGACATACAGATTTTTTTTTGTTATACTTCAATAAATGAAAAAGATGAGGAGGTGAATATGATGATTAAATTTTTAAAAAGGACAAGTTATACAAGGGTAAATAAATTGAATAATTTTGTCGTGACTGATTTAATCATCATATAGCCTATTTATATATTATAATAATTAGATTTTGTCAATGACTGTTTTAGTTATTGACTTTTTTATTTAACAAAAAGCTCTATGGGATAAATCCATAGAGTTTTTTTATATATAAAACAGGAGGAAAAGTATAAAATGATAAAAGTAGGAATAATAGGGGTAACAGGATATGCAGGACAACAATTACTAGCTCTTTTAATAAGACATAAAGAAGTAAAAATAGAATTCATATCTTCAAATTCTTACCATGAAAAAAATGTTTCTGAGGTATATTGTAATTATAAAAAATATTTTGATAAAAAAATGATATCACAGAAAGAGGCAGAAAAATCCTTAAAGGAGATAGATGTTTTATTTATAGCTTTACCACATGGTCTATCTGAAAATATAACAAAATTAGCTCTAGAAAATGAAGTGAAAGTTATAGATTTAGGGGCTGATTTTAGATTGGACTCTTCAGCTGAATATGAGAAATGGTATGGAGTTAAACACCTATATCCTAAAATAAATCAAGAAGCTATATATGGCTTACCTGAACTCAATAGTGAAAAAATTAAAATTAGTAGACTAATAGCATCTCCAGGTTGTTATCCAACATCTATAATTTTAGCCTTAGCTCCTTTACTTAGCAGACAACTTGTCATTGAAAACAGTATAATAATAGATTCTAAATCTGGAGTTTCAGGTGCTGGAAGAAGCTTAAAAATAGAATCGTTATTTGCAGAAGTAAATGAGAATTTTAAAGCTTACAGCTTATTTAAGCATAGACATACACCTGAAATTGAGCAAGAATTAGGAAAAATAGCTAAAAATGATGTAAGTATTCTCTTTACTCCTCATCTCATTCCTATAAATAGAGGGATTCTTTCAACAATATATATAGATTTAAAGCAAAAACTAAGTGAAGAAGAAATTTATAGTATATATAACGAGTTTTATAAAGATGCTTATTTTATAAGAATTAATAATACTCTTCCAGAGATAAAAAATGTAAAAAATACTAATATCTGTGAAATTGGAATAAGGGTAGATATTGAAAGAAAAAAAGTAATCATAGTGTCAGTCATAGATAATTTGATTAAAGGTGCTGGTGGACAAGCAATACAATCAATGAATATAATGTTTGGTCTAGATGAAAAAGAAGGACTTGAATATTTATCTATGTATTTATAAGGAGATGAAATAGAAAAATGATAAGAAAAGTAAAACTTACAGATGCTGAAAACATTGTAAATATATATAATTACTATATAAAAGAAACAACAGTGACATTTGAAATAGAAGAACTTACTATAAAAGACATGGAAATGAGAATAGAAAAAACCCTTGACTCAGGTTATCCTTTTATTGTCTATGAAGAAGATGGAAAAATAAAGGGATATGCTTATGTAAAAAAATGGAGAGAAAGAGCTTCTTATAAAAATACCTTAGAAACAAGTGTTTATGTAGATAATAATATGAAAAATAATGGAATAGGAAGAATTTTATATAAAGCTTTGATCAAAGAGTGTAAAGATATAGGTGTGCATGTATTAATTGGAGTTTTGTCAGATACAAACTTTATCAGTAAAAAATTTCATGAGAATATTGGCTTTAAGAAAACTGGACACTTTAGAGAAGTTGCTAATAAGTTTAATAAATTTATTGACGTAGAATTTTGGTCTTTAATATTAAAAGAAGCTAGATAGGAGGCAAAAAGTGAGAGAAAATTTAATAGTTGTTAAATATGGTGGAAATGCTATGACAAATATAGAGAAAAAAAAGGAATTCCTTAAAGATATTGCTAAATTAACCAAAAGTGGAAAAAAGTTAATAATAGTACATGGTGGAGGACCTGAAATAAATAATATGCTAAAAAAAATAGGAAAAGAAAGCTATTTTATACAAGGAAATAGAGTAAGTGATAAAGAAATTGTAGAAATAGCAGAAATGGTATTAGCTGGAAAAGTCAATAAAGGAATTGTAGGAGAATTAAATAATCTAGGTATAAAAGCTGTTGGCTTAAGTGGAAAAGATGCTGGACTCATAAAAGCTCAAAAAAAATACTTAAACATAGATGGAAACAATATAGATGTAGGTTTTGTAGGAAAAATTACTAAAATAAATGGAAATATTTTAAAATTATTATTAGGAAATGGATACTTACCAGTTATATCTACTATTGGCTTAGATGATAATGGAAATACATATAATATAAATGCTGATTATGTAGCTGGAGAAATAGCTGGAAAATTAAAAGCAGAAAAGCTTTTATTTTTTACAGATGTAGATGGAATTTATACAAATTTTGAAGATAAAAATACATTGATTAACGAAATTGAAAAAAATGAGATTCTAAAACTTATAGATTCTGGAAATATAAATGGTGGAATGCTACCAAAAGTAAATGCTTGTTTAGAAACCTTAGATAAAGGAGTATCTGAAGTAGTTATTTTAAATGGAGAAATTGAAAGTATCATAGATAAATATTTTTCAAATGAAAAAGTTGGTACAACAATAAAAGGATAAAATTAAGGAGGAAATAAATTGTTATTAAATGTATATAGTAGATTAAATGTAAATTTTGTAAGTGGAAATGGAGTATATCTATATGATGAGAAAGGAGAAGAGTATCTAGATTTTATATCAGGAATAGCAGTAAATTGTCTAGGACATGCACATCCTACTATATCAAAAGCTCTTAAGGAACAAGGAGAAAAATTAATACATATATCTAACTTATATTATAGTGAGGCTCAAAATAAATTGATGAAAAAATTATTAAATGCTAGCCAATTTGATAGTGTTTTCTTTTGTAATAGTGGAACAGAAGCTAATGAACTAGCAATAAAAATAGCAAGAAAATATGGGAATATGATATCTTCAGAAAAAACAGAGATTATTTATATGAAAAATTCTTTTCATGGAAGAAGTACTGGATCTCTTGCTATAACTGGCCAAAAAAAATATCAAGACCCTTTTAGACCTCTCATACCAAATACAGTAGAAGTTATATTTAATGATATTGATGATTTAAAGAAAAAGATGAGCGAAAAAACTTGTGCTATCATATTAGAACCTATTCAAGGAGAAGGAGGTTTAAAAGAAGTAACTCCAGAGTTTATAAAATTAGCTGAAGAATTATGTAAAAAATATAATTCATTACTAATATTTGATGAAATACAATGTGGTATGGGAAGAACAGGTACTCTATTTGCACATGAACAATTAGGAATAATACCAGATGTTGTAACTATTGCAAAAGCTTTAGGAGGAGGAGTTCCAATAGGTGCTTGCCTAACTAGAGGAAAAACAAGTGAAGTATTAGTTCCAGGAGACCATGGGTCAACTTATGGAGGAAATCCTTTAGTATGTGGAGTGGCTTATGCCGTTTTAACTGAACTAATAGATAATAAAATTATAGATGGGGTAGAGCCAAGGGCTAATTATATAAAAGTAAAATTATCAATGCTTAAAGAAAAATACCCTATTATTGAGGAAATAAGAGGAAAGGGACTTCTAATTGGTATAAAATTTAATAAAAAATTGCCAAATAAGGAGGTTATTAATGAAGCGTTTAATAATAAGTTTCTTTTGGTAGCAGCTGGAGAAAATGTAGTTAGATTTTTTCCGCCTTTAAATGTAACATTTGAAGAGCTAGATAAAGGAATAAAAAAACTTGAAACGGTACTGGAGATTTTATGTAATTCCAATAATTGAAACAAAGGAGAGATAAGTATGCTAAAGAATAAGTCTTTTTTAAAAATAATGGATTTTAGTAAGGAAGAATTGGAATATCTTTTAGAACTTTCTAAGAGTTTAAAGGAAGCAAAGAAAAATAAATGTGAAGAAAAAAAATTAGTTGGAAAAAATATAGCTCTTATTTTTGAGAAAACATCTACAAGAACAAGATGTGCTTATGAAGTTGCTGCCTTTGATCAAGGAGCTAATGTATCATATATAGGACCAACTGTATCTCATATTGGCGATAAAGAATCTGTTGAAGATACAGCAAGAGTTTTAGGTAGTTTTTATGATGCTATACAATATAGAGGTTATGGACAAGATATAGTAGAGACTCTTTCAAAATACTCTGGAGTTCCAGTTTGGAATGGTTTAACTGATGAATATCATCCAACACAAGTTTTAGCTGACTTACTTACAATTCAGGAACATAAAGGAAGATTAAAAGGGATAAAATTAGCATATGTAGGTGATGGAAGAAATAATGTTTCAAATTCTTTAATGATAGGAGCAGCGAAGTTTGGAATGGATTTTAGAATAGCCACTCCAAAAGAACTTTTTCCAAATGAAAATTTAATAGAATTAGCTAAAAAATTAGCAGATCAATCTGGTGGAAAAATTACTATTACTGAAGATCCAATAGAGGGAGTAAAGGATTGTGATGCTATTTATACAGATGTATGGGTATCTATGGGGGAACCAGAAAATATTTGGGAGGAAAGAATAAATAAATTAAAACCATATCAAGTTAATAAAAAATTAGTTAAAAATGCTAATAAAGATTTTATATTTATGCATTGTTTACCAGCTTTTCATGATTTAAAAACAAAGATTGGGGAAAAAATGTTTTCTAAATTTGGTTTAGAAGAGATGGAAGTTACTAATGAAATATTTGAAGGGAAAAATTCAGTTGTTTTCGATGAAGCAGAAAATAGATTACATACAATAAAAGCTGTTATGGTAGCAACTATGTCAGACTAGCTTGTAACATATGTTACTGAAAAAATTTTCTATATGTGATAGTATGAAAATAAAAAGACTTATTTTAGGAGGAAAATAATTATGGAAAAAATTATTAAAAATATAGAAATCTCTAAATCAAGTAGTTTAAAGTCACAAATAGAATATAAAAAAGACTCTATAGAACAACTTATTTTAGCGAAAAATCAAGGAGTTACTATGATTTTATTTTCATTTGATAGAGGGAAAGAGATTCCTAGCCATATAGCTCCAGGAGATGCTTTCGTAAATTGTTTAGAAGGAAAAGGAAAAATTATCTTAAATGGGGTAGAACATATTTTGAATGAAGGGGATTATATTGTGATGCCAGCTAAGGAGCCTCATTCAGTATATGCTCTAGAAAAATTTAAAATGTTACTTACCATTGTAATTTAAAAATAGGGTTGTCGGCCCTATTTTTGAATTACAATGTTTTTTAGAAACGATATTGTAATTGTGTCATGAATATAGTATCAGCCTTTTTATAATCATCCAGTCTTAAGTCAATGTTAAATGATAATTCAAATTTATTGCTTAATTTTTTCCCTACTCCAACTCCTAACCAAGTTGTATTTTGTATTTGCTCTATTCCTTTAAATCTGTGTATGTTTTTACCATCAGTAAAACGTCCTTGGAAACTTAAATCTCTATTACCTATATTTAATTGATGTGTTAAATGACCTGTGAAAGTATAACTTGAAACATTAACCTCTCCCTGTAGTCCAAAATTTAAATTTTGTTTTAGATATTCTTTATTATTTGCTACAATTCCCCAACTTGCTCCATTTTCACTAAATTCTCCTCTTTTTAAATAATCCATAGAATATCCTACAAAAGGAGTTAAATATTTATAATGTTTTCCAAATTCAATATATGATGATAACATTACATCATCATGATTAATCTTTCCTGCTTCTATCTTTCCTTCTCTTGTTAAAAGACTACGTTCAACAGTAGTATCAAAGCTAGTAATTCCAATACGCCCTAAAGCATAAAAATTATTGTCTAAATACTTTTTCCCATATAAAGATAACCCAATCGAATCACTCTTATATCTTCCAGCATATTTTTCAAAATTAGCAGAACCATTTGAAAAAGATATCGCTACTCCTGCTTGAGAATTTCCTATTCTCTTGTCTATTCCGAATTGTCCTCCGTTTATTTTTGTTTTAGCAGAAGCAAAACCATCATCTTTTAATTTTCCATCAGATCCTTGGAAAGAAGCCCACCCTTGCCACTCATAGTCACTATTATAGAAATCTTTTAATGTAGATAGATGATTTGAAATTCCTCTATTTATATTTTGAGATTGAATAAAAGTTAATGCTTGTGCTGAAGCATATATTTCTCCTGAAACAATTTCAGTAGTTTTCTTTACTTCATCTACAGACATAGAAACTATTGTTTTCCCAAGCTCTTTATCATTTTCACTAAGTTTTCCAGAGATAGATTTCTCATCTAATTCTTCTAAAGTAGCTTCTATTTTTTTAGCAGTATCTATTGAGTTTTCTTTGGCATCTCCTAAATAATTTACAACATTTTCCCTAGATATTGTTGCTACTAATCTATTATCCTCTTTATCTATATCTACTTTTCTCATTCCATTTATTCCAATAGATTTTACTTCTCCTTCTATATTTTTAGCTACTAAAATTTCTTTTTCTTCTCCTTTTGGAAGTGGATATTCTTTAGAATAAATATTTACTTCTATACTATCAATATTTGCCTTTCCCAATACATTTAAATGAGAACCATCATTTATATAGAGCTTTCCTCCTTTATTTTCAAAGTTTCCAACATAAGCTTCTTTTCCTTTTAATTCTACTTTCCCCTTATTTGAAAGAGTTTTATACTCTTTAGAAAAATCTCCATAGTCATATTGATAATAACCTACTACTGAATTATTATGTAAAACTAATTTTCCATTTTCTTCTACATCTATTCCATCTCTATGTCTTTTATATATTTCTAAACTTCCATTTTCAACTTTACTTTTACCAGTATATTCATTATTTCCTGTTAAAACTAGAGTTCCTTCTCCACTCTTTTTTAATCCAATATCACCATATATATTATTTTCAAAATATGAAGTTGTACCTGATGGAATATTAGCAGTAAAATAATATTTTTTTTCTTGAGAATCCCAGTTTTTTGAATCAAGTTTTACTAAGTCATACCAAAAAGCTCCTGGTCCTTTTAAAGCTCTTTCAATATTTAGAACTCCCCAGCCATATCTATTCGATGGTGTAGAATAAAGATATCTAATATTTTCATCTAAAGAATCACCTTCACCCACCTTATTAGTAGTAGTAAAAAGTGTTATTCTTACATCATTATTTGTCATCCAATCAAATTTACTTCCTACTTTAACAGCAGCATTACTAACTCTAGGAGCAGCAAAAGAAGATCCTATTCTTCCTTTTATATTTCCTTCAGCAGAAGCGGCTATACTCCATTTACTGACTGCACCTGAATATGCTAAATGTTTAGGATAATCATTATTATTATTTGTTCCATCTATACCAACTACTGATATCCATCCTTTTTCTAATGTACTTCTTATTAATGGAGCTGCACTCTGTAATTGTCCATTTAAAATGGTTTGATTATTAGCATCATAGTTTCCATTTGCCCAAACAAAGAGAGCATTTTTCTCATTTATAGATTTCTCATAAAATTCCAAAGATTTCTCTCCAGACTTTATTATATCTCTTATATCTCCTAATGATACTTCACTAAAAGATGATATAATCTTATATTTTCTATCAGAAGAATTATTAAAAGTATACTTTTCTTCATTTGCATTAAGACTAGCTCCCCACGATTGATTGAATACTTTCAATCTTTTTTTTCTATCAGTATCATTTTTTTCCATTTCAGCCATTATTTTTTCATAATCACTTAAGCTAAATTTTATAATATTTTGTCCATCTTTTTTTTCACCTAAGCTAGACGCTATAACTTTAGGTGTAATACCTTGAAGAAAAATATCTAAAACCTCTTCTCCATGAGTTGTATAAGTAGACTTTAAGTTTTCAAGAACTTCTATTTTTCCATATTTTTCTTTTAACTTTTCTTTGTTCTGAATAAAGTTACTATCTAAAATCCCAACAACTAAATCTTGCCCACTTAAATCTTCTTGTGGGACAACTATATCATCATATACTAAATTTTCTGGTAATTTAGATATTTTTAAAATCTTATCATTTTTATTAATATTTTTAATATTTTCTATTCTTTCTCCATTATTAATATTTGAGCTAGAATTTTCATTGCTAAGATCAGCTTTAAAATTTTTACTACCTGAAAAACTAGTTTTTATAGGTTCTGTATCTCCACGAACATTTCCAGAGACTCCTCCACCTCCGCCACAACTTGTCATTAGTATGACTAAAAATATTTGAAATAGTGGATTTTTTATATATTTTTTATTAACTTTCAAAATTACCTCCAAGATCAGACTTTTTATCATCTCATTATAGCCTAAAAATTATTTTTTTTTCTAATTTTACTTAAAATCTTAATTTTTATACATAAAATTCGACTTTTTATGATTTTATTATAAAAAAACTTGATTATTTATTTAGAATCATTTACAATTTATTAAAATATTATCAAAGGAGGAAAATTTTATTGTGAACTCTCAAGTTTCAAAATATGCTTTTAAAAATTTTATTATTCTTTTAGTTGTAACTATAATTTTTTCAGTTTTTAGCTTACAACTTGCTAAGGAAAAAAAAGATTTCATCTATGTTGTTCCTAAAATAAAGAATTTCGAAGTTCTAAATACTAATATAGGGGATTATTCTCTTGAATCCCTTGACAATAATAATTCTAATCAAAAAATTGAGAAAGTGAATTTTCTTAATGGAAGTATTTTCTATAATGTTCCAAATGGAAATTACAAAGTTAAAGGATCATACCTGGAAGGAAGTGATGAAAAATTCTTAGAGAAAAAAAAGGATTGGGAGAAAGTCTATCTTGACTTAGAGGGAGTAAATTTTACAAATTTAGAAGAAAGATTTCTTAATTTTTTAACTATCTGTCTTATCGTATTTAACATATATCTCTATTTAAATACAAGAGAGAAGTTACCTAAAAAAAGTATACTGAATTTTACTTTTGTATTGTTAACGCTCAAAACTTTTTCTAGTTTAAGAATAGATCCCAGTAATAATTTACTTATTTTATTTGATTTTTTAGTAACACGTATACTTTTTTTCTCTCTTATCTACTATTTTTTTAAAAATATATATCCACCTAAATTTAAAAAATTAAAAAAATTTATTTGGATACTACTAGGAATAATTTATTTATATAATGTTATTATATCTCTAATTATTTATTCTCCACAATTTCTAGTATATTTACTAGAAGAACATTCAGCTATATTATCTTTTATTTCAACATTAAGAAAAAATATTGATTTGAGTAGAACTCTATTTTTACTTTTTGCTTTAGCGTTTTTTAATCAAATAAAGAGAATAAAAATAGAAGCTTTAGTTAATTGGTTTATAATATGGGGAACATACTTTTTACTTGAATTTTTTAAAGAACTTTTCCCTAAAGCAGAGAACTTAATTTATTTTATAGATTTGATGTCTATCTTTTGTGTATACTGGGCACTAGTTTTCTATAATTTTAAAGTTTATAATAAAAATGTAATGAGAACTATCTTATATACTATTACTATCACTCTTAGTTATATTTCGTTTTTTTATTTTAAAAGTATAACTGAAGCTTGTACTCTTATTGCTTCAATAATTATCTTGGACTTCTATGCTAATACTATAAATAAGATTATATATGCTGAAACTAAAAATATCGATATAATTTATAATCGACTTTGTTTAGTTCAAGATATTTCAACTTTTGAAAAATTATTATCTGAAGAAATTAGAAAACAGGTTAACTTAAAGGAGTGTTTAGTAAAAATTTTAATTGATAAGAAAGAATTTCTAAATTTTGTTACTAAGGAAACTAATGATACTAATATCATTCCTAACGACTTACTGAAAAGTGATTATTATGATTTTGCTTACAAAATAGGCTTTAATAAAAATAAAGAAATTGCTCTCGTTTTTATTAAAGAAGGTGAGAATTCACTCACAATAGCTGAACAAAATTTTTTACTTGAACTTTGTAATAAAATTGCTAATATTATTAATAAATTAAGATTAGAAGCTCTTTATAGGGAGTTGAAGTAAATGAAAATTGGAATTAATGTAGAAAATAACTTAAAAATTATATTAGAAGAGATCTTTAACTATGAATTCATTGATTTAAGGGAAAGTTTTATAATATCAGCAGATTTAAAAATAGTTATAATAGATTTTGAAGCAAATAATTTTTATGAATATTTATTAGAATATAGAAAAAATAATCTTAAGATAATTGTCCTGTTAGGAGAAAAAGATATAAAAGAGATGAGAAAACTTTTCCTGAGTGGACTTATAGATGATTGCTTTGCTAAAAAAGATATATTTCAACTTGAAGAAAGTATAATTAATTTAGAAACAAAAACTGAAAATGTTAAAGAATTTTGTTTAACAGATACTTTTAAAAAAGGCTTTTATAATATCTCTGAAATAAACTTTATTACATATTCAAGTGTCAGTAGACGTACAGAGTTCCATTTAAATAATTCAGAAATTTTTGATATAAAGAAAAATTTTTCTGAAATTGAAGAAAAATTAGTAAAAATTGAAGTATTTTTTAAATTAGATAGAGGAACAATTATTAATTTAGAAGCAATTAAAATTTTAGATTATAAGGAAGAGGTAATTATTTTTAAAGATAAAAGTTTTCTCTATACAAGTAAGGCAAAGTTAAAAATGCTAGAAGTAAAATATCTATCTTTAAAAAATAAGTTTTTTATATGAATAATTATGAAAAAGACTGTTACAATAGAAGTTTGTAACAGTCTTTATATATTAATTAATAATTTTCTTAATGCTTTATTCAATTCTTTATCAGATTCAATTTTTTTTACCTTTCCTAATAACCAATTTAGTTCTTGTACATTTAGTGAAAGATTTTTCATAAGATAACTTTCTAGTATTTCTATCTCTTGAGGCAAAAGTAGCTTACGATTACTTTGATTAATTTCTGCTACGCTCCCTTTTCCTTCTAAAAAAGCTATTATCTTATTCCAGTTACTATATAGATCTATTTTTCTAAGTAGCATTATAGTTCTATAGTCCAATTGTGGAATTTCAGAATATCCCTTTCTTTTAAGAAATAATTTTATCTCATCATCTTTTTGTGTACTAATTAATATTTCACCAGCTTTTTTAGCATTCATTATTTTTGGAAGCTTACTATCTTTTCTCTTATTCCTAAGATATTTAGAAAGTGGGATCAATTGTACTACTTTAAAAAATTCCATAAAAAATTCATTATTAGTATACCCTTCTGGAATAATATTATTTTCAATTAACTCTATCATTTCATCTATTTTTTTAAACTCAATCATTTTTTACTCCTTTTCTATGCTATAATAATTATAACATTTAATTAATCAAAAGTAAATTTGAAACTTCTTAAGATATATGGTAATATTAAAGTGAAAAGCAAATAATGGAGGAAAAATGAGATTAGATAAGTTTTTAACAGAGTGTGGATTAGGGAGTAGAAGAGATGTAAAAAAACTCTTAGATAGTGGAAAAATAAAAGTAAATAACATTACAATAAAAAATCCTCAGACTAATATAAAAGAAAATATAGATAAAATATCATATGGTGAAAATATATTAGAATATAAAAAATTTAGATATTATATAATGAATAAAAAAGAAGGATATATTACAGCTACCGAGGATCCTAAAGAAAAAACTGTAATGGAATTACTTCCAGAGTGGGTAATAAAAAAGGAATTAGCTCCAGTAGGGAGATTAGATAAGGATACTGAAGGGTTGTTATTATTTACTAACGATGGTAAATTAGCTCACTCTTTACTATCTCCAAAAAAGCATGTAGATAAAACTTACTATGCTAAGTTAGAAAAGACTATAGGAGAAGAGGCGATTAAAAAATTAGAAGAGGGAATAGATATAGGAGGATATATCACTCAACCAGCAAAAGCAAAGATTACTGGAGAAAAGGAGATAGAGCTTACAATTAGGGAAGGAAAATTCCATCAAGTGAAAAAAATGTTAGAAGCTGTAAACAATAAAGTAATCTACCTTAAAAGATTAACTTTTGGAAAATTAGAATTAAAAGATATGGAATCAGGAGAAGTAAGAGAGGTTAATTTAGATGATATTGTCTAAATTTTCTTATTACTTAAAAAATTAAAATTTTTTATAAATTTTAGTAATAGTTTTAGTCGAAAAGTTTTTTATTTCTTTTCAAAGCTATATGTTTTATAAAAAATATTTTAGGACTTTTTAGGAGAAGATATGGATATTATAAAAAAAGAGGAAACAAGATTAGATACACCTCGTAGAAAAAAAAGAGAGAAAGAAAATAGAAAAAGTATTTTTGAAATCTATCGTTCTCAAAAAACTATAAAGGATTATCTTTTTTATCTTAAAGATTTTTTACAATACATCTATGAAGGTGAGAATATCAGATCAGATGAATTAATCGATTTAATGAAAAATATAGAAAAGCAAGATGTAGAAGATTATCTTACGCATTTAATAGAGGATCGAAAAATGAAAAAAACATCTGTAAATAAAGTTATTTCTGCTTTAAAATCTTTATATAAAGAGATGGAAAAAAATGGATATCCTAATCCATTTAAATATATAGAACTATTTAAAATCTCTAGAAACATTGATAATATATTAAAACTTTCTGCCGAAGACATAAAAAATATTATAGGACAATATATTGTAAAAGGAGAAAAAGAATATAGAAATATAATTATACTTTATACACTTTTTTATACAGGAATGAGAAGTTCTGAATTAATAAATTTAAAGTTTAAGCATCTACTTAGTAGAGAAGGAAGTTATTTTATAAAATTAGAAGAAACTAAAAGTGGTAAAGAACAATATAAATCTATATATCCAACATTAGTAGAAAAGTTACTAGAATATAAAAAATATAAACAGCTATTTTTTTCTATTTCTGATGAAGTTATCGAAGAACAATATATCTTTAATAGTTCTATTGAAAAAAATACAAAATTATCATATAGAGCCCTTTATGATATAATCCAAAATTTTGGAAAAATTATAGGAAAAGATATTAGCCCACACAATATACGTCATGCTGTAGCAACAGAACTTTCCTTAAATGGAGCAGACATATTAGAGATAAGAGATTTCCTTGGACACTCTGATACAAGAGTCACAGAGATATATATTAATGCTAAATCTGTATTAGAGAAAAGAGTTTTAGAAAAACTTCCTGTTTTAGAAAAAAATAATAATAAATAATCTGATAATATTTATTATAAAATATATAATTAATCTTCAAGCATTTCAATTGATATATAATAAATAACTTGAGCTTTATAAAAGTTATTATAAAAAAATTAATATTATTATAAGATAATTTTTAGCAAATTTAATTATTAAAAAATTAATTAATCCAAATATAATTAACATTATATGTGGATTAATTATTATAATTTATAAAATAAAAATTATTTTAAGTAATTTTAGGGAGAAAAACTATTAAACTACTATTCAGAATTTTAATTTTCATCATATTTTGGAGACACATCTTCTATCAAAACTCTTTCTCTTTCATCATTTTTTACTAATCTAAAATTCTATTAGAAGCTCAACATTTTCTATCAGTTGTATCTGATAAAATTTAAGACTTTTATATTTTTATCAGTTATAACTGATAAATTTCTTGAAAAAACTATTTTTATCAGTTATAATTGATAGAAGAGGTGATATAAATGATTGAAAGAAAAAATTATCTCGATAGAATAAAGCCTTTTATTGATAAAGATATTATAAAAGTTTTAACTGGTATAAGAAGATGTGGAAAATCTGTTATGTTAAAACTAATTAAAGAGGAGTTAGTTAAAAATGGTAGAAGTAAAGAGCAGTTTATAACTTTGAATTTTGAAAATTTAAAAAATAAACCTTATTGTACTGCCCAAGCTCTTAATGATTACATTATAGAAAGAGCAAAACCAAATCAAAAAAACTATATATTTCTTGACGAAATACAAGAGGTAGAGGAATGGGAAAAATGTATAAACTCCCTAAGAGTAGATGAAGACTACGATTTTGATATCTATATAACAGGTTCTAATGCCAAATTACTTTCTGGAGAGTTAGCTACATATTTAGCTGGTAGGTATGTAGAGTTTATAATTTATCCATTCTCTTTTCAAGAGTTTATAGAGAGTTTAAAACTATTTCAAGAAAATATTACACCACAAGAAGCTTTTAAAAAGTATATAAAATATGGAGGAATGCCCTTTCTTAATAATCTAAATTATAGTTTAGAGGCAAGTATGCAATATCTAAAAGATTTATATTCATCTATTATTTTAAAGGATATCACTCAAAGAAATAATATAAGAGATACTGATCTACTTGAAAGAATTATATTATATATTCTAATGAATGTAGGGAATACTTTTTCAGCTACATCCATATCTAAATTTTTTAAAAGTGAAAACAGAAAAGCTTCTCCAGAAACAATTTTAAATTATATTAGAGCTTGTGAAGAAGCTATGCTCATATATAAAGTTCAAAGAGATGATTTGATAGGAAAGAAAATTTTAAATATAAATGAAAAATATTATATAGCAGACCATGGCATACGTCAAGCCATCTTTGAAAGTAATGAAAGAGATATCAATCAAATTTTTGAAAATATTATATTCTTGGAATTACTGAGAAAAGGTTATAGTGTAAAGGTTGGAAAACTCAACGACTTAGAAATTGATTTTATCGCTACCAAAAATGAAGAGAGAGTATATATTCAAGTAGCTTATCTTTTAGCTTCTCCAGAAACAATTGAAAGAGAGTTTGGAGTCTTAGAGAAAATTCAAGATAATTTTCCTAAGTATGTTATCTCTATGGATATGTTTGACATGTCAAGGAACGGAATTAAGCATTTTAATATAATAGATTTTTTATTAGATAAATAGGGAGCCTCTGCTCCCTTATTTTAATACTCTATTCCCTTAGCAATTACCTTCTTCAAATTCAAATGTTTATCTAGGAAAACTATATCAGCAAAATATTCTGGTTGAAGTTTTCCATATCTATCATCTATCTTTACAGCTTTAGCTGGATATAGAGTTGCCATTCTTATAGCTTCTTCCAATGTAATATCACAGTGTTTTACTAAGTTTTTTACTCCCATATCCATAGTTAATGCAGAACCACCAAGTGTTCCATCCTCTCCAAAACATTTTCCATCTTTGTAATATACCTTATTGCCTTCAAAATAGAAGTATTCCATATCAGTTCCAACAGGAGAAACAGCATCTGTCACTAAAAATAATCTCTCTCCCATAATTTTTATAGCTGACTTTATAGCTGAATAGTGGCAATGAAAACCATCAACTATTATACCAGCACAGATATCGCTATCAAATATAGCTCCCACTGCTCCTGGATTTCTATGGTTAAATGATGACATTCCATTATATAGATGTGTAGCTAAAGTTACTCCATACCCCTCTTTTTCTTTTAATTCTTCATAAGTTCCATTAGTATGACCTAAAGCTACATTGATTCCAGCTTTATGAAGTTTTGAAATTACTTTTTTATCAGTTTTTTCTGGAGCTAAAGTGATTATTCTTACATTTTCCTTTCCAGCTTCTATTATTCTATCTATAATCTTATCTTCAGTTGCTCTTATAAATTTTGGATTATGTATTCCTTTCTTTTCAACATTGATATATGGTCCCTCTATATGTAAACCTACTACTCCATATTTTTCTTTATCTACATTTTCCACTAAAGATATAGCTTTTAATATATTTTCATCACTTGTAGTAATAAGAGTAGGAGTAAATGATGTACAACCAAATTTTAAATTTGTTTTATACATAATCTCTAATGTT
Organism: Fusobacterium necrogenes; assembly: GCF_900450765.1. Classification (NCBI taxonomy): domain Bacteria; kingdom Fusobacteriati; phylum Fusobacteriota; class Fusobacteriia; order Fusobacteriales; family Fusobacteriaceae; genus Fusobacterium; species Fusobacterium necrogenes. The sequence continues at coordinate 789,404 of NZ_UGGU01000003.1, read as the reverse complement.
TTTTCACTAATATCATCATTAAACAGTACTCCACCACAACCATTCAATTGTAAATCTATAAATCCAGGGGTAACATAACACCCCTTAGCATCTATAACTTCAATATTTCTGTACTCTTTCTCTAATTCACTTGCATCTAATATATCTACTATTTTTTCATTTTCAAATACTAATACTCTATCTTTATAGAATCTATTTCCTATAAATAACTCTCCATTTACTATCGCTTTTTTCATCTTACCTCCTTACAAAACAGGGAGCCACATTAATAAATGCAACTCCCCAGTTGATTTTAATATCTATTATTTATTCTCTGCATATAAATCTGCTAATAATTTTTCTGAATCTAAGTTATCTTTTTCGATATCTTTGAAATATCTATATGTACTAACTTTTAATTCTGAACAAGCAGCTTCGTCAGAAACTATTATACCACTTCTGTGAAGTTGAAGAGCTGATATTGTCCACATATGGTTTACTCCCTCTTCTACTCCATGTTGAAGAGCTCTTGATTTATTAGCTCCAGTTACCATTATTAATACTTCTTTAGCATCTAATATAGTTCCTACTCCAACTGTTAAAGCAAGTCTTGGAACTTTATTTATATCTCCTCCAAAAAATCTTGAATTAGCTATTATTGTATCCATTGTTAATTCTTTATCTCTAGTTCTTGAAGATAGAGAGGAACCTGGCTCATTAAATGCTATATGTCCATCTGGTCCTATTCCTCCTAAGAACAAATGAATTCCACCATAAGATTTTATTTTCTCCTCATATCTTTGACACTCAGCTTTATAATTTTTTGCCATTCCATCTAATATGTTAATATTTTCTTTCGGAATGTTAATATGGTCAAAGAAATTATGGTGCATATAGTAGTGGTAGCTTTGATCATTATCTGGAGTTAGACCTACATATTCATCCATATTAAATGTAACTACATTCTCAAAAGATACAATTCTATCTTTATTTAATTGAATTAGTCTTTTATACATTTCTAATGGAGTTCCTCCAGTTGGCAGCCCTAAAACGAATGGTCTTTCTTTAGTAGGTTTAAATTCATTAATTTTTTTTGCCACATATGCTGCTGCCCAATCTCCCACATTTTTATCAGTAATGATTACTCTCATTTCTTCCTCCTTAATTTATTTTATTTTGAATCCTTGAACTAACTCAATAGCATCAAAGATATAATTTTGCATATTTTTATTTTCTAACATTAATTTTACATACAACATATCTATTACAGTAAGTTGTGAAATTCTAGGATATAAAGGTGTTGATCTAGAATTACTTTTCATCTCCACTGTATTTAATTTTATATCTGCTAAATCTCTTATTGGATTAGGTGCCATACTTGTCATAGATATAACTTTTACTCCTCTACTTTTAGCTACTTCTACCACATGATACATCTCTTTTGTTTTTCCACTATGTGATATAACAAATAATACATCTTTTTCTCCCATAGTACTTAGACAACTAAGTTGCATATGTGTATCTAACTCTATCATAGCATACTTACCTAATTCTAATAATTTATAGAAAAAATCTTTTGCTACAATTCCAGAAAATCCTATTCCAGCAAGCATTATTTTCCTAGCTTTTGATAACATAACTACAGCTTTTTCTAATTCTTCAAAATCTGCAATTTCATGTGTTTCATTAATAGCTGTAATATTTTCATTAGCTATTTTTCGACCTATGATCTCAAAGTTATCTTCTGGCTTTATTTCTTCATGCATAATATTGATGTGAGATTCTGCTTTTCTATTTCCCAAATCTTGACTTAGAGATAATTTAAAATCTGGAAATCCTCTAAATCCAAGTCTTTTAGCAAATCTTACAACACTAGCCTGACTTGTTTTAGTTACATTAGCTAACTCATAAGTATTTAACTCCTTTATTTTTTCTGGATTATTTAATACATATTCCCCAACTTTTCTTTCAGTAGAACTTATATTATCTAACATACTATTAATTTTTATCAGTACCCCCATAAATAAATCCTCCTACTCTTTTTTTTGAACTCCTTGAATAATATTTTCTTCCTTCATAAATTTATCAATGCTATTCAAAACATCTCTTTTATTTAAGCTCCAAAGAGGTCCTATTAAATTATTTTTATTGCCATCACCCGTTACTCTATGTATAACTATATTATACGATAAATTTGCCAAAATTTTAACTATTTTTTTCACATATTCATATTTTTTTTGTAATTTTATTTCACCTTTTTGATAAAATTCCTCCAATATAGTGTTTTTAAGCACATGTAAAAGATGAATCTTTACTCCCCAAGTTCCACATTTTTCAGAAAATATAGCAGTTTCAAGAGCATCATCCTCTTTTTCATAAGGGAGTCCTACAATAATATGTGTGACAAATTTTATATTTCTTTTATTTAACTCTTCAGTAGCTTTCACATAAGTTTTCAATGGGTATTGCCTATTTATTCTCTTAGCCACCTCTTCATTTATTGTCTGTAATCCTAATTCTACCCAAAGAAAATATTTTTTATTCAATTCATCTAATAATTCTAAAACATCTTCTCCTAAGCAATCTGGTCTAGTAGCAATAGCTAATCCCATAACTCTAGGGTGTGAAAGAGCTTTTGTGTAAATCTCTCTCAAATACTTCACATCACCATAAGTATTAGTAAAATTTTGAAAATATGCTACTACCTCTCCCTCTGGGAATTTTTTCTCAATGAGCTTTAGTTGTTCCTCTATTTGGTTATATATATCATCTCCGCGTTTCCCAGCAAAATCTCCACTACCTTTTTCACTACAAAATATGCATCCCATTCTGCTAAGTGTTCCATCTCTATTAGGACAAGTAAATCCTCCATCAAGAGAAACTTTATATATTTTCTTCCCAAAGGTTGTTTTAAAAAAATTATCTAATGTATTATATCTCTTCATCTTTTTCCCTTTTATAATTTTTAATTTTCTTTTTTATATTATAACATAATTTATAATTTCATTCATCTTATTTAAAAATAATTAAAAATATGAAAAAGTAAAGAAAAATAAGAAGAGAGGCTTCTACAAAAATAAGTAGTCAAAAGCCATCTTGTAAATTTTATTTTAATTTTTTATTTCTTATAAGAAAAAATTTTCTCTATTCCACTTTGGAAAATTTTCTTTACTTCTACTTTATCTTCACTTACTGATATTATTTCATATCTATTTCCATTAGAAGTCCAAGTTTTTCCAACTACTAGAGGAGCTTTTAATACTACCTCTCCAAAATTTATGTCAAGTTTAGACAAATCGGCCACTTGAGCTTCCCCTGTAAATAATAATAGTATCTCATCATTGTCTAAGTAATATACTCTTTGAACAGTTGTAGCTGTATCTGTTGTATCTTCTACTAAGAATTTTTTACCATCTAATTCTACTATTTTTGAATCTACTTTATAACCAGCATTTTCAAATCCACCTGTATAAGTTTGAGTATTTTCTATAAAAAAATCTTCTACTTTAGGCTGTTGAGTATTTGAGCAACCTAAAAGTAATAAACTCCCTATAAAAATTACTAATTTCTTTTTCATACTATCACTACTCCTTTACTATTATTTTCCCATCATTATAAAAAGGTAAAATATCATACTTATCCATTGTAAAACAATGCTCCATATCTCCTGTAAATCCAATAGATTTTAGATATTCATAGTGCTTTGTTCCCTTTAATGTAGTAGGAATATTTTTTGAGTTTTCTGCTATAAACTTTAGCCCTATTGCCATATCAGATAACTCTATACCTTTCTCTTTAACAGCTCTTTTTATTATCTCACCAGCACAAAGAGCATCATCTAAAGAAAAATTATCATCTGTACCAGAACATACAATTACTACGTCTCTATTATCTTCTACAATTTGTTTTGTCACTCTTCCTACATTTAAAAAAGCTGATATATATATTATCTCTGCTCCATCAGCACTTTTTTCTATTGCCCTTGTCCCATTACTAGTAGTCATATACATATTTCTACCCTCTACTAACTCTCTTGGATATTCTAGTGGAGAATTTCCACAATCAAATCCCTCTATCTTAAGTCCTTTTCTCTCTCCACATAATAGTGGATTCTTATCCAACTTTGAATTTTTTAGTACACTCTCTATATCTTTATATGGGTAGATAGCCTTTACTCCATTTGCTAAAGCTGTTGTTATAACACTTGTAGCTCTTAACACATCTATTATAATAACTGTTTTTCCTTTCACTTTTTCTTGAGTAATATTTCCAGCTACATCAATTATATCTATTCTCATCTCTCTACTCCTTATTTTATTTCTTTAATATTATCATATCCTATCCTCATTTAGTAGTCAAATAAAATATTATATAATAGAAAAGGAGAAGAAATTTAATAAAATTTCTTCTCCCTTAATTAAGTAATTTTATATTAGATTTTAGTTAAAATATTTCTCTAATAATTTATCATAAGTTCCATTAGCTTTTACTTCTGCTAGAGCTTTTTCTATTTTTTCTAATAACTCTCTATCATTTTTTCTAAGAGCGATAGCATACTCTTCTTGAACTGCATCTGCTTCAGCTATTTGAAGTCCAGCATTTTGTTTTACATAGTTTTTAGCTGGCTCAGAATCTAATACAACAGCATCTACTTTATCAGCTTTAAGAGCCATTATTCCAGCATAAGCAGCGTTGAATCTCTCAACTTTTACTCCTTCTATTTCACTTACAACTGTATCTCCAGTAAATCCTAACATAACTCCAACTCTTTTACCTTTTAAATCGTCAAAAGAATTTATAGAATTATCTCCCTCTTTTACTATTATAACTTGGCTAGCTGTATAGTAAGGTTGTGTAAAAGCAACTGTTTTCTTTCTTTCTTCAGTAGCTGTCATTCCTGCTATTACCACATCTACCTTTTTCATTTGTAGAGCTGGAAGTAATCCATCAAAAGCCATATCTTGTACTTTTATTTCAGCATCTAAAACTTTTCCCATCTCATTCATTAATTCAATATCAAATCCTGTAATCTCACCTTTCTCTAAATATTCAAAAGGAGGAAATTCTGCATTTGTCCCCACATAGATTTTTTCCTTAGCTAGTGCTGTTGCTGATAAAGATAAAACCATCATTCCAATTAAAGCTTTTTTAAATAATTTTTTCATAACTGTACTCTCCTTCTACCTTAATTTATTATATCACTTACTAATAATTTAAAAATTGTGGAAATTATGAGAAGAAGTTAGATTAATACAGCGAAATCAAACGCTAAAAAACACAACTGTTTGAACGAAGTGAGTTTTGTGTTTTTAGTGAGATGAGCATAATTAATCAACTTCTTTGAATATGAAGCAATTTTTAAATTACTTATTTAACACCTTATTTAAGAATTCTTGTGTTCTCTCATGCTTAGGATTAGTAAATAACTCAGTTGGTGTAGTATCTTCTAATATAGTTCCTCTATCCATAAAGAAAATTCTATTAGCTACATTTTTAGCAAATCCCATCTCATGTGTTACTATAAGCATAGTCATTCCCTCTTGAGCTAGCTCTCTCATTACATCTAATACCTCTTTTATCATCTCAGGGTCAAGAGCTGATGTAGGCTCGTCAAATAACATTACTTCTGGCTCCATTGCTAAAGCTCTTGCTATTGCTATTCTTTGTTTTTGTCCTCCAGATAACTGATTAGGATAAGCAGTTGCCTTATCTTTTAGCCCAACTTTTTGAAGTAGTATTAATGCTTTTTTTTCAGCTTCATTTTGAGAAATATTTTTTAATTTCATAGGTGCTAATGTTAAATTTTCCATAACTGTCTTATGTGGAAATAGATTAAAATGTTGAAACACCATTCCTACCTTTTGACGAATTAGATTAATATCTATATTATCTGACATTATATCTTGATTATTTATATATATATGTCCACCTGTTGGTTCTTCTAATTTATTTATACATCTTAAGAATGTAGATTTTCCACTTCCTGACGGACCTATTATTGCTATTATATCCCCTTTATCTACTTGAGCATCTATTCCCTTTAAAACTTCTAAATTATCATAACTTTTATAAAGTTTTTCAATCTTAATCACTTACTTTCAACCCCTTTTCTACTCTTCTCATAAACTTAGTAAATATAGCTGTCATTATTAAATATATAAGTCCTACAGCTAATAACGGCTCCACTCCCCTATATGTTTGACTTGTAATAATATTAGCTGAACGTAGTAGGTCTACTCCTCCTATAAATCCTACTATAGAAGTTTCTTTAAGCAAAGTTATAAATTCACTTACAAGAGCTGGTAAGATTTTTTTTATGGCTTGTGGAATTATTATCTCTTTCATAGACTGTGCGTAATTCATTCCTAAAGCCCTTGCTGCTTCCATTTGTCCCTTATCAAGTCCTTCTATTCCAGCTCTGATTATCTCAGCAACATATGCTCCAGAGTTGATACCAAATGAAATAGCAGCTATCACTAATATAGGTGTATCTCTTAAACTTCCAACAAATATTAAGTTAGCTAAAATCATAAGTTGAACCACTGCAGGTGTTCCTCTTATTAAATCTACATACCCAAAAGCTAATTTAGAAAGTGGATTAAATTTTTTCCAGCCTTTATGATGTTTGAATGGATAAAAATGTGAAAGCTGCAACAATGCTATAAATATTCCCAAAACAATCCCTATTATAGCAGCTAAGGCAGTTGTTCCTATTGAGAATGAAAGTCCACTAAGTACATATTTATATCTTTCACCTCCTATAAAAATATCTTTTAATAGTGCTAAGTACTCCATTTTTCCTCCTTAATGTATTGTATAATCTAAATTTATAAAAAAAATACAGACAATGAAATGTCTGTATTACACACTAGAACAGATCAACTAAGAATCTTCCATAATTTTATTCGTAGTTACCAATTTTATACTCATGGAAAATTATTTTCCAATCTTTTCAAGAAATAAGATGTAATTCAGGCAATTTTAAAGACAAGGCTAAAAATTATTATATTGTTTATTCATCCTTATCCTAAAACTCCTCACCATATTTTTCCTCCTTTTTTATGATATTTGATTATACTCTAATTTTTTATAGTTGTCAATTATTTTTTAGCTTAATTTATGAGCATAATTAAACTATTATTTTGATATTTTAGAATATTCTTCTAAGGCTCTTCTTAGAACAATCATAGCATTTTCTATATCATCTACATTTGTACAAAATGAAAATCTTACTTCCTTTTCTCCTTTACCTTCTGTTTGGTAAAAACCTGGTCCAGGTGCTATAAGTATAGTCTTTCCTTCATACGAATAATCTGTAAGTAACCACTTAGCAAATTTTTCTGCATTATCTACTGGAAGTTTTGCAAATATATAAAAAGCTCCTTGAGGTTTAGAACAAATTACTCCTGGTATCTTATTTAAATATCCATATAATAAATCCCTTCTACTTTTATATTTTAATTTTACATCTTCAAAATAACTATCCATAGTATTAATTAGATTAGCTGCTGCATGTTGTTCTATTGTTGAAACACATAATCTAGCTTGGCAAAATTTTAAAATATAATTCATAAGTTCATGGTTTTTACTAGCTATGAGTCCAATTCTAGCTCCACAGGCACTATAATGCTTAGAAATACTATCAACAAGTATTACTCTATCTCTTAAATGGTCCATTTTCATAACAGAAGTATAAGGTATATCATCATATACAAATTGTCTATATACTTCATCAGCTATAATATATAAGTCATATTCTTTAGCTATATCCCCTATCATTTTTATCTCTTCTTCAGTATAAATTGTTCCTGTTGGATTTACAGGATTAGAAAACATTATAGCTCTAGTTCTAGGAGTAATTAATTTTATGATTTCTTTCTTATTTGGTAGATGAAAATTATTTTCTATGGTAGTAGATATAGGTACTACCTTTGCTCCAGAGAATGTTGAAAAACTAGAATAATTAGAATAAAATGGCTCTGGAACTAATATCTCATCTCCTTCATTACAAATAGACATAAGAATAAATAGTATGGCCTCACTTCCACCTTGTGTAATTAATATATCATCTACATCTATATCTATTCCACTTGCCTTATAATTTTTTACAAAACTCTCTCTTAATTTCAAAATTCCTTTTGAATCTGAATAAGTAACAATTTTCTCTTGATAGTTATGTAATCCTTCAAAAAATGAATCAGGTGTTACAATATTAGGCTGTCCTATATTTAATTTATATACTTTAATTCCTCTTTTTTCAGCTTCATCGGCTAAGGGTATTAACTTTCTTATTGGTGAAAAGTTCATTTCTATTGCTCTATTTGATATTTTCATAGTTCTCCCTCTTTTAATATATTTTAATTTATTTATTTATTTTATCATACCTTTAAAGAAAATTCAAAATATTTATTATATAAATAAAAAATTGAACTTAAGGTTTCTATTTTCTATGATCATTTAAAATTTTTTTAACTAACTTCTCAATACTATTATAACAATTTGGATAATTTATATGTGGGCGAATGAGGAAAATTACCTCTATCTCTAACTCATCAGCAGCTTCTATCTTTTCTCTTTCTCCTCCTGTATCCCCAGCTTGTTTAGTTACAAGATATTTTATATCATATTGCTCTATCATAGCCTTGTTTATATTTTTAGAGAAAGGTCCTTGCATAGCAATTATATTCTTAGGAAGTATTCCTATATCTTCACACTTTTTTACCATATCCCATTTAGGTAAGATTCTAAAATAAAAATTCCCTAAATTTTTAAGTTTAGAAAAATGAGGAATATTATTACTTCCAAGAGTAACTAATATATTTCCCTCTACTCCCTCTAAATATTCTACTAGACTTTCTATATTATCAAACTCTGTATATTTTTGTGGGAGAAAAGAGATTTCCTCTCTTTCAAATCTAAAATACTCTATTTGTAGCTCCTTACTTACCTCAATGGCATTCTGTGAAACTTCTATAGCATACGGATGAGACAAATCAACTATCTTATCTATAGAATTTTCTTTTACAAAATCTAACATCATAGAGTAAGTCAATTTTTTACATAGAGTTTTTACTGGTAGATTTTCTAAAAGTTTTCCTCCATACTCGGTAGCCGTTGTTACAATTATATCAGTAGTACTCTTTACAATCTTTTCCAGAAAATCTCTAGAATCTTTTGTACCACCTATTACCCAAATCATAGATGATATCCTCTAGGAGTTATCATTCTCCCCTCTTTTACATATGTTTTAGAGTTTCCAACTATAACCACAGTAAACATATCTATTTCATGGTTTAACATCTCATCTAAATTAGTTAAAGTATAGTTCTCATCCTCTCTACCTACATGTCTTAATAGAGCCACTGGAGTGCTAGGAACCTTGTATTTTAACATAATCTCTCTTGCCTCTACTATCTGCTCTGTTCTTCCCTTACTCTTTGGATTATATAGAGAGATTACAAAATCTCCCTCACTAGCTCTATCTATTCTCTTAGTAATAACTTCCCAATCTGTAAGTAAATCACTTAAACTTATTATAGCTTGGTCATGCATAAGCGGTGCTCCAACTAATGAAGCCCCAGCTATTGATGATGTAATCCCTGGGATAACTTCTACATCTATTCCACTTCCTAATGCTACCTCTATCATTATTCCAGCCATTCCATAGATACCAGCATCTCCACTACTTATTAGAGCTACTATTTTTCCCTCTTTAGCTAACTCTAAAACCTTTTCACATCTATCTATCTCTTTTTTCATTCCAGATACATAGAACTCTTTCTCCTTAAATTCATCTTTTACTAAGTCTATATAGGTTGTATATCCAGCTATTACATCTACATTTTTTAAAGTCTTATAAGCTCTTACACTTATATCTTCCATATTTCCAGGTCCTATCCCTACTACATATATTTTCCCTTTACTCATCTCCAAATTTCTCCTCATAAATTGATATTGTTATTCCACTTTGAATATATTTTTGCTCTAAAAATTTACCATCTCCATTAGAAGCTAGTAGAGCACAAGGTTCAGATACACAGCTAACTCCTATCTGTTTTTTTACAAATTCAGAGCCTACAAATCTATCCTCTACCTTTTTTATATCCTCTCTGGATATAATTATAAGTTCTCTATTTAAACTTTGAGCTAACTCTATAATTCCATTCTCATCAGCCTTTATATCCACAGTGGAAATTTTTTTTATACTCTCATAAGCAAGATTATGTTTTCTCATTATTTCATCTAATGCTTTTTCTATCTCCTCTTTAGGAGTTCCTCTCTTACAACCTATACCTATAATAATATTTTTAGGATATAATCTCATTATATCTATATTTTTTTTATTTGATACTATTACTACTCCAGAGGAATTTTTATTCTTTCCTAATTTTACATTATTAGGAAGTAGTATATCTACTTTTTTATTATCCACTATTAAAGATGTAAGCTCTTTAGCTTTACTAAGAGATTCCATCTCACAATTTAATTTTTGTGCTATTGTGTCTATTGCTATCTTTCCTGTAACATCTGAACTAGTAGTTATAATAGGAAGTAAAGAGCAAGATTGAGCAATTTTATAAGTTAACTCATTAGCTCCACCAATATGACCAGAGAGAAGAGAGATTACAAAATTTTCTCCCTCATCTATAACTAATACAGCTGGGTCAATATCTTTACTCTTTATAAGTGGTGCTATCTTTCTAATAACTATTCCTGTTGCCATAATAAATATATGCCCATCATAATAGCTGAATTTTTTTTCTAACTCTTCGCTAAAATTTTCTATTTGAATACTTTCCTCTATATTAAATTTTTTTAGAGTATATATATCTCCCTCTACTTTTTTACCAATTCTCTTAGCTACCTCTCCAGCTCCTCTTGTTACACTCCAAAATGCAATCTTCATAATTTTCCTTTCTTAAATTTAATTTTAAACAATATCATCTATCTCTATTTTTGAATCAATAAAAGTTGAAAAATTTTTGATATCACTATTTCTTTCTTCATCACTATAATTAGATATAAGTGTTATAGTCGGACTATATCCATATAAGATAAAATCATTTTTTAAATTAAATTTTATAAAGGTTAATTTCTTAGCCATTTCTCTATTCATTATATTAAATGGCGAATCTACCTCATCAAATAAAAAATAATTTCCTTGTAAAGAATCACAATGTTGACAGCAATTAGCATACTCTTTCCTTTTAGTTGTATGTGAATATTTTAGTTTATAATTATACCTCTCTTTAATTAAATCTAATATTTTTTCTGAAATATCTCCTAAACTTATTATTTCATAACTAAAAGTATCCTCTATATCAAATTTATCCTCTGAAAACTCAAATTTTTTATAATTATACTCTTCACTTTCTATATCAAATTCTCCATCTTCCCATCTATACAATGGAAGATTTCTAAATTCTATCCTTTGAGGAATACATAAAGCAATAACTTCGGTTTCTTTTTTACATTTCCAACATTGCTGTTTTGAGATAACTAAATAAATATAATCTTTTACTACTATTGCATCTTCAAAATCTTTCAATATATATTGTGCAAATCTTTTATACTCTTCTTTCTTTTCTACATACCATTTTTTTATTTCTGGATTCCACCTTGCACCTAATCTTTTTACTTTATCCTTTATATCATAATCAACCTCTAAAAATAACATATTCCCTCCAAAAATTTTTAAATAAATTTTAAATTTTTTTATTATTTTTTCTATTTAATAAGGCTACTCTACTCCCTTTCTAAACTCATGAGTAAATGTTTTATCATATAACTTAGATTTTTCATATTCTTTTCCTAAAAAATCCCCAACTAATATTTGAGCTGTTTTAGATATTCCTGCCTCTTTTACTTGTGCCTTTATTGTTTCTAGAGTTCCTACTACTATTTTTTCATCTGGCCAGCTTGCTCTTTGTACCACAGCTATTGGAGTAGTCATAGGATAAGAAGTAGCTAGTCTTTTTACTACATCTCCTATCATATGAACAGATAAAAATATTGCCATAGAAGCTCTATGAGTAGCTAGGCTCTCTAATGATTCCTTCTCTGGTATAGGAGTTCTTCCCTCTAGTCTTGTACATATTACAGTTTGAGAAACTGAAGGAAGTGTAAACTCCTTTTTTACGGCAGCAGCTGAAGCTAGGAAAGAACTTACCCCAGGAATAACTTCATACTCTATTCCATGCTTATCTAAAATATCCATCTGCTCTCTATGTGCTCCAAATATTGCTGGGTCTCCTGTGTGTACTCTAGCAACTTTTTTCCCTGCTTTTATTCCACTAATAGTTACTTCCATTACCTCTTCTAGTGTCATTGAAGCTGAGTTATAAATCTCTGCTCCCTCCTTATGACAATTTATTACTTCCTTTGGTACCAATGATCCAGCATATATAATTATATCAGCTTCTTTTACAATTTTTTGTCCTTTAACTGTTATTAACTCTGGGTCTCCAGGTCCTGCTCCTATAAAGAAAACTTTTTCCATTCCTCAAATCCTCCCTTTTTAAAAATCATAGTAGTGAAATAAGGAATATCTTCTTTATTTAAGTATGTGATATCATAGAAAACCTCTTCTGTATTCTTTCCACTATTAGATACCATTATTATATTATTCATATTGTTAGTTTTTATAAGAGCCTCTTTTAATTTATTAAAATTTCTCATAACTTTCATAAATACTATATTCTCACTATCTGCTAACTCTTTCTCTATATCTGTATCTTCATTTATAGATATTATTTTTAATGACTCATCTCCCATTACTATTGGAAAGTTAAATCTTGATGACATATCAGCAAAAGATGAAATTCCTGGGATAGTCTCTACCATCGATTTATATCTGTCTTCCATATTTTCTAAAAGATATACATATGTACTATAAGTCATAGTGTCTCCTATTGTAAGAAATCCTACATTCTTTCCTTCATCAAGTAATTTTTCTACCACTCTTGCATTAGCTTTTCTTCCTTCTATTCTATCCAATGGATTTTTTAACATAGGAAATTCCATAAACACTATTTCTATATCATCTTTTAAATACTCCTTAGCTATCTCATATGCAGTACTTCCCTCTGCTTTTTTTGCCTCTGGTACTATTACTACATCTAATTTTTTTAAAGTATTTACTGCCTTAATTGTAATTTGCTCTGGGTCTCCTACTCCTACCCCTATACCATAAAATTTATTTGTCATTCTTTAAAGTCCTCCTTCATTTAAATAAAGAAAACTCTTTACTTATTAATTGCTATAATATAGATAGGATTTTCACCATACATCATTGTATAAGGTCCTACCTTTTTTCCTCTTGATACCATCATATTTACTACTTCTATATCTTTAAATCCATACTCTTTAAGTAGAGCCATAGTATCACTTAAACTCTCTAGTGTAATTGTATTTATAACAAGTCTTGCATCATTTGTAGAATAATTTATAAAATGTTCTAATATACTTCTCATACTTCCTGTTGAACCACCAATAAACATTCTATCATAAGCTATATTAGGTATAGACTCTGGAGCTCTTCCATGTATCAACTCATAATTAGTTAGATTGAATTTTTTTACATTCTCTTTTATAGTTTCTAACCCTTTTTCCTCTTTCTCTATCCCTATTACCTTTCCATCTCTAAGATAAGTGGCACACTCTATTCCTATTGTCCCTGTTCCTGCTCCTACATCCATCAATATAGAGTTAGGTTTTAGTTGAAGCTTAGCAACAGTTACAGCCCTTACCTCTTGCTTTGTCATAGGTAACTCTCCTTGGATAAACTCTTTATCATATATATGCAAGTTTTTCTCTCTCCTTCCTTCTCTACTTTTCTAAAAAACTAAAATTTTTATATTACAAGAAAACTAAGAATTGCTCCATACTACAAAAAGTTGATTAACTATGGCTCATCTCACTAAAAACACAAAACTCACTTCGTTCAAACAGTTGTGTTTTTTAACGTTCGATTTCGCTGACTTAATCTAACTTTTCTCCGTAATTTCCGCAACCTTTTGAGTTTTCTCTCATCAAGATTTTTTCCTTACTATCATTAAATTTATAAAAAACTCTCTATTAAGTTTTTTATACTCCTTTATATCTACAAAGGTAATTTTTTCATCTGGATAAGAGAGTTTCTCTCCTACTATAATCTCCACATCTCTATATCCAGCCTCATAGATATTCTTAGCTATTACATATGGAGTATTTATATTATCAGTAAGGAGTAGAATTCCCTTTTCCTTTGAAAAAATCTCTACATACTCAGCCTCTCTTCCGTGCACACTAAGAAGTTTATAATCTTGCCACACTTCTCCTATACGAGAGAAAAGATATTGATAAGAAGATATTCCAGGTATTACATTCAATTCCTCTTTAGAGTAATTTTCTCTCAAAAAGCTAAGTAGACTATAAAATCCTGTATCTCCAGATACAATTATACAAATTTTTCTATCTCTATTTTTATTAATAAACTCTATCAAATCAGAAAGCTTAGCTAGAGTATATTTTTCACAAGTAGATAGGAGTAGAGAGGAAATCTCCTCTAATTGTCTTGCTCCCCCTATAGCTATCTCGCATTTTTTTATACTCTCTATTCCAATCTTAGTTATATAATCTATATTCCCTGGTCCAAGTCCAACTACATCAATTTTTTTCAGCTAACTCACCTGCCATCTGATAAAATCTCTCACTATATCCAAGAGTATCTCCCTTAAAAGAGAAAAGTAAAACCTCACATTCTAACTCTCCTCTTGAATACTCCTCTACTCTTTTTTTTACCTTATTAGCTATAAATGGGAAAAACTCTTTTTTCTCTATATAATCACAAGCTTCTTCCACAGTATTAGACTCCATTATCTTATGAATATTTTCTGGGCTCTCTCCACATAAAAAAGCATTAGCTCCCATTATCTCCACACGAGCATCAGCCACTCTACTGTGGGTATTAAATATTCCTCCAGCTATTTTTATAGCCTTTCCTATATGTCCAAGAAGTAGAATTTTTCTAAATCCAAGCTTTACAGCAGAGTCTACCATAAATCCTACATAGTTACTTATGACTATTGTTTGCTCCAAATCAAGTCCCAACTTTTCACAATAGTTTTTACTATAATTTCCAAAGGTAAATATACACCAATTCCTATCTTTTGCCATTCTCAATACTTTAAGTTCCACAAACATAGAATCTTTTAGAGCTTCCTCACTCATAGGTTTTACTATTCCAGTAGAACCAAGAATTGATATTCCACCTACTATCCCAAGCTTTGGATTAAAAGTTTTTTTAGCCTTCTCTCTTCCCTCAGGAACATATATGGTAATTATAGCCTTTTTCTCATTTTCCTCTAAAAATTTATCTGCTACCTCTTCTATCATCTTTTGAGGACCAGGATTGATAGCTGGTTTTCCTATATCTACTTGCAATCCAAGCTTGGTAACTTTCCCTACTCCTTTTCCTCCAACTAAGGCAAAATTCTTAAAATAGATTCCATTTTCTATATCTGGTAATTTATCTACTAATTTTATCTTAGTACATATATTTATTCCATTAGTTACATCTGGGTCATCTCCAGCATATTTAGTAACAGCCACACTTACAGAGTTTTTTCTTACCTTTATCTTATATATAGGTACAACTATTTTTTCTCCATTAAGTGTTTTAAATTCAAGTTGTTCTAAGTAATTCTTATTTATTAGAGCCTCTAATCCTGCTTTTATACCTACAGCAGAACAAGTTCCAGTAGTGTATCCACACTTCAAATTATCAGACATTTAAAACCCCTCTCTTTTATACATCTGATAAAGTATTCCGTGAAGAATAGATACAGCTACTGTACTTCCCCCTTTTCTTCCATTTATAGTAATATATGGAAGTCCTAACTCCTTAAATGCCTCTTTTGATTCAGCTGCCCCTACAAATCCAACTGGAACTCCAACTACTAGAGCAGGCTTTTCAATCTCTCCTCTCTCTATCATCTCTTTTAGTTGATATAGAGCTGTTGGGGCATTCCCTATTAAAAATATTTTTGTATCTCTATCTTTTCCAGCTTTTTCCATTCCTACTATTGAGCGAGTAACCTCTCTCTTTTTAGCCTCTTTTACAACTTGTTCATCAGATACTAAACAATAAGCTGAAGACTTAAATTTTCCTAAAACTAGTTTACTAAGGCCATTTACTATCATATTGGTATCACAGTAAATTTTACAACCACTCTTTAAAGCTTCCATAGCACTGTCCACAGCCCCATTTTGAAACTCTATCAAATCAGCATACTCAAAATCTGCAGTTGTATGTATCACTCTTTTTACTATTGGGAGAGTTTTCTCATCAAACTTCTCTCTCTTTTCTCCCAATTCCTCTCCTATTATCTCAAAACTTCTTTTTTCAATATCTTGAGGAACCTTTATATATGCACTCATCTTTTTACTCCTTTACTATCTTCTCTAAGTAATCTAAACTTTTAAAAAAATGTATATGTGGATAACCAGCTCTACAATTTTTTTCTTTAAAGACACAAGCCCACTCTTTACCATTAGGTTTTACAGCCCTATACTCTCTACTATCATCTTTTATATCGTATATTTTAGAGTAGTGAAATTCGTGTCCTCTTCCTAAAATTTTTTCTTTGTCATAAAGAGATATATAACCAAATCTAGAAATATCTAATTTATCTCTCATTTCTACACTACATTTTATAATATCACACATAGGGAAATATTTTCCATCTAGTAATTTTATTCCAGAAGTAAGGTACATAAATCCTCCACACTCTCCATAAATTTTTCCACCTTTACTTTGATACTCTCTTATACTTTCTATCATAGTTTTATTACTAGAAAGCTCCTTAGCATAATTTTCTGGATAACCTCCTCCAAAATATAGTAAATCTACTTCTGATATTTTTTTATCTCTAATAGGAGAAAAAGGGAGTAGGTTCATTCCCAAATCTTTCATAAGCTCGAGATTATCATTATAATAAAAACTAAAAGCTTCATCTTGGGCTATTGCAACCTTTACTCCCTTATATTTACTTTTCAAATTTTGAAAAGGATTTTCTATTTTTTCTCTATCTCCAAGTTCTGCGATTTCAAGTAATCTTTTTATGTCAATAGTTTTTTTCAACACTTCCTTTAATATTTCTATTTTTTCTTTTAAATTATTTATTTCCATTGCTTGTAAAAGTCCAAGGTATCTACTTTTTATCTCAAAATTTTGATCTTTTGGAAGATAACCTATACACTCTACACCAACATATGTTTCAATTGCCTCTTTATAATACTTATACATAGTTTCTGTTGTTCTATTAATTATTACACCAGCTATATTTACTCTCTGATCTAATTTTTTATAGCCAAGAACTTCTGCAGCTATACTAGTACTTTTTCCACCACCATTAACAATAAGAATAACTGGTAAATCTAAAATTCTTGACAGATGTGCAGAACTATTATTATCTAAACTATGATTTATTCCATCATATAGTCCCATTACTCCCTCAACTATAGAGATATTTTTATGATGTTTATAAAAAGAGTATTTTAAGCCTTCTTCTCCCATCATAAATAAATCTAAATTATAACTTTTATTTCCTGTCACAAATTCATGAAAGGTGGTATCTATATAATCTGGTCCAACTTTGAAAGGTGATACATTCTCAAATAATGACATAAGTCCCATTGAAACAGTAGTTTTTCCAATGCCACTGTTCACTCCAGCTATCATAAATCCTTTCATTTTAGTATCTCAGCCAAAGTATTTAAAACTTTTTTATTTTCATCTCTAGTTTTTATAGCAATTCTTATATAATGATTATCTAGACCTACAAAATTAGACGCATCTCTTATAAGTATACCTCTTTCTATCATCTTTTCCTTTACTTCAGAAGCTGTTTTATTTTCAACTCTCATTAACATAAAATTAGTATTTGTCCTATATGGTGTCAAACCAGCTATTTTTAAAGCTTTATCATAAAACCAAATTTTTTCTTCTTCAATCCACTTCTCAGTAGCTTCTATATATTCATTATCTGTAAGTATTATTTTTCCTGCCATATCAGCAAAAGTATTTACAGTCCATGGTTCTTTATAATTTTTCATTTTTTCTATAATCTCTTGGTTACAAGTAAGACCATAACCTAATCTCAGACCAGGAATAGCAAAAAATTTTGTCATCGATCTCATTACAAAAATATTTTCATCTTTTAAATTAACAGCAGAAAACTCTCTCCAATCTTTCATAAACTCTATAAAAGCTTCATCTATAAAAAGTTTGATTCCTCTTTCTTTTAAATTTCTATTTACTTTAGCTATCTCTTTTAATGGAATAAATGAGCCAGTAGGATTATTAGGATTACATATTATCACAAGATCACAATCTGGAATAGATTTTAAAAACTCATCTGTATCCATTAAAAATTTTTTGTTTGGAAGAAGTGGATAATAAACTATCTCACAATCTATAGCTTCTAAAGCTCTTCTATACTCTGCAAAAGCTGGTGCTACTACCATAGCTTTTCTAGGTTTCAAAGCCTTTACATATAGGAAAAGAACTTCAGTTGCTCCATTTCCCACAACTATATTTTCTATTTCCATATTATTAAATTTACCTATACTCTCTCTTAACTCTACATAATCAGGATCTGTATATCTTTCTAAAAGATCAAAATTTTCTATAGCCTTTTGCTTAAATTTTTTTGGTACTCCTAAAGGATTTATATTTGAACTATAGTCCAATACCTCCCCTCTTCCTTCTCTTTTTAGTTTATATGTATTTCCACCATGTAAATCCATTTATCATCACTCCCATTAAATTTAATAAAATTACAAATATAACTAATCCTATCCAAGACGACATATACAAAAGCTTAATCCCTTTTTCTACATCTTGAATGGAAAAATGCCTTAGTTTATCTCCAATAGTAGGTTTGTCGTACCATTTTCCAAAGTAGCTAGTTCTTCCACCAAATTGTACTCCCAATGCTCCTGCAAAAGCAGCTTCAGAGTGTCCAGAGTTTGGGCTAGAATGATTTAGTCTATCTCTAAAAAATATTCTCCAAGCACTTTTATAGTCCATTCTTAGTAAAAAAGCTCCTATTGGGATAATAAACCCTCCAGCTATTCTAGCAGGAATAAAATTTGCCATATCATCTATCTTAGCAGATACCATTCCAAAATCTATATATTTATCATTTTTATATCCCACCATAGAATCCAGAGTATTTATCGCCTTATATCCCATAGCAAATGGAAGAGCAAATGATATCCCCTCAACATTAAAAAAGCTTCCCATAAAAGCAAAGAACATAGGAGCAATAACTCCATCTACTGTATTCTCACTTATTGTTTCTAATATACTTCTTACTATTTGAGTGACATCCATATTGTTTGTGTCCCTACTTACTAAATAAGCTAACTCTTTTTTAGCTTTTTCCATATCTCCCTCTACTAAAACTTTACAAACTCTAAATCCTTCATCTGCTAAACTTTTAGTAG
Source organism: Fusobacterium necrogenes (assembly GCF_900450765.1). Classification (NCBI taxonomy): domain Bacteria; kingdom Fusobacteriati; phylum Fusobacteriota; class Fusobacteriia; order Fusobacteriales; family Fusobacteriaceae; genus Fusobacterium; species Fusobacterium necrogenes. Next base: position 769,934 of record NZ_UGGU01000003.1, on the reverse strand, counting down.
CTAGTGTAGTATATAGAAAAAATATCTCCAACATAGGTGATAACTTAGCTAAATAAAATGATACTAAAAAAGTTATTCCAATAGTCAGTATAGCCAATACTCCCCCAGTAATTTTTTTACAACTAAATCTGTACAATAATTTTTCAAGTAAAGTTATAAGTTTTCCTATAAATCTAACCGGGTGTGGAAACCAATATGGATCCCCTATTATTAGATCCATTATATATGCTACACTATATTTTAATAAGAAATTCATCTCAGCCCCTCAATATTTTATAAATCTTTTCCATATCTATATTTTCTCTAAAAATTTTTTCAAGCTTATCTAACTCTTTTTTTCGATACTCAGCAAATGTCATTCCCTGCTTTTGAATAGTCAAACCTTTTTTCTCTCTAACTTTATTAAGTATATATCTTGTTACTTTTTCGTTATCAAATATCCCATGTATATATGTACCAAAAATATTTTCTCCCTTGATAACAGCTACAACTTTATCATCAGCAGTAACTTTTTTTTCTAGCCCAAAAGTAACTCCTTGATGGATTTCATAACCTTTTATCTCCTCACCATCTAGTCCTTTTAGTAATCCAGAACAATTTTGAAGTTTTCCTTTGTATTGTAGGGTATTTTTATTTTTTTCTATAGTTGTTCTCACTTCTAATAGTGCAAGTCCAGAAAGCTCTTTTATATCTCCTTCTATACAATATCTGTCTTCTATTTTTTCTCCCAACATTTGGAACCCACCACATATGCCTATTATAATTTTTCCAGCTTTAGAAGCTTTCACAATTTCTGTAGCTATCCCATTTTCTTTTATTTCTTTTAAATCTTCAATAGTATTTTTAGTTCCTGGGATAATTATAATATCTTCTTCTCCTAACTCATCAGCAGAAGTAATATATTTTATATTCACATCAGCTAGCATTCTTAATGCATCTATATCTGTAAAGTTAGATATATGCTTTAACTTAATTACAGAGATATCTATTCCTCTTTTTTTATTATATTTTTTAAATTTTTGAGTAAGGGTATCCTCATCTTCTATATCTATATCTAAATAAGGAATAACACCTATTATCGGAACTTTTGTCAACTTTTCTATCTGATTCAAACCAGGTTTTAATATATTTACATCTCCTCTAAACTTATTTATAATTACTCCTTTTACTCTTTCTCTCTCCTCTGGAGCCATAAGCATGATAGTTCCATATATAGAAGCAAAAACTCCTCCTCTATCTATATCAGCTACAAGTATCACTGGAGCATCAGCCATCTCTGCCATCTTCATATTAGCAATATCTTCACCTTTGATATTTATTTCAACAGGACTTCCAGCTCCTTCTAATACAGATATCTCATAATTTTGCTTGATATAATTATAGGCTTTCATTATTTCAGGCTTGAGAGAGATTTTAAATTTTCCATACTCAATCCCACTCATGTTTCCAATAGATTTCCCATTGACAATAACCTGAACCTTTTTATTTGTAGTAGGTTTTAAGAGGATAGGATTCATATATATCTCCGGTTCTATTCCACAGGCATACGCTTGTACCACTTGAGCTCTTCCCATCTCTAATCCAGCTTTGGTTACAAAAGAATTTAATGCCATATTTTGAGATTTGAAAGGAGCCACCCTATATCCATCCTTTGTCAAAACTTTACAAAGTGCAGTTACAACTATGCTTTTTCCAGCACCTGAAGAAGTTCCTACCACCATTATGTTTTTATGCTTCATTCTTACCTCATACAATTAATCTTTATTTACTATATCATTATACTCCATTAAAAATACTTACGTCAAGAAAAGAAATAATCAAAGTTCTAATAGTCTAAAAACCTAGACTTTTTGTCAAAATAGCCGAGTTTTTCATAATGAAATTTTGGATAACTTAAGTAAAGATAATTTTTAGCCCTACTACACCCTACATAGTAAACTCTTTTCTCTTCTTCAAAATTTTCAAATTCAATACTACTAGGAAATACACCATCTAAAAGTGTAGGTATAAAAACTATTTCCCATTCTAATCCTTTAGAAGCATGTAGGGAATAAAGAGCTACTCCTTTTTTCTTCTCCGTATCTTTTTTATAATATGGTATTTCATACTCTATTAATAATTTTTCCAACACTCTTACTGTATATTTATTTCTAAATAGTATAGCCATTTCCTCAAAAGGAAAGCTTTCTCTATAAGTCAAAATCTTTTCACAAATATATCTTCCTTCTTGTTCCTCATCTTTAAAAGAGTTGATGTGTACCCTCTCACCTTTTCTTTTTGTTCCACAAATTTTTTTACTATATTTAATCTTAAAATTATTAGAAATTCTTTCAGTATATGCGATTATCTCCTCACTACTTCTATAATTTTTCTCTAGCTTAATCAATTTTGCCTTTGGGAAATCTTCTCCAAATTTTAAAATATTAGTGAAGTCTGCTCCTCTAAATCCATATATACTTTGATAGTCATCTCCTACTACCATAAGATTTTTATCTTCTCCTATAAGGAGTTTAAGCAACTCTCTTTGAGCTAAGTTACTATCTTGATACTCATCTACTACAAGATAATCTATCTTATCTCTTATAATTTTTAAAAACTCCCTATTCTCTTTAAATTTTTTTATAACAATCTCAATCAGATCATCATATTCATAGAGATTTTTTATTTTTTTATATTTTTTATACTCGGACTTAATTTTTATAATATCATCTATATACTCTTTAGGAAAAATATCTTCTAATTTTAATCTTCTATTTTTTAATTTTTCTAATCTATTTGATAACTCTTCTACATCATAAAATTTTTCTTTATATTTTTTACTAAGTTCAAACCTCTCTAATATTTTTAAGAGAATCTTTTCTCTTTCCCCCTCTTCCATTATATCTATATTTCCTACTTCAAAAAGAGCTTTATATTTAAAAATAAGTCTCGCACAAAAAGAATGAAATGTAGTTACTACTGCTTTTAACTCTTCTACATTTAAAATATTTTTTAATCTCTCTTTCATCTCTTCACTAGCTTTTCTAGTAAATGTTACCATCAAAATTTTTTCCTCTGGTACTCCATTTTCAATCAACCAAGCTGTTCTATATACTATTGTCCTAGTTTTTCCAGAACCTGCCCCAGCTATTACTAAGTATTGTCCCTCTGTTGAAAGCAGTGCTTTTTTCTGTTCCTCATTGAGTAGAGAGGAGTAATCTATTTTATAACTTTTAGATAAAAGAGAGGTATCTACACTCTCTACCTCTCTCCTCTCCAAATCTCTTATGCTCTTTCTCAATAAAGTTTCCTCATCTGATTTTTCTACTTTTCTCTCTCTAATTTTTATTCCTTTATCTTCTCTCTTCTCTTCCTTTACTAATTTTTTTAATACTTCCCACATATTTCTCCCTAAATACTATAATATTATCTATTAGCAAGAGTTTCCATTATCTCCACACATTTTCTTGAAGTAGTAAAGCTATTTAAAGTTGATTCTACTTTTCCCTCTTCTATAATTTTTACAAACTCCTCTATTTCGTATCTCATATCATTTTCATAGGTATCTATTTCTATTTTTTCCTCTCTACCATCTCTATACTTAATTGTTATTCCTTTTACAGCAGAGACCTTATTTATAACAATAGAACCATCTTCTCCTATTATCTCTGATGGAGTTTTTTCATCTGTAATTTTTGAATAAGATATTACTCCTATCTTGTCTGAATATTTTAAAAGAATTGTTCCACAACCATCTACACCACTACTTAATAGATAATTACTTCCAATATACTCTTTTGGCTCTCCAAACATAGCTAAAGTAAAATATAATGGATAGACTCCTATATCATATAGTGCTCCTCCAGACATATTTTTATCAAAAATATTTCTAACTTCTCCAACTTTCAATAAATCATATTTTGATGAATATTGACAATATTTTAACATCACTTGCCTTATTGCCCCTATTTTATATAAGTTTTCTTTTATTAATTTGAAATTTGGATTAGTAGTAGGACGCATTGCTTCCATAAGTACCACTTTATTTTTTATAGCTATCTCTTTTAATATATCAAATTCTTTTACTGTTGGAACTATTGGTTTTTCACAAATTACATTTTTCCCCGCTTCCAATGAAAGTTTTGCTTGTTCAAAATGTTTTCCATTAGGAGAAGCTATATATACAGCCTGTATATCCTTATCTTTTAACATCTCCTCTATATTAGTATATAATTTTTCTATTTCAAATTTTTCAACAAATCTCTTTCCTTTGTTTTTATCTCTTGAAAGAAGGGCATAAGCTTCACAACTTTTTGTACTCTTTAATGCATCTATGAATTTTTCACTTATACTACTTGTCCCTATTATTGCAAATCTCATCATCTGATTCTCCTCTAAAATTTTTATAATTTCTAATTTGAGTATAACTTAGACTATATAAAAAATCAAGTGCCTGTTACAACTACCTATATTCCAATTTAATGATCCTTTAAATTATAGATTCACTCTTTTTCTTTAAAATACTCACCTAATAAAAAAGCACTTAAAACTATGAATAAAACAATAGCTGAAAAAGCAGAACTCTCCATATATTTCTTATTGCTCACCAAGGAATAATTTACAAGAGAAGCAATAGGAATTATATCTCCTAACTGCATAGTATATACCACAGTGAACTCTCCAAATATTACAGCAAAAATTTGAAGAAAAGAAGAGATAAAAATATTTTTTAAAATTGGAAACTCCACATATCTAAATCTTTGATAAAAATTTTTACAATCTAATTCTGATACTTCTAATATTTCTACCGGAAATTTTTTTATATACTGATACATAAAGGAATATCCAATCGGTATAGCACCTATGAGATATCCCACACCTAAAAGTAGAATTAATGGAATATCAAATAAGATATTCATATAATACAAAGTTATAGCAAGAAAAGCCCCAGAGATACCCATATTAGAAAATATAATTATATCGGTTATTCTACTATAATTTTTTATGATTAAATATATTATGAAAACAGTTATAATACTCACTATCATTGAGATCATAAATGAATTAGCTATAGCACTTATCACACCAAACTCTTCATTAAAAGGTTTAGAAAATAGATTAATATAGGCCTTCAATGAAAACTCTCCAGTGAATTGGTTTAGAAAAGAAAATAAAAAAGCTAGTACTACCACTCCATATTGAAATATCAGATAAATTAAGGAATATATCTTAAAGATTAAACCAAGTTTTTTCTCCTGCTGATCACCTGAAATCTCGTACTCCTTTACAAATATACCAAAAGAGTTTAATATAAGTAAGATTAAAAACTGGAGTCCACCTAAAAGCATAGCCTTAGAAAAATCTGCTCCTCCCATTAAAGTATTTGCTATTTCTACCTCTATATTTGAATACTTTATTCCACCTAATGAAAGAATTATTCCTAATCCTAAAAAACAATAAGTAAATACTAATACAAAGGCTCTAAATATCTGAGGTAAAATCAGAGAAAATTGAATTTTAATAAAAATAATAAAATCATTTGCTCCATCTATCCTCATAGATTCTTCTAACTCCTTTGGTATTTTTTTTAACCCTTCACTTATATATTTTACAAATATAGGTGAGTTATAAAAAACATTAGCCATTATTATTCCCTTTAATGTATATAGGATATTTAATTCTTTTACTATTGGAAGATTAAATATCAAGGAAAAAATAGTGACTATTGATATTACTGGAAAGAAAAAAGGAATAAATACTAAACTTCCTATAAATTTTGAGAGAATATCCCTACTATATGCTGAATAATATGCCGGAATTATTCCTACTAATAAAGCTATTACACTAGAGTAAAAAGCTTGTTTAATAGAAAAAATAGTGATTTCTTGAATATAATTTTCTTTTAAAAGCTCTAAACTAGACAAATCAAAAAAATCTCTTATAAAAAAGTAAATTGGTACTAACCATAAAATTCCATAACAAAGATTTAATAAAAACTTTCCTAATATTTTTCTTTTTAACATTCTTCTCTTTTCCTCTTAATCGTTTTAAAATTTATTTTTAATTATAACAAATTTTCTTTTTCTTTTCTATTCTCCCTTTTCTTTTTTTATATTTTATGCTATGATTTTACATAAGGTCAAAACTAAAAAAGGGTGGATTTTATGATATATTTTTTACATGGAGATACAGCTCCATTACAACTTAAATATGAAGAAATCATCGATAAAATTAAGAGTAATAATCTAGGTATTCCAGAAAAAATATTTGACGCTTCTTTAGATGAGATCACTCAGTTTTTTGACTCCGTATCTAGCAATTCTATATTCTCTCCAAAAGAATTAATAGTTTTAAAAAGAGCTGAAAGTTTAAAAAATCTTGACTCAATCTCAAAATCTTTAAAGATGTATAATCTCACTCAAAAAGAGGTCGTCATAGTTTATGAAGAATTTTTAAATGACTTTGGAAAAATAAAAAACCCTCTCCCTAAAAAGATTTTAGACAGTTTTAAGGAGATAGCTGACATAATATGTTTTAGAAAGGAAAACGAAAGAAGAGCTATTATCTTTTATCTTCAAGAAAAACTAAGTATTTCTGAATATGAAGCAGAAATGTTTGTGGAATTAGTTGGAAATGATTTTTTTAAAATAAAAAATGAGATAGAGAAGGTAAAAAATTTTCTTAATGGAGAAAGTTTTAATTTAGAAAAGATTCGACATTTACTATCTGTCAATGAGGAATTTAATTTGAAAAACTCAATAGAAAATTTTCTTCACAGCAAAGATAATAAGATACTTCTTCAATTTTTAACCAAAGAAAAGTTACATAATAATTTTATGTATACTATAGCTGATGAATTAATTTTCTATTTAAAACTCTCCTCTATTTCTAAAACAGGGATCTTAGATAAAAATATCTCTTATAAAAAATTTAATGAGAATGTCTTTGAACATATTAAAGAGTTTTTTCTTACAGAAAAGGGTTATCCTCATGCTTATACGTTATTTTTAAAGTTGAAAAATATAAATAATTTCGAAGAGGAGTTTTTAAAAATAAAAATTAAAGAATTAAATATTTTAGAATATAATATTAAAAGTGGTAATATAGATTTAGAGTTAGGAATTGAGATGTACATATTAAATTTTTTTGCTTCTGAATGAGTTATAATTAAAAATATAGAGTATTCTATTGAAAGACTGATAATTTATCAGTCTTTTTTTAAATTTTTTTTATTTTTATAAATTTTATATTATAAAATAATTATAGGACTTTATTGTATGATGGGTATATAAGCTTTACTTATAACATCTAAATATGATATACTATTAAAATAATTTTATTTTGAGGAGTTGAAAATGAAAATAAAAAATATTTTTATCTTTATTTTTTTATTCATCTTTGGAGATACAAATTATGCACAAAATTCTATTCCTAAAGTCGAATATGAAAAAGTAGTAATCAATAGCTTAGAAGATATTAATAAGTGGAAAAACTCTAATAAATTATATACCTTTACTCAAGTAAATATCGATTTAAGCAAACTATCAGCCAATAAAAGGAAAAATATCTTCATTGATATTTTGATACCAGCTATAAGAGTTGTAAATGCTGAGATAAAAAATAATAGAGAAATTGTTAAAAATCTATCACAAAAAGAGATTTTGACTATGGAGGAAAAAATTTATATTGAAAATCTTTTTAAAAAGTATAGAGTAGAATATAAAAATTGGTTGGAACTCACCTCTCGGCTTATTATTTACCCAACATCACTCATTCTTACACAAGGGGCTATTGAAAGTGGTTGGGGAACTTCTAGGTTCTTTAAAGAGGGAAATAATCTCTTTGGAGTATGGTCATCTGATCCAAGTGAACCTAGAATAGCTGCAAAAGGAAAAAGAAAAAATGGTTTTGTGCCTTATTTGAGAAAATATACTAGTGTAAAAGATTCTGTTGCTGATTTTGTATTAAATCTTTCAAGAAATAAAAACTATACAAAGCTTAGAAAATTAGTAAATGAAAACAGATCCCCAGCAACTATTGCTACTGGTCTTATAAATTATTCTGAAGAAAAAGAATTATATGTGAAAAAAGTTATCAATACTATGAATTATAATAACTTTACAAAATATGATAAGCTTATAAATTAATAAAAAAAACTACATCCAATATCTATCGATATCAGATGTAGTTTTTTACTTATATGTTTTTTAATTTTAGGTATAAAATCATACTTTATTTCATAATTACAAATTCTGTTCAAGAATTAAATTAACTTTTTCAATATTTTCTAAATTAGATATATGTCCAGCATTTTCAATCTTGAATAGAAGTGAATCTTTTTTTATTTTTGACATCTCTTCTGACTCAGAAAAAGGTCTTGGTATATCATATTCTCCAGCAATAAAAATCATAGGAGCTTCTATCTTTTTTAACTCATCTAAAAGGTTTTTTCTTTCATTTATAGCCTTTCCTATTTTTAAAATTGTATTTATTCTACTTCTAGGCATATTTATAAGTTGAACAAAAAGTTTTTTGTATAATTCATGTTTCAAATGAATAACTTTCTCTGAAAAAAACATTGGAACTATTTTTTCAGCAACTTTAATTGATATTGCTCCATCATTCTCAACTTGCTTTAATATATCAGAATATAAAGTTTTAGCCGCAATATTTTCCTCTCCTAAATATGAATCCATTACTATCATCTTTTTTATTTTATCTTTATCTATTTTATATAGTGGTACTGATAGCATTCCACCTATAGATAAACCAACATAAGTATATTTTTCTATCATTAAATCTGAAAGTAATTCTGAAATGAAGGTAGCTATCTTCTCCATAACATTCTCAGTTTCAATATCTTTTAGATTTGGTGATTCTCCATGTCCTGGTAAATCAATCGATATACATCTATATTTTTCTTTTAAATAATCTATTTGTGGCCTCCACATCTCTTTATTCCAAAGATAAGAGTGTACAAAGACTAATACTTCTCCTTCCCCTTCATCTATATATCTTAAATTCAAGTTTGCCTCCTTCAAGTATTTCTCAATTGATGTCTTTTAATAATTTTTCTCTTCACTATTTTCCTATTTCCATATACCCTGATTCATTTGCTTTTTTGTAGAACAATACATTTCCATCAATTGCTCCTAAATCATCATAGGCAACTGGTAATATTTCATTTCCTGATAGATCCAATAGTCCTTTTTTATTATCCATTGTTACATAGACATAACCAGACTGTATATAAATATCATCATAAATCATTGGAATTACTATCTCATTTTTCTTATTGATAATTCCAAATCCACTTTCTATTCCTACAATTGCGTATCCTTGTTCAAAGCTAGTTGCAGATAGATATTGTGGAGTAATCTTTTCATCTCCATTTTTATCCATATATCCAAATTTATCATTTAACAAAACTAAAGTATATTCGTCTTTATTTTCTCCTATATCATTATATGGCAATTCTTTATATAATTTACCATCTTTATGTATTAATTTCCATTTACCATCTTCTTTTACTTGTAAATATTCACTTTCACTATCAGCCTTAAAAGCTCCTTCATACTTATTAGGGATAATTTCTTCTCCAATATCATTAATATATCCTAATTTATTATCTTTTAGAGTCAGAATTAATCCTGCTCCCTCTTCACCAAAACTATCATAATCTACTAATTCCTCTATTTTTTTTGATAAATTAATCAAATATTTTTCATTACCCTTATATCCAATAACTACATCTTTTTCATTTAATCTCAAAAAGTTATTATACTTAGGTTCTACTAGAACATCACCATTTGGAGTCATTATACCTAATTTATTATCTTTTACATTATATAAATAATTTCCTATTCCTAATAATACTTTTTCAGCACCTTTTAAATCAATTTTTTTCATGTTTATATCATAGAGATCTATCTTTCCATCTTTAACTACTGTTATATACTCTTTATTGAATTCTAAGTAATCGTACTCCATTGGAATAACCCAATTTAAGTCTTTATCTACTACACCAACTTTATTGTTATACATTATTTTTAAATATTCTTCAGAGATTTTTCCAACTTCATTAACCTCTACCACTTTATTATTGACAATATTTTTTATAACTCCCATTCCAGCTTTTTCTAAATAATAACAATTTTCTAAAACTCTTATAATCTTGTCATACTCTATGTTTTCAATAATCTTTCCATCAAGATCTTGAATTCCATATTTATTGTCTATTTCTACTATAATCTTTCCATTAGAGATAGGACTTACTCTATCTATCTCACTATTCAATTTTTTATAAACTTTTGTTGTAGCTTCTTGAGAAGTCTGATTATCATTTTTACAACTTGCTAATCCTAAACATAAAGCACATCCTAAAAGCATTAATAATTTTTTCTTTTTACTCATATACTACTCCCTTTCTGGATAAAATCCATATTTTAATTTATATAGTTAGTAAATCTATAAACATTATTTCTGTAAATAGTCTTTATACAATTACCAATAATTATTTTTAAATTAGAGGGGGTTTCCCCCCTCTAATTTTATTTTTTATTTAATGATTCACCTCTTGGTGGAACTGCTGGTCCTTTATCACCTAGATCTTTTTGAAGTTGTGCTAATTCTTTTGCTAAATCTTTTTCAATTTGATCAAGTTTTCTTTTGTCGGCATCAGACAATTCACCTTTTGAAGTCAGTATCTCTTGTTGCTTCATTAAATCATCTATTTTTCTAGCAGTCTCAGCTGTTAATGATTCATCTCTTTTTGGTGGTTTTGGAGCTACATCTCCTCCTCCTCCAGAACCTTTAACTTGAGTATAGATTGTATCACTACCTCCATGTATTACTCCTGATCCTGCACCTAAATTTAAATCTGCATATACAACATCATCAGAATTTTGTCCATTTTTTTTGTGGCTTCGGTGGTAATGGTGGTGGTCCTGATGTAATATTAGAGTAAATTGTATCACTACCTCCGTGTATTACCCCTGATCCTGCACCTAAATCTAGATCAGCATATACAACATCACTTCCTCCTTGAGTTCCAGGTATTGGTACTTTAACATCTGGCTTAGGAGTATCTGGTAATGTCTCTGGAGTCTTTCCAGTAACTGTCTTAACTGGTGGTGCTGGTGGTGTTAAAGATCCTCCAACATTAGATTTTGAGTTAGCAATAGTATTTTCTAAAGTTTTTATATCTAGTTCTATTTCATTTAGCCTATCTTTTTGTTCAGCTGTTAATTGCTCACCTCTATTTACCTTATCCATCAATTGTTGTCTCTCTTTAACTAAATTAGCCATCTCCTCAGGAATTCTCTCATCGTCTGGTCTATCTGCTTTGTCACGTCCAATAGCATCTACTAATTCATCATTTAAAACTGCTAAATCTTTTTCTAATTGATTTAATTTTTCCTGCTCTTTTTTAGAAAGTTTCTTTCCTGAGTTTTGCTTATCTGTTAATTTTTTTTGTTCACCTAGTAATTTATCAATATCCTTTGAGATTTCTGTTGTATCCCTTGCATCATCATACGGTTTTCTTGTAGAATCATTCTTTGGAACATATCCTACTTCTATATTTCCATCATCAAAACTTACTTTCTTTTGAGAATTTCCAGTACCTTGTGATGTTGAAGGTGATTTAAGAATTCCTCCTTGATTATAATCTGCTGGTGGCAATGGTAATTTTACATCTCCTCCTTGATTATAATCTACTGGTGGTAATGCTGGTCTTCCATCTCCTCCTTGATTGTAATCTGCTGGTGGTAATGCTGGTCTTCCATCTCCTCCTTGATTGTAATCTACTGGTGGTAATGCTGGTCTTCCATCTCCTCCTTGATTGTAATCTACTGGTGGTAATGCTGGTCTTCCATCTCCTCCTTGATTGTAATCTGCTGGTGGTAATGCTGGTCTTCCATCTCCTCCTTGATTATAATCTACTGGTGGTAATGCTGGTCTTCCATCTCCTCCTCCAGCTCCTGGAATTGGTACCTTTACTTCTGGTCTTGGTACATCTGGTATTGGCGCTGGCGTCTTCACTGTTGTTGTTATTGGTGCTGGTGCCGGTGGCGCTAATACTGGTTCTTCTGCCTTCTTCTTAGACGAATTACTTCCTGTATTTTTTGTCGCTCCATCAGTATTTTTATTACTTACTGTTCCAGTTCCTGATGTATTCTTTGTTGCTCCATCAGTATTTTTATTACCTACTGTCCCAGTTTCTGATGTATTCTTTGTCGCTCCATCAGTATTTTTATTACCTACTGTTCCAGTTCCTGATGTATTCTTTGTTGCTCCATCAGTATTTTTATTACCTACTGTTCCAGTTCCTGATGTATTCTTTGTTGCTCCATCAGTATTTTTATTACCTACTGTCCCAGTTTCTGATGTATTCTTTGTCGCTCCATCAGTATTTTTATTACCTACTGTCCCAGTTTCTGATGTATTCTTTGTCGCTCCATCAGTATTTTTATTACCCACTGTTCCTACTGTATTTCTATTTGTATTATTATTCATTGGAGCACTAATACCATTAGATTCACTAGCTTTTCCACCTATTGTAACATCTCCAGGTTGATAAGTTGTTTTGTGCCAGTTTCCATTTTCATCTTTTATGTATTTTCCTTCATATTGAGGTGGTTTTACTGGTTTCTTATCATCTCTATTAGGTACTTGTGTTTCACCTTTAATTAAACTCTTAACTCCGTCTTGATATCCTTTTAATCCTCCAGAAGTTAATCCTCCACCTGTAAGAGCTGCTCCCATTCCCTTACTATAAGCTGGAACCCATTTTCCATTTTCATCTTTTACATATCCTCCAACTACTGGTTTCTTAGGTGGGTCTGGATCTGGATCTGGTTTTGGTGGAATTATTTCTGGTTTTTGAGGTTTTGGTAATTCTTCAATTACTGGATAGTGAACCTCTGGTCTTGGTATTTTTCCAAATTCAGGAATTATTGGATCCGGATCTGGATCTGGATCTGGTTTTGGTGGAATTGGTATTGGTTTTTGTGGTTTTGGTAAATCCTCAACCACTGGATATTGAATTTCTGGTCTTGGTATTTTTATAACTTTATGCTCTTCAGGTATAGGAACCTTAACAGTTGGTTTTGGTATATCAGGTAATGTTGGTATATCCACTTTCACTGGTTCTGGATCACGACGAATTGGTGGTGGTGGTGGTTGTTTTCCATCAGGTAAGTCATAGCTTCCACTATCTGTTTTCTTACCAGGAAGTTTACTAGCTGTTCCACTGAATGTTCCTCCTCCTTGAGAAACATCTTTATCTACTGTTATGCTTCCATCCATATCAGTATTTACACCTTCTAACTTATCGTCACCTGTATTTGTCTTACCATTTACAGTTACATCTCCACCTACAGTGATATTATCTTTGTTAATTCCAATTGTTCCTTTAGCAGTTTTCTCTAAGTCAACATTGTCTCCAACTTCTCCAAGGATTCCTCCTCCTTTAGTTCCTCCGTTAACTCCAACGATTGCTCCGCCTTCTTCATAATTAGATTTAACATCTTCAACATTGACGTCTCCTTTAACTGTTAAGCTTCCATCTCCAGTATCTGAACCTACAACTCCTCCTTTTAAGTTTAAGTCTCCATCAACTGTTACATCTATCTTATTCTTAGCTGTAATTCCAGCTTGGTTATTGATCTTATCACCACTCTTAGTGATACTTCCTCCTCCTGCTGAAATTCCTGCATCTCCAGTTACTATTGTATTAGAAGCAACTCCTCCAGATAGGTCTCCTCCAGCCCATCCTTCAGTTCTCTTCTCGTCAATATTATCTGTTTCAGTCTTAATATTTAAGTCTCCTCCAACATCAACAGTTACATCATTTCCTGAAACGTTACTTCCTATTACGTTAGTATCTCCTCCAGATTTGATAGTTATATTGTTTCCGTTGATTGAGCTTCCAGTATTAGTTTGATTATTCTTATCATTTTTCGATACACTTACATTTCCAGTTACTCCAACTTGTGCATTTGCTCCATCAATAGTTCCTACTCCTGCACTTACTGTTCCTCCAACTGAAACATTAACTCCAGTTGAATGTTCTACTTCAGTTTTCTTAGCACTTGAAATATTGATATCCTTAGCTGAATCTAAAGTAATATCATTACCATCCATTTCTACACCTTTTAAGTTGATATCTCCACCTGTTGTTTTGAAATTAATATCTCCTCCAGATGTAATATTAGTAATGTTCTCTTCAGTTGTTTTAGAATATGAATTATTATATCCAAATTCTCCAGTAACTGAAGTTACATTTCCTACAAGGTCTCCAAAGATAACGTTACTTACAGTACCAGCAACTTGTGCACCTACAAGAGCACCATTTACACTATTATGCTCTGAATCAGTTGCATTTTCATGTATTTGCATTCCTTTATTAACAGCATCTGCAATAGAACTTGTTGTATTATTTCCTACTTTTACTCCAACATTGAATCCACTACTTGTTTCTTCGATTTCATCAGTATATTTAGTAGAGTCAATATCGTTAGCAGTAATATTGAAATCACCTTTTGAGTTAAAGTCTGATCCTCCTATATCTGTAGTTCCACCAGATTTGATATTAATATCTCCTCCTGTATTTACACTTCCTTCTGTCCAAGTTGTTTCCTTCTTGTGTTTGTTTTGGATTGAAATTCCTATAGTTGCATCTGCTTTAGCTAGAGAATCCATATAGTTCTTACCACTCTTACCTACTTTATTCATATCATTGATAGTTTGATCACTAGCTTTTCCATTTACAACTTCACTGTAACCACCGTTATTAATATCCCATCCTGCATTTGCACTAGCTCCTCCAGCTCCTACTCCTGCATTTCCACTTATTATTCCTACTCCAAAAGAGTTGCTCTTTTCTTCATATTCATTTTTACCAGCTTCAAATTTTACATTTCCAGTTGCATCAATATTAGTATCTCCTAGTGAGTTGAATTCTCCTCCAACTGATGTTACATCTCCACCAGATTTAATATTAATATTTCCACCGCTAGTTATGCTACTTCCTTGAGAAGTACTTGATTTTGTCTCGCTGCTCTTCTTAGTGTATGAGATAACATCATAACTTGATGAACTTGATTTTGTCTCTTCAGTATTTTTACCATCAGTTATATTTACATTTCCACCTGCTATAACATTAGTATCTCCACCTGAAATAACGTCACTACCTTTAATATTAGTATCTTGTCCAGACTTAATAGTTACATTTCCAAGTCCTCCTACAGTACTTCCAGCTGAAGCTGAAGCTTGTGTTTCAGAAGTACTTGAACCAACATTAAGTTTATAGTTCATATCAAATCCATTAGTTTCAGTTGTTGTTTTTCCATAGTAATGATTTTGTCCATCAGTAATATTTACATTTTTACCTGCATCTAATGATAAATCATTTTCAGCTACAACTCCACTACCTTTGATGTTAATATCATTTTCAGCATTAATAGAAACATTTTTTCCGCCGATTTCTGATCCCACAGAAGTAGAAGCTGTATAACTACTTTCTGTCTTACTGATTCTATCAGAATCAAAACTTTGTCCACTACTTATTAGGTTTTGATCTTCAATATTTACATTTTTACCTGTTAAAGCTACATCTCCTTCACTACTATTTATAGTTCCATTTTTAATAGTCGTATCTCCGCCAGAATTAACAGTTACATCTCCTTTAGCAGTAATTCCTGCTTTATTAGATATAGTTTGATTTCCTAAGTTTCCTCCTAAAGTAGATTCAATATTGATATCTCCTCCAGTTTCAACACTTACTCCACCATCAGTTGAAGTGATAGTTCCTCCTATCATATCAAGGTCTCCACCAGCTTTAAGAGATATATCTCCTCCTGCAGAAATTCCACCTTGGAATCCTCCTACTGCACTATTAGTGATATCACCGGTTACATCCATATTGATATCTCCACCTGCAACTATGTTTGCATTTGTATTGCTTACACTTCCACCTTTAATATCAATATTTCCTCCGGCTTTAATAGTAGAACCATATCCTCCACCTTTATCACCTTGTGCCATTTCTATTCTTGTTTCTTTTCCAAAGTATACTTGAGGTACAAGAACTTTTTCTCCATCCATTTCTACTTCTACATACCAAATAATATCTTTTTCAAGACTATTAATTTGATCTGGTGTTAATGCTTTTCCTACTACTAATCCTAAATCTCCTTGTGTTTCTGCTGCACTATCAAGCATAGTTTTTATGTAGTCAGCTGTAACTTCTCCAGTATATCCTAAAGCTTCTTTAATTACTTTATTTATAAGTTGTGTTTCATAGTAAGCATCTCCTATAACTGTTGAAGTTCTATCAGGATCATATCCTATCTTACCAAAGAAGTACTCAGATCCAAAATACTTAGATGGATCTATAAAGTCAATATTTGTCTCAAACTTATATTGAATATTTTGTCCTGGTCTAGGATCTGCTGGTCTAAATATTCCATTATCTCCTTTAGGAATTTCAATATATCCAATTGGATTAATTGTTCCTGCAACTGCAATAGCACTTATTAATCCACCAGTTGAAGCATCTATTGTTACACCATTTATTGTTACACTACCTTTTATAACTTCGACTCCATCTGGATATTTTATTCCATTAGTTTCAGTTATGTCATTAGGATCAGTTATACTTACATCTAAATTAACATCAACAGTTCCAACATTTTCACTACCTACTTTAACGTCCACACTTTGGTTTTTTATAATATTATCAGCTCCATTTACTACTTCAACACCGTTTAAAGTTATATCTTTACCTGCTAATATTTTTGCTGAGTTTTTAGCAGAATATATTGTTGTTTCTACTTTTGCTAACTCATTTGTATTTTTTATTCCAAGTTTTTTGTTAGGTTCAATTTTTCCCCCACTTGCTTTATATAGCATATCATACAAGTTTTTCATCTGAGTTCCTTGCCAATTATGTCCACCTGCATTTTCATCTAAAACTTCAGCTAAAACTATAAGGACTGGATTATAATTTAATATTCCCCCTGTATTGTTTGGTAAATTTGCATTTATTCCATCATAAAATGTTCCAGCAAATACAATTACTTCTTTCGCTGGTTTAGTTTCTCTAATAGTATCTTCAACTCTTATTAATGTATGTTTTAGATATTCCTCAAGAGATATTTTACTTTCCAAACTTTTATTAATTACTTGACCAGCTCCACTAATATTTAAATTTCCACCGCTTCTTATTGTTGCAACATCATTTTCTAATTTTTCTTTAATTTTTATTCCTAAATTTCCAGTTGCTTCTATTGTTGCTTGGGCTTGTACAGCTCCAGTATCAACTATCTTAGGAAACCAAATCTCAATCCTTGTAGAGTTTTTAGTTCCACCAATATTATTTACATTATCAAATGCATCTCCCCATATTTGAGTATCATTAGGATCAATACTTGGTTTCTCTAGATAGATTTTTCCTTCATTTACTATACTTTTATTTATCACAGTTTTAGTATCTATGTTTAAATTTCCACCAGATGATATAGTTCCACCTTCATTTAAAAGTGTTCCATTAGTTGCTGTAAGAGTCATATCTCCTTTAGATTTTATAGTACTATATTGATAGTTATTAATATCTCCAGTTTCTGATGTAATAGTGATTTTCTTTTCACTCCAAATTGTTGAACCAGTACCATTTTTTTCTCCATTAGTTACACTTTCTTTAGCTCGTAAATTGATATCTCCAAGACTTAAAATCATTCCTTTATTAGTAATTGCTTTTCCAGCTTGGAAATCCAATCCTCCTATGTTTGAGAATTTTCCTTCGTTACTAATATTTCCACCTGTTTTTAATGTCATTGTATCTTTAGAAGACATTTTTCCAGATTTTCCTAAGTTTATATCTTTTTTATTACTTCCCAAATCTACTGTTAAAGTTCCTTCACTTGCTATAGTTCCAGAATTTTCAAAATTTGTACTTAAAGTAGTAGCTGTTCCATCTATCAATATATTTTTTGCAGCTATCTCTCCATTTGCTTCATTATTGAAACCAGAAGTAACAACTATATCTAAATCATTTTCAGCAGAAACTTTACCAGATCCTTTATTAGTAAAAGTTCCAGTAGTTATTAATAAATCCCCAGATTGTAAGGTTCCATTAGCTTGAGTAGCTGTAGTAGATTTTCCTACTTTTATTTCTCCTGAATTATTTATACTTTCTTTAATATCTATCTTTCCTGAACCTTGTACTAAAATTTTACCAGAGTTATTAAGTGTTTTTTCTCCATCTATATCAAGATTTCCTTTAGCCTCTATACTTCCTTGGTTTGTTATAGCATCTCCAGCTTTTAAAGTAAAATCTGTAGTATTGATCTTTGCATTTTGTTTATTTGTAAATGATGTTGATTTAACATCAAATCCTTGTCTTGCAACTATATCTTTACTATTTTCAAATGCTCCAGTTGATGTTACGTTAAGTTTTTCTTTTACTACCATTTCACCACTATTGGTAAATGATGATGATTCAACATTTAATCCTTTTTCTGTTACTATATTTCCACTATTCGTAAATCCATTTGTTTTTATTGTAGCATCTTGATTTACACCTAAAGTTCCAGTATTTTCAAATTTAGCACTATTATTTCCATTTTTATCTACATTTAAGCTTCCTTTTACAGCAGTTTCAGCTTTATTTATTAAACCTCCACCTGTAATACCAAGATTTCCAGTTATATTTACTTTATTAGATGTACTACCATCTTTTCCAAAAGTAACATTACCTGCACCATTCTCTTTTAAGGTTATATTTGCATTTTCACCTACTTCTAAATTAGTAAATTGAGCATTTTTAGCTGTAACGTCCATACCCTTTACTATTTTTAATGATTCACTTTCTAGCTTATCTTGAAGTGTTGCTGTAAATTTTCCTCCAACAGTCATTGCATTATTAGTAAAACTATTTCCACTTATATTCGCATTATTACCAACGGCAACATTTCCAGTATTAGTTATATCACTACCATTTCCTTGAGCTTTCAATGTTAAATCTTCTGATGTTACTATTATTCCAGCATTACTTAAAGGTCCATTAGTAGTTGTTATATTTACATTTTTAGATTCAATAGTACTTAATCCAGTTCCATCTTTACCATTTTCTAATTTTTCTGCTAAAGAAGATATTTTTGCTTTTAATGCTGCTAACTTTTCTCTTTCTTTAATCAAATTATCTATTTGTGTTTTTACACTTTGTAAGTCGGTTCCTGTACTAGATTTAAGTTGTGCTTCTAAGTCAGCTATTTTTTTATTTAACTCATCTAACTTAGCATCTCCTCCAGCTGTACTAAAATCGCTAAGTGTAGTTGCATAATCTGTTAGTAACTTATCACTTCCTGTAGCTTTAAAACTCTTTCCTGTGATGTCTATCTTGTTCCCAGCATATATTCTTTGAGAGTTTACTATGTTCCCTTTTGCTTCTAAAGTAACATCTGTGCCTGCTTCTAATATACCAGTATTATTTATTCCATCTTCTGAAGCTATTTGTATATCATTATTAGCTTTTATAATACCATTATTTTGAGCAAGTTTTTTAGTAGTAATGTCTATAGAATTAGCTGACATTGTTCCAATATTTGGTAAAGTTTCTAATGATGAATTAAAATTCTTTAACTGTTCTTTTAAATCTTTAAATAGATCAATTTTTTGTTGAATAAGTTGTTTTTCTGTTTCAGTAGGAGCGTTTTGCAATTGTCCTTCTAATTCTCCAATAATTTTATCTATTTCTTTAGTTCCATCTTGACCTAAATTATAAAAAGCTTCCAAATATTTTTTTAATCCATCCGAACTTCCATTATTTAATAATTCACTAACTATTACTAGTAACTTTTCTGCTGCATAAATTTTCCCACTATTTTCTAATTTTGCATTTTCTGCCGTAATAGTTACATTTTTAGCTGCTCCAATTGATGAGCTTCCACCTTCATTTCTTATAGACGCTCCTGTTGATGTGATGTTTACATCTTTTTCAGCATAAATTTCTCCACTGTTAACTATTTCTCCTTTAGATGTAATAGTTATATTTCCTCTTTGTGCTATAATATGTCCTAATATATTTGAAAGAGTTTCGACATCAATGGTTATATCATTTTGAAATCCAGATCCATATGACTGAATTAACCCTTTATTCTTTAAATCTTTTACTTTTATAGTAATTGATCCTTGACCTAAAGGATAATCTACAGTAGAAGCAACTATTTTACCACTTTCAGTATTTTCTAGAATAAAACCAGTTCCATTAATAACAACTTCATATCCTGATACAGTTCCTTTATTAATAAAATTACCATTTGTAAAGTCTATTTCTACTTTTCCAAATCTATCTGCTGTTTCTCCTTGACTATCCACATTTTGTCTAATATCTCCAACATTTTCTATACTTCCAGCAACAATTTTTATATCTGAACCCTGTAATGATGCTCCTTCTTTATTCTCTAATTTACCTGCATTTAGTTCTAATTTTCCAGATGAAGATATTAATTTATTATTTATTAATTTATCTGTTGCAGTAATTTTTATTGAACTTTTATCTTGTAAACGTCTTGTATTACTAATAGTTGAATCATTAGTAAAATTAGTTGAGCTAATCTCTATTCTTTCTCCTTGTATTCCACTTCCTACCCATGAATATTGACTTTCATTTAATATTTCTCCTGTTATTGGGTCAATAACTTTTCCATCTTCTCCTACTACTAATGGTGGATCATCACTTGTACTACCATTTCTAACTGGTCTCAACAAAGCTTCAATAGTGATATCTCCTTCTACTTTTATCAATAAAAGTCCTTGTGCTAATATTCCTGCTGTTGTCTTTTTATCTCCTAAAATTTTTAAATTTTTTGCTGTTATTTGTAGTCCTTCTGCTCCATTAGCACTTATAAAGCTATTAATCTCCATATCTCCAGTTACATTTAAATTTATTCCTTTTGTTGAAACAATACTATAGTTATATATTTTATTATCCACTTTATAAGTTCCATTAATTGTTTCTAACTTTCCTTTTCCTGTAACTGTAATATTTTTTTCAGAATTTAATCCTCCTATAGCTATATCACCATCAGCTTCAATAGTGATATCTCCCTTACTTCTGATTATTCCTTCATGTCTTACCCCAAGTCCATGAGCTGTACTTATAAGTCTTATATTATTTCCATACATTGCACCTAGCGGACCTGCATGTATTCCATATTTTATTTCTGAAGTTGTTCCATTAGTACTTCCTGTAACTTGAGGAGCTGAAGTATTTATAAAATCTACTTTATTATTTCCAGCTATAAAATTTAAATCGGCATCATTTTCACCATTTTTAGAGGATACCTGTCCAAATAGCTCTATAGTTTGAGAAATAATATTAAAATAATTTCCAGATACTTCTACTCCGCTTCCTTCAATTACAACATTTCCTTTAGTTACATCAACACTTAAATTTCCATTATTATTATTAACTTTACCAGTTGTTAATGTAACTCCACTAGTATTAATAAATCCTGCTCCATTAACAGTAATTCCGTTCTCATTCGCAAGAATAAAATCTGCTTTTTCTCCAGCTACTTCTACAACACCATTCAAATATGAATCTCTCATTCCAGTAACTTCATTTAAAATTGTTTTAGCAGCTCCACCACTCAAATTAGCATTTTTATGAACAATTCCTCCTAATTGACTATTAACATATTCATGAAAACCATTATTATTAAATATTATACCTTCTTCACCAACATTAAAGTCAACAAATTTGTTGTGTGAAATTCCATTAGCCCCTGGAGTTACAATATTTACAACATCAGTTTTTCCATTTGCTGCTTTATCAATACTTAAACCTGGACTATCATTACCAATATTAATATCATTTTTTGCTTGTCTTGGCCTCAGGTCCCTAGCTAGAATTTCTTCTTCCGTTATACCTAGACCACCGGTTATCATAAAAGTTACTATCAAACTTAAGGTTATTCTTTTTTTGTTCTTTAAATGATGTTTTAGTAACTTCTCATTTAACTTTAAATAGTTCATAACCATCCCTCCTATAAAATATAACTTAAGTTAACATAGATAGGGTTAGTTTCACGTGGCATTCCTGGTGCCCATCTTAAAGGTATTCCATATGTAAAGCTTCCGTGTAAATTCCCCATATCAAATTTGAATCCTAGAGCCATACCCACTATCTTATCAGAAGTAGGAAGATCTCTATCTCTTGATACCCCAGCATCTAATCCTATAAAAGGCTTAAATGCAGCAAGATATTTATTCATATTTTCAGTTCCCATATATGTTAACGTATTATTTATATAAACTCCTTTATTTCCAGCTACAGAACTTTCTTTAAATCCTCTAACTGTATATTCATCTCCCATAGTAAACTGATTTACTGCTAATAATCTATCGTCTGAATAACTACCTCCTATACCCATTTTATATTGAAATCCGTGATCTTTTACACTAAAAAATCTCAACCAATCCAAGTTAAAATTAAGTTTATCATACTCTATTTTATAATCTCCTTCTTTCAGAGGACTAGGATCTATTTCGGAACCAAACCAAGGTACTCCTCTTTCATATTCAAGCATTCCAAAAATAGTTCCACCTAAAAATCTATTTGTATGATCTATTGAAAAAGCCGCATTTGTATATTTTTTACTACTTACTTCTAGCAACAAATCATTTAGAGTATTTTTGTTATCTCTAATAGTAAAGCCTCCATGAATAGTTGTTTTTTGATACTGTCCTCTAGATATAACTCTACTTATTCTAACTTTATGTTTTTCAGCTCTACTCTCACTTGTATATGAACCAATATCACTAGTATAAGTATTATAGTTATCTCCTAGATTATAGTTATAAGCAAATTTCCAATACCCTATTGGGATAGTTACACCTAAATCATAGTTTGATTCTCTATCTTTATCTCTATCATCTGTTAATCTTTCAATGTAATTAAATCTTATAACATCATTTATTCCTAGAAGATTATCTTGTGTAAATCCTAGATTGAGTTTATATCTTCCTTTATCCTTATAACCACTGTTATCCATACCAAGTGAAAAACCAGTTGGAGAATAATTTTCTTCAATTATAATATCAGAATAACCGTATTCTTCTGTTGGAGTTATTTCTGCTACATTGTTATTTCCACCAACATTCATGTTTTCAATTCCTTGGTCCATATCTCTTGTACTAAGTAAATCACCTTTTCTCATTGGAAAAGCCATTCCTAGCTTTAATTTGTCTTTACCACCTTCCTTTTTATTCATAAACTCTACATTCCTGACTTTCCCCTCTTTTACCTCATAAATCAGTTCACCCTTGTTGACATTTCCAGATTTTAAAGTTACAAGTGTTGTTGAATAACCATTTACTAAAAATATATTAGATAACTTAACTAATAGGTTATATATCTCCTCCTTTCCCATCTTTGTATTGATATACTCTTTGATTACCTTATCAGTTTCTCTTTTTAACTTAGTTGTTCCAACTAATTGTATATTTGTAAATAGGTATTTTTCACCCTCTTTTACCTCATCTAATACATCCTTTTCTACTTTTATAGTACTTCTATTGGGATACATAAGTTGTTGATTTATATAGTCTTGCTTTTGTCTTAACTCTATTAGTCTTTGAGTTCTTTCTATATCACTTAATGTATCTCTTTGTACAGTGGCAGCCCATACGGAACTACCACTAGCTAACAAAGCTAATAAGCATAATTTAACCTTCAAATTCTTTTTCATAACATCCCTCCCAAATATGATTAATACATTTCTATCTCGTATTGTAAATCATTTTCATTATTTCCTCTTATATATAACTCAACTAGTTTCTCTTCATCATCACTATGAGGCAAATCTAATTCTTGCTCATATAGAGCTTCTCCAGGCTTATTAATTGATTCTAAAACTAGTTTATACTTACCTCCAGTCAAATTCTCTACCATAAAGAATCCATCTTTTTCTGGTATAACTACTTCTATTCTTTCTCCAGTTGAAAGATCATATACATTCATAAATAATGTTGGTAGTAAAGTATATTTTAAAATTTGATCTTCTATGTTAATATTTCCACTAACAATTTTTCTTGCTTTCATTGGAATGTTCAACTCTGTTGTTGTAGCAGGTCCTATTTTTACTCTGTACTTATCAGCTTCAGCTTTATATAATGGGTTTTGTGTTTCGAATTTTGTATCATAAGCTCCTGGATACAAATTACTTAATTTATATTCTCCATTTTCATCAGTAGTAGCTATAGTTCCTTTTACACTCACTTCTGTTCTTGGTAAAGGTCTGTCTATTCCTTCATCATATTGACCATTATTGTTATTATCTACATAAACAACTCCAGCTATTCTTCCATTATCAATAGAATTGATAGGTGCATTTACATCAGATAAATTTATAAGTTTATCTACAGTAAATCCAACGTCAGAATAACTTACTCCTCTATCTTTTTTATATGTAGCTGTTCCAGTGAACCAATCGTTGTAATCTATATCAAACGCTAGACCAAAAACCTCTCCATATCTATCTGATTTTTCGTAATAAGCTCTATATCTAATTCCATTATCGTTATATCTTCTACTTGTAACTTCAACCTTGTATTTAGTTTCATCATATCCTTTTACTGTCTTATGAGACACACCTGCATAAAGTATATAATTTAAGAAATGGTAACTTCTAATACTAAAATCATGTTGAGTAAAGTCTGTAGTTAAATTTCTATAAAGTCCATATTCAGGAGTAAGGTTTCTAAATCCTCCCCTTAAAACTACCCCAACCTCATTTTCTCTTTTAGTATAAGTATAGTTTGTTGAATAATACTTCAAGGATAAGCTTAAAGGATTAATTAAAAATCTACTCTTGCTTAATTCTAAAGCTTGCTCATCTTTTTTATAAATTCTACTTTCAGTTATCTTTGAATATTTTCCACCTTCAAAGCTAAAACTATAATCATTGAATTCTTGTCTATAATTATAATAATAATCCTCTCCAGCATTTCCATTATTTTTAAATGCCTCTATATCTATACTAAAGGGATATTTTGAAAAGTCACTTACATATAAAGCTCCTAACTTTACGCTTTCTCTAGATTGAGCTTTATCATCCCAATATGATGAATATTTCAAATCATAATATCCAGTTTTCAAAGTTAAAGTGTTAGTTAATCCGTAGTTTACTTCACCTATGAATTGATAATATTTATCGTAATCTGAATCTCCCATAAAAATATTATATCCAAATTCACCTTTTTTCTCTAAATCTTTGTTATAACCTCTTCTCAAATCTTCCCTAACTATACTTCCATCTTGATTATATATTATTACATAAAATGAATCAGAGTTAAAAAGTGCAGGTACATTTTCAAAAATATAACGTCCAGCTTTTACATCTTCATATGATAGTAATTGTCCATTTCTATATAACTCTACAAACTTTCCAAGTGGAGCTTGTCCAGTTATAGTAATATTAGTAGAATTTTCATTTATACTACTAATCTTACTATCTCTAGTAAAGCTTATTCCTCTTAATTTACTAACTGTTCCAGTCAATATATCAGGCATAGTTATATAATTGTCTCCAAAAATAATATCATGATCTTTATATACATCTCTATATGTTAATCTTGTCTGATAATTTTCTAATTCAGGGTATATTTCATGATACACCTCTAACTCTCCATATAGAAGAGGTCCATAATACTCAGTATCTAATGTTTTGCTTTCAGAACGATATCTTTGAAAGCTTTTATTGTAATTATATATTAATCTTAAATTTCCTGGTTCAAATAACTTTCTTTGTTCTGGTATATCTTTTTTTAATGAATTATCACCAGCTAGAAATTGTTCTTTTCTATATTCTCTTATATTAGCAAGTTCTGATGGTAATTGAAAAGATGTTTGAATGGCTATATTTAAAGTATCTTCATCTATATCAACTTCAGAAAGAGATAAAATGTTTTTTAAAAAATTAATATCAACATAGAGTTTGTCATTTTTTTCAAAAATTTCATTATTGTAAGCTATATCTTTATTATTTTTTCTTATTTGTTTTTTACTAAGATTAATAATTGTTTCTTGAGTAAAAATATTTCCACTATCAACTATATATTCATCATTTACCCATTTATTATTCGTTATTCCTAACATATCTAATAAATTTTGTAGTTCAATATATTTTTTTTCATCTATTATGTATACTTTTGTAGCCTCTGCCTTTACTTTTCTATTAAATACTAAGTCATATAAGCCTATACTTTCTGTAGAAATATCTTCAGAATATGTAAGAGCATTCAGCAACGCAAATACGCCTATACATAGTACACTCCTTTTCATATTACTCTCTCCTCATTAATTTATTTAGATTAAATTCCAGCTCTAGCATTTGAAAATTGTTCTTTTACAATATCTTGAATATTTCCTATTGCCTCTGTATTATTTTTTGCCTGTACATCCTTTCTAACTATATCTCCTACTTTAGCATTTTGCACTTTCAACCATAATTCAAAGGTATAAATTAATCTTTTTATTGGTTTGTACCCTAAACTTATTACTTGTTCTACTTCACTTTCGTGTGCAACAAATAAATACTTGTCTCCTCCTTGCCCAGGTCTAAATAGATCTTCTACTTCAATTTTTCCACCACTTATAGCAAGTTCAATATCAGCGTTATCTCCATTTTTATATTTTTTTATAACTCCTAATTTAACCATTTGATCTTTAATTACCGAATTTAAAATAAATGCCTGATTAAAATCTCCTTCTATTCCAGGTAGAGAAGGATTCCCAACATCTGTTGGCTCTGCAAGCATATCAACTCTAACTGTTGCTAGTTTTAACTCCTTTGTTCCTGATTGACTATTAATGACTCCTGCATCAAGTAATAGAGCCTCTCCATATGAATATTTTTTTGTTGTTCCATCTGGTTGTATTACTGCATTAACTTTTAAAGTTCCTTTAGCATATGCTAAACTACTAATACAAAGTAAAATAAATATATATAATATTAAACTCTTTATTTTTTTCATAACTATCTCCTATAAATATTAGTTTAATGATCCTCCAAACCATACATTGAGATACAAAGTTCCTCTATATACTCCCATTGGAACATCTCCATCTGGTAAAGTAAAATCAACATCTATTCCAGTAGTTGTTGAAAATGTATTTCCACTAACTGCACTAGAAAAAGGTTTGTTAATTTCAGTTAACTTTGCTTCTTCTGTAGCGGCAACCTGAGAGTCTATAAAATATCCATTTCCTATTATGGTTTTCTGTTCAGTTCCATTTTGTAGCTCAAAATTTCCTCCATTTTGTAACTGAAAATAAACAGTTTCATATATTTTTCTTAAAATATCATCAATAGCATCTTGATTATATGAAGAAGTTACTTTTACAACAAGAGGTGCTTTTTTAGTACTCATTTTACTATAAGTAAATGTTTTTTGATTTGCTGATACAACTAATTTTTCAGGTTCTTCAACTGTTACTATTAATGGATCGACTATTTTATAAATAATTGAAATTTTTCCTGAATCTCCACTCCACTGAACATCACTATAACTTATAATTCCAAACACTAAAAATAATGATAAAACAATTATCCTTCTCATCATTTTATGCCTCCTTCAGTCAAAAGTATCTTATTTGAAATAGGATTTATAGGAGTGGCATAAACAGTAGCACCAATTGTCTTTTTATATTCTCCTAATTTTACATCCCCAACCTCTCTAATTTCACCAGTTATTGGAATTACCATCTCTCCCTTTCTTAAAATCTCAGCATTTACTCTTTTAAGATAAACATCTATTTTATCATTTTGATTTTCCGGATTATTCTCTACAGGTGTAATTTGATATTTTGCATAAACAGTATCTGTTGGCATCAAATCATCTGTTTTATCATATTCAACTTTTATCTGCACATCCTCATTAAAACTTGCTTGAAATTTCAAATCAGCTTCTTTTGTTATTATATTTTTACTATTTCTTTGAATATCTCCAAAATCTAGCTCAACTGGATCAACTCCAACTGCTAAAGAGCTTAAAACTTCTATTTGAAAATCTATATTTTTAGTTATTACCAAACTATTTGTTGAAGTATGATTTCCTACCGCATTACTTTTCAATGTAATAATAAAAAAAAACATGAATAATATTAAGTTAAAACTAATCTTATACACCTTTTCTTTTTTCAACTTCTCTCCTCCTCCTATATTTTAAAATAAAGTTTTTGGGTAAATAGTATTACTATTTACCCATTATTACTCTTTATTTTATAGTTGCTTCTACTATTACTGTTCCTATATATGCTCCTAGTTTTTGATTTGTCCCTAAGTTACCACCAGTTTTATCTATTCCACCATTTCCATTATCATAAGCGGTAAAATGTCCTGTTAAGATTTTTTCAGCTTCTCCATTACCATTTAAGTCTATTGGTTCTGGTGCTGTTCCAAGTCCTCTAACAGTAACATTCCTTATCTCCATTACACTTCCTTCTCCATTTGAACCATTACCATTTCTCCAAGTTAAATTTGTAGTATCTTTTTCAAGATTTGCATGAACTCTTCCACTTCCTAGCATTCCTTGATCTGCTCTGAATACAACTCTTCCTGGTTTCAAACTATCAATCATTTCATTTTCAGTGTATACATTAGCCCCTCTTACTAAATTTCCGAAATCTATTGGCTCTGCTTCATTTACTGCAACTCCAGCTACAACATTAGCTCTTACTTTAACTTCTGTTCTACTTCCATTTTGCCCTATTCCTTCAACACCCATTCCATCAGTTCCTATCGCTAAAACAATTGCCGAACAACTAAGTAATCCTACAACTCCCATTAGTAATTTTTTCCTCATATTATTCCCTCCTAATTTTTGACATCATTCAATTATCTGAATGTTTTAATTATATTTTTGTTAGAATCCATTAAGTATATTTTATTAATAGTTGCTAATTCCTCTGGTAATTTTTCATTTATCTTGTCTTCATATCCTTGAATTACAACTATATTTTTATTTATAATTCTTTGCTTTCCTTCTTTATCTACTCCTTCGAAGAAAAGTGTATATGGTTTAGTTATTTCTCCATCATTTTTCAATTTAAATTCCATTCTAGTTTCTAAAATCTTCTCTTCAGAAACAGTTCCTGAAACTTTTAATTCATTAGGATCTCCAGAATATCCATATACTATTACTCCTAAATTAATTAACATATTAACTTGACTATTAGTAGTTCCCTCTTTCATGATAACTTTACCTTGAGGTGTTAAAGCTTTTTGCTCTAGTTCTTCCATAAATAAAACTGCTCTATACTCACCTTTAGGCAGATTTCTAGGAGCCTCTATTGAGAACTTAATATCCTTTTGATCTTTAGGTGGAACTGTTACTATTCTTGGATAAATAGTTCCCCAATTTCCTAAGTACTTATCTTCTCCATCTTTTTGATATGGAATAAAAGATATTTTTACTCTTTCAGGCTTATCTTTTCTGTTATAAAAAGTTACTGTTTGACTATTCCCCAAACTATCAAGTTGGTACACAAATTCTGCTGGTGTAATCTCTATTGCCTGTGCTACACTTGCTAAAGCCAGCATTCCTAAATACATTTTCAAAAAACTACTCTTGAACACCTTCTTCAATTTTTCCATCATCATTTGCTACTACCTCCTCATCCTCATAGAAACTTACTTCTATTCTTCTGTTTAACTTTCTATTTTCAAAAGTATCATTGTCTACTTTATAAACGTTCATTACAGTTTCTTCTGGATTAACTTTTTCAATTCTTACTTTATCTGTCAATCCATTATTTATAAATTCTTGTTCTAGATTGTTCATTCTTTCAGTTGCCAATTTTACATTCAACTCTTTACTTCCTGTATTGTCAGAGTATGCTGTCATCTCTAGAACTCCTGACTTGTCATATTCATTTAATTGTTTTGTCATCTCTTGAACATTCATCTTTTGTACTTCTGGTATATAAGTCTTATATGCTTCATATCCACCAGTTATTTCATCTCCAGCAATTACTAGTTTAAATTTAGGTTCTGGAGCAGTTGTCACTACTGGTACTTGTGCATTTCCTTCTCCATCTCTTGGTTCAGTTGTAGGTAATATTGGCTGATTTAATTCAGGCTCTGAAATATCTCCA
This sequence comes from Fusobacterium necrogenes, assembly GCF_900450765.1. Taxonomy (NCBI): domain Bacteria; kingdom Fusobacteriati; phylum Fusobacteriota; class Fusobacteriia; order Fusobacteriales; family Fusobacteriaceae; genus Fusobacterium; species Fusobacterium necrogenes. The sequence goes on along the minus strand of NZ_UGGU01000003.1, from coordinate 739,792 downwards.
AAGATATATCCAAATTTTAATCCTATAGTTGTATAATCTTTATCGGCAAAATTATTTTTCAACTTAGTATTCTCTCCTAATAGTTGAACTGTAAATCTTCCAAAACGTTTTTCTAATCCTGCAGCTACATAATATGTAGAATCAAACTCTTTTTGACTTGTTCTTCCTAATCTAGCTACTAATGAATAAGTTCCCCAAATTTTTCTCTTAGCTAATAAATAATAAGTATATAGTCTTTCTCCATCCTCTCTTATAAATTCTTTATCTAATTTTCTTTTTACTTCTCCTCCAAATCCTATAGAGAAATTCTGAAATGGTCTATATACCTCTAATCCAAAATCTAACCCCTCATCATATCTATTTGAATATGTTTTGCTGCCATATTTTTCATATGGTGTAACTCCTACTTTTAATTCATAATTAAGCTTTACGTCCTTCCAGCTAGTAAGTTCTTCATCCTCAGCATATGAAACTCCTGCAAGAGCTAAAACAGCTAATAGAAGAAAACTTTTTCTTTTTGTCAACATTTGCTTTTACACCTCTCTTTTAATAATTGAATTTTTTTCACGTTACATACTTCAGCTTTATACCTGAATTATACAAAAAAAATTAAATTAAAAAGTCCTATTTAGGAATAAACGAATTGTTTTAGTACTTTTATTTCTTATAAAACAGCTGTAATACTTAGAATTTACCAAATTGTCAGTTGAAACTTTTTTTGAATTTTTCTATACTAGCTCTAATTAGTATAATATTTTTTCAAGTTTTTTATTTTTCTTTCAAAAAAAATTACTTTTTATGATTTTTTAAATCTTTTTTTATTATTTTTTATTTTTTATAATGTTATTTTATTTTTTATATTTTATGTCAAGAGATCTTATTTCTTAAAGTTTTTTAAAAAAAAATCCTTTCATTCCTGTGTTTTTTTATTCTTTTTGTGTCTTATATAGGAAAAAAAAAAAGAAAAATTGATATATCCTTTAATATATATTATAATAATCCACTATCCTATTTCATAATTATTTTTTCCAATTTAATTAATTAATCACTTAAAGTTTTAGAATTTGTAAGAAAGGAGGAAAAGCAAGATGAATATGATATTCTTAAATAAAAATGATCGTCATTATTTAGATGGAAAATTTTATATTATAAAGAAGGGAAAAATTATAAGTCGTGATATATTAGAAAATGGAAAGATATTGACATATGAAAATTATCTTACCTCTGGAGAGATAATTGGAAATTTCTTTAGTTTTCTTACTCTTAAGGATATATATATTCCGGATATTGATATTGAAGTAGAAGCTCTAGAAGATGATACTGTTCTTGAAGAGTTTAACTTCAATTCTAATATTCTGACTGATGATAATTTCATTTCAAAAATAATTACTCATCTTGCCAAAAAAACTTTAATTAAGTTTTTTTACCAATTATATGATACTCAAGGTTATATTTTATCGATTTTGAAATTATATAATAACGATACAGGCTTTATCTCAAAAAAGGAGATTAACTATGAAAATTTTAATATAAGCAAGAGTCAATTCTACCTTGTATTATCTAAATTAAAAAAAGAGAAATATATATTAGATGATAGTGATGGGATATATCTGAATTTGAAAAAAATAGATACTTATTTAAGTAGTTTATAATTTTTCATTTTTTTCACATAACTAAAAATTTTTATTTATTCCCAAATTTACTGATATTTAACAAATTTGACTAAAAAAATATACTATTTTTTTAGTTATTAAGTATTATTTTTTTAGTTAAAAATATCTGTAATTCACAATAATAACATATTAGCGACACTAAAATGCCATTTTATAATTATAAAATTGAAATAAAACTCAGGAATAAGATTCAAAAATTCAATTATTAAAAAGATTTTTGTGAATTAGTTTGGGGATGATATTTTATGGAAAAAAATAGAATTGTTTTGAAAAAGAAAGAACGAATCTTCATTGACAATCGATTCTACATAATTTTAAAAGGTAGTATATTAGCATACGATATTTTTCAAAATGGAAAATATCTTCCAAAAGGTGGAAAATTTAAAGAAGGAGATATTATAGGTAACTTTTTCTCACTTAAAATTAATAATTTATCATTACCTGAAGTTAGCGTTGAAGGAGTAGCTTTAGAAGATGATACAATACTTGAAGAGTTCAAATTCAGTCCTGAAGTTTTCTTCAGCAGTACAGGTGTTGAAAAAATATTATTTCAACTTATTAAAGAAAATTTATTTAAACTTTTTTATCAACTATATGATAAAAAAAGATATATTCTTTCAGTATTGAGATTTTATACAGATAAATCTGGAAAATTATCCAAAGAATATGTTAGGTTTGAAAATTTTGCAATAAGCAAAAGTCAATTTTATTCTCTTTTAACTGAATTAAAAAAAGATAAATTTATTCTCGAAAAAGATAATGAGTTATTTCTAAATCTAAAAAAAGTTGAAAAATACTTATTAATGAATGAAGATTAATAAAATAAAAAGCCTTCAACATATTGAAGGCTTTTTATTTTATATCTTTCATTATATAGTATTATCTTTATCTAACTTTGCAAAACACAATAACCCATCACGTTTATTCCCTAAATTTATTTTTACTTTTAAAACTCTAAACTTCTTAGAAAAAATCTCCTCTTCATGTATTAAATAGTTTAAGTCATATGCCTTTATATCACTTTTCTGACAAGTTAAAATAGCCATTTTATCTTTAAAAATATCCTTATCTTTTTTCCCAATAACATCTTCTATTTTTAGATTAAACATATCACAAAATACCGAGTTAACATAACTATATTCAAAATTATTATTTTTAATAAAAATTAGATCTTTACTTAAATCAATATCTAAAATATTTTTTATAAAATCTAACATATTTTTATCTAAAAATCCTGTTTCCATCTTTCCCTCCTAAATAGCATCCAAACAAAAAATATTATGGTGTATGTTAACATTTAATTTTGACAATTTTATGACATATTTTTGTACTTTTTATCCTATTAAGATGGTTTTTTTAATATTTTTCTTCTATTACTCAGAAAATTTCTCTTGTAACTTTTTACTAATTTTAGATATAGATTCTGCTCCTACTATCTCACTAACAAGAGATACTCTTTGTGCTCCTTTAGCTATGATACTGTCTATATTGTGTGCTTTTATTCCTCCAATAGCTACAAAAGGTAAATTTAAATTTTTTACTGCGTATTCAAGATACCCCAATCCTACCGGAGTTGTATCTTTAGTAGTTGTTGGAAATATAGGTCCTACTCCTATGTAATCAACATTAGGATTTTTATAGGCTTCCATTCCCTGCTTTTCTGAATGAGTAGAAAGTCCAATGATTTTATTATCTCCTATAAGTTTTCTTACATCATCTGGGTGCATATCCTCTTGTCCTATATGAACTCCATCTGCATCTACAAGAAGAGCTATATCTACATTATCATTTACTATAAATACTACTCCATTTTTTCTACAAAGCTCTCTTATCTCTCTAGCTTCCTTTACTTTCTCTCTTGTATCTTTTGTTTTAGCCCTATATTGAACTATTTTTATTCCACCTTTTATCATCTCTTCTACACAAAAGTAATTACTTCTTCCATTAGAAAAATTATCTCCTGTTATTCCATATATTCCCTTAGGAATCTCTATTCTATTTCTCATTGTATAGCTCCTTTAAGATTACTTCTACTACTTTGCTAGCTACTATATTTACCTTATGTGAATAAGTTTTATATTCTGAAATATCACTTTTCATATCCCCTACTATATAGAGATTCTTCATTTTTTTTATTACCTGTACACTTGAGGAATCTATTCCACCTATCCCAGATACTGTTATTAAAAGTTTCTTTCCATCAAAAATCTCTTCAAGTAAAAGAGCCTTATACTCCTTTTTATCAAATCCATCTACTACTATATCACAATCTTTGAAAAACTCTCTCATATTCTCTTTTTCAAATTTTATTACTTCAAACTCATAATTACCCTGTGAGATTTTGGTAAGATTTTCCTTTAGAGTTTCAGATTTATATTTTCCTATCTGCTCTTCAAAGTAAAATTGCCTATTGAGATTAGATTTTTCTATTCTATCAAAATCTCCAAATTTTAGATTAGTAATTCCACTTCTAACTAGATGCATAGCCACATTTGAGCCTATTCCACCTGTACCAGCTATACCTATTTTCATAATAATGTCTCCCAATCTTTATACTTAGGTTCTAATCCTCTTTTTCTAATAGCTTCTACTATCTCTTCTACACTTCTATTGTCAGTTATATCAAATTGAGCTGTTGATTCATTTTCGTGTGAATAACCACCTACTTCCGTTTTTGAGCCTGCTGAAAATTTAGTAATTCCTAATTGCAATAAATTATCTCTCATATAAGCACTCTCTCTAGTTGATAGAGTTATTCCAGCTGTTGGTTGGAAAATTCTATTGGCTAATATTATCTGTACAAAGGTAATATCATCAACAGCATAACTATCTTTTAAATTCCCTTCTGCTTCATTTACTCTAGGGAAGGAGATACTAAACTCACTATTTGGATAATTATCTATAAGGTATTTCAGATGCAATCCTGTCTTAAAGGCATCACTTCTTATATTTCCAAGTCCTAATAGTGCTCCTATTCCTATTGTTCTTAATCCAGCTTTGGCTCCTCTTTCGGGAGTATCCAATCTATATTTAAAATCTCTTTTTTCCCCTGAGAGATGTACCTCTGCATATCTTTTTTCATCATAGGTCTCTTGATATACAGTAAGTCCATCTAATCCATCTTTAGCTAGATATCTATAATCTTCTTCGTCTAATGGCATTACTTCAATAGATACAGATGAGAAATATTTTTTCAATACATCTATTCCACCTTTTAAATACTCCTTATCTACTAACCCTTTAGCTTCTCCAGTTAAAAGAAGTATATTTTCTATTCCAGATTTTGCTATCTCTTTAGCTTCTCTTTCTATCTCTTCAAACTTCATATGTCTTCTTACTATATGATTTTTTTTAGAAAATCCACAATAGATACAATTACTAGTACAATAGTTAGAAACATATATTGGAAGATATAGTCCTATTACATTTCCAAAATATTGTCTTGTCAACTTATGTGCTCTTTGAGCCATTTTTTCTATATGATTTTTTGCTCTAGGAGATAAAAGATTTAAATAATCATATACAGATAATTTATCTTTCTCTATACTTTTCAATATCTCTCCATCAGTTACAGAATTAAAATATCCCTCAAAATCAAAACCTTTCCATTTAACTAGTTCATCATAGTAACTCATTCTACTCACCTCTAAACAAAAATCCTGTAAGTGGTGATGAAGCACTAGCATATTTTTGTTCCTCTGCTAATTGAGCTAAGAAAGCTTCTCTTCCAGCTTCTACTGCTAATGCAAAAGCTCTTCCCATTTTAACTGGGTCTTGTGCTGTGGCAATAGCTGTATTTACAAGTACAGCATCACACCCCATCTCCATAGCTATAGCTGCATCTGATGGTTTCCCTATTCCAGCATCTACTATGATAGGTACTCTATTATTTTCTAATAACATCTCTACAAATGGTTTTGTAAGTATCCCTCTATTTGAACCAATAGGAGAACCAAGTGGCATAACTGCTGCTGCTCCAGCATCTTCTAATCTTTTAGCTGTTATTAAATCAGGCATAATATATGGTAGTACTATAAATCCCTCATCAGCTAAAACTTTTGTAGCTTTTATTGTTTCACTATTATCTGGCATAAGATATTTACTATCATTTATTATCTCAATTTTTATAAAATCTCCACATCCAGCTTCTCTAGCTATTCTTGCTATTTTTATAGCTTCCTCTGCTGTTCTAGCCCCTGAAGTATTAGGTAACAATGTTATATGTTTTGGAATATAGTTTAGAATATTCTCCTTTGGATTTTGGAAGTTTATTCTTCTAAGTGCCATTGTTATAATTTGAGAACCACTAGCTTCTAACATAGGAGCTACTAAATTTTTATCAGCAAATTTCCCTGTTCCTGTAAGTAATCTACTACTAAACTCTTTTCCTTTTAAAATAAATTTTTCCATCTTTTCCTCCAATTCTTTTGGAACAATTCTTAATTTCTAATCAACTTAATTTAACTAGTTACATATATTTTTGTCCTATATTACAAATTATAAAATTACCCTCCAGAAACGAAAGATAAAACTTCTAGGTGATAATCCTTGCCTACTTTTTTTGTTTCCCATTTATTTTTTTTGACTATTTCATCATTCACAAGTACAACTGCTCCAGATAAATCTATATTCCATTTTACTGATAATTCCTCTAATAATTCCCCCACAGTGATATCTTCTTTGAAGACTTCATATTTTTCTCCATTTAATACAATATTCACTTCACTCACCTTAATCTAAAAGTTCATTACATCTTTTCATAGGACATAAATCTCCACACATTGTACAAACTTCCTCTTCAATAGGTTTTGAAGATTTTCTATACTCTTTTGCTTTTTCAGGGTCTAAACACTCTTCAAACATTCCATTCCAATTTAACTCTCCTCTATATTTACTCATTCTATTATCCCAATCTCTAGCACCTTTTATTCCCTTAGCTATATCTGCAGCATGCCCAGCTATTCTTGAAGCCATAATTCCCTCCTTCATATCTTCCAAAGTAGGGAGTCTTAAATGCTCAGCTGGAGTTACATAGCATAAAAAGTCTGCTCCACTAGCTGCTGCAATTGCTCCACCAATAGCTGAAGTTATATGATCATACCCAGGTGCAATATCTGTTACTAATGGTCCAAGGACATAAAATGGTGCATTATGACAAAGTTTTTTTTCTATTTGCATATTTGTTACTATCTCATGCATAGGAACATGTCCAGGTCCCTCTATCATAACTTGTACATCTTTTTCCCAAGCTCTTTTTGTAAGCTCTCCTAGTATTATTAATTCTTGAATTTGTGGAGCATCTGTTGAATCAGCTATACTTCCTGGTCTTAATCCATCTCCTAAACTTAGTGTCACATCATATTTTCTACAAATCTCAAGCAATCTATCATAATGCTCATAAAAAGGATTTTCTTTATCATTGAGTACCATCCATTGAAAAAGAATAGATCCTCCTCTACTTACTATTTTTGTAAGTCTTTTATTATTTTTTAATCTATCTACACAAGTTCTATTTAGTCCTGCATGTATAGTTAAGAAATCTATTCCATCTTCACAATGCATCTCTACTACCCTAAATAGATCTTCTACACTCATATCTTTTATATTTTTTCCTAATTTTGCTACTGCATCATACATAGGAACAGTTCCTAACATAACTGTTGATTTTTCTACTAACTCTTTTCTAAATTTTCGTGTATCTCCAAAAGTACTCAAATCCATTATCGCATCTGCTCCATACTCAATAGCTTTTTCTACCTTTACCATCTCCTTACAGTAGTCACAACAATCTTCTGATACACCTAAATTTACATTTACTTTTGTTCTTGTCCCTTCACCAATTGCTCTTGGATATATATTCTTATGATTTTTATTTGCAGGGATTACTATGCTTCCTTTAGCTATTTTTTCCATAAGCTCTTCTTTGCTCATCTGCTCATCTCTAGCTACTATTTCCATTTCCTTAGTAAATATTCCTTTTTTTGCTGCTTCCATCTGTGTTGAATACATATTTCCTCCTAAAATCTTTTTCTAATTTTCTAATAAAAAAAGCTCTGTACCAATGTACAGAGCTATAATTATACCGATTAATAAAAATCTAGTAAAACATATTGCTTCCCTACGCTGGTATTATCCATATCAGGTTCTAAGGGTCAAGATTCCTCTTTCTCAGCCTACTGGCTCCCCTAGCAATTAATTATTCAATTTTTTTATCTTTACAGAGATTATATACTTACAATTTTATTTTGTCAATATAATTTTTTATTTTTGTTCTGCTTTCTTTCCTCTAAGATATCTATCTATCTCAGCTGCTGCTTTTTTCCCAGCTTCCATAGCAAGTATCACAGTAGCCGCTCCAGTTACAGCATCTCCACCAGCAAAAATTCCCTCTCTTGAAGTTTTTCCATTTTCATCTGCTTCTATTCCCTTCCATTTACTAATACTTAAATTCTCTGTAGTATCAGCTATCAATGGATTAGGAGAGGTTCCAAGTGACATGATTACAGTTTCTCCCTCCAATATAAACTCACTTCCATCTATCACAGAAAATTTTGCTCTTCCACTTTCATCAGGTTCTCCCAACTTCATTCTTACACATTTGATCTCTTTTACCCAACCTTTTTCATCTCCAATTATCTCCACTGGATTTACTAAAAATTGAAACTTTATTCCTTCTTCCTTAGCATGATGAATTTCTTCACGTCTTGCTGGTAATTCTGCTTCTCCTCTTCTATATAATACTGTTACATCTGCCCCTAATCTTTTTGCAGTTCTAGCTGCATCCATGGCTACATTTCCTCCACCTATTATAAAAACTCTCTTCCCAATTTTTATTGGAGTAGCATAATCTTTTCTATTAGCTTTCATTAAATTTACTCTTGTCAAAAATTCATTGGCTGAGATTACTCCATTATAATTTTCTCCTGGTATATTCATAAATCTTGGAAGTCCTGCTCCACTTCCTATAAATACTGCTGAATACCCCTCCTTATCTAATAGATCATCTACAGTAAAAGTTCTTCCAACAAATGAATCAGTATGTACTTTTACTCCTAAAGTATATAATTTTTCTATCTCTTTATCTACTATCTCCTCTTTTGGAAGTCTAAACTCTGGTATTCCATAGCTAAGTACACCTCCAAGTTTATGTAATGCTTCATAAATAGTTACATTGTATCCAAGTTTTGCTAAATCACCAGCAGCCGTAAGACCAGCAGGTCCTCCACCAATTATAGCTACTTTTTCATCTTTTTTTTCTTCTATCTCAACTTTAGCATTATTTTGAATAGCCCAATCTCCAACAAATCTCTCTAATTTTCCAATAGATACAGGTTCTCCTTTTATTCCTACAATACACTTTCCTTCACACTGAGTTTCTTGAGGGCAAACTCTTCCACATATAGCTGGCAGTGTAGAATATTTTGAAATTACTTTACTTGCTGCTTCAATATCACCTTTTTTTATTTCTTGAATAAAGGCTGGAATATTTATTGAAACAGGGCAGCCTTTTACACATAGAGGATTTTTACAATTCAAACATCTTTCAGCTTCTTTTTGTGCCTCTTCAAGAGTATAACCATAACAGACTTCTTTAAAATTTTTATTTCTTACATTTGGATCTTGCTCTCTTGCAGGTACTCTACCTTTTACTTCAGACAAATTAGTATGAGTAGGACATGAGTCATTATGATGTGTATCTCCATCTTCTATCTCAAGAATATTTCTTCCTTCAGATGTTTTATACATCATCTGTCTTCTCATTGCCTCATCATAATCTACTTTATCCCCATCAAATTCTGGTCCATCTACACAGGCAAATTTTACTTTTCCATCTATAGTGACTCTACAAGCTCCACACATTCCTGTTCCATCTACCATAAGAGGATTTAAGCTAACTGTATTGGGTAAATTATACTCCCTACACTTCATAGAAGCAAACTTCATCATTATCATAGGTCCTATTACAACAGCATGATCATACTTTTTCCCATCTTCTTTTATTAATTTATCTATCATATCAGGTACTCTTCCATGCATTCCATAACTTCCATCATCAGTGCAGATATATACATTGCTAGCTACTTTTTTCATCTCTTCTTCTAATATTAAAATATCTTTACTTCTTGCTCCTATTATTACATCAACTGCAACTCCATTTTCTTTGAACCATTTTACCTGTGGATATACTGGTGCTGTTCCTACTCCTCCAGCTACAAATAGATATCTCTTATTTTTCAATTCCGTTAATGGTATATGTAAAAATTCACTTGGTTGTCCTAGTGGCCCTACTACATCTTGAAAATATTCTCCTTCATTGTAGTTTCCCATTTCCTTTGTTCCTTCTCCTACTACTTGAAAGACAATAGTTACACTTCCTCTTTTTTTATCATAATCACATATGGTTAATGGAATTCTCTCTCCCTTTTCATTGACCTTTACGATTAAGAACTGACCTGGCTTTGCAGCATTTGCAAGATCTTTTGCTTCAATATCCATATAACAAATCTCTTTAGTTAACCATCTCTTTTTTAAAATTTTATACATAAGTACACCCCTTTTTTAAGTAATTTTTTATAACATCTTTTAATCTCTATCTTTATCCCAATAATTTTTCTATTTCAAACAAAAGTTTATCTAATTTCTCTTTTCTTTTCTCATCTAGCTCGCCATAACTTCTATTAATTTTTTTATATAGATTATCTATTCTATCCACATCATAGCCAGATATTTCAACTTCTTTTTTATTTTTTATCTCTATAGTTTCAGAATTTTTCTTTAACATATCCATCATTTTTTTATATGTTAAATTTTCACTATTTTTTTCTAATTCTGGAATGATCTCATTTTGTTCTTTATAAAGTTGCTCAATACTTCTTACAGGTAGTATTGATATTATTTGTTTTACTACTTCAGATTTTGCTTTTTTAAAAAGTTCATATCTTTTTCTAAGTCTTAGAGCTGTATCTTTTTTATAACCATTAAATTCTAAATACTTTATATATAGTCCCTCTGGGCTTCCTTTTCTCCCCAACTCATCAAAGACCTCTGTAAGATTTTTTCCCAACATAATTATATTATTTCCCTGTATTTTTAACATCTCTAAAGACTTATTTTTCAAATATTCAATCAGATCTATATCAGTAGTTAAATCTCCAAATACTGAATCTTCTATCAAAAAAATCTCTTTAATATCTTTTTTACTGTTCTTTTCATTTACCACAATAGGTTTTTCTACTTTTTGCTCTGTTTCCTTTGCTTTTTTTCTTTTTGCCATCATAGCTTGGAATCTTTCCTCTGCTGTACTCATTTTCCCTCCTGCTCTACATCTCCATTATTATATCTAACAAACTATTCTGTGCTTCCTCTATAGATTTTGCCTTACTCTCCCATATGGTCTTTCCTTTTTTTACAAGACTTTCTATTAGTGATGTCTCTTTGATTGGCTCTGGAAATAATATATCTGTTTCTTTTAACATAGAATTTAACTTTTCCAAAATATCCTTTTGAGTAATAGTAGCTCTATATAGATTTACTAGTATAGCATGTATCTTCTCTATTCCTGCCTCTTCTATTACATTTATTACCCCTTTTAATGTCGGTATATCACAAAAAGCTGGAATTATAATCTTATCAGAACACCTTACAAACTCTGTATCTATCTTCATAGTAGGAATACTATCTATCAAAATATAATCATACTCTTTTTTTAGATGATCTATAAAAATTGGTAACTTCTCTAGAAATCTCTCTGTAAAAACTGAACTCTCTAGTGGAATAAAGTCTAGATTTTTTCTAAGGTTAAGCTTATCTCCTTTTCCAGTCATAACCCAACTTCTAAGTCCCTTCTTTAACTCTATACTTTCTTGTTTTTCTTCTGGAATTGTAAAATCTATTATATTATTTTGAGAATCTGTAGTTAAAATTATTACTTTACTTCCTTTCATTGTAAGCCCATGAGCTAGTTGTACTGTAAGAAAAGTTTTACCTATTCCTCCTTTATTTACCTTTAGGGTGTATACCTTCCCTATTCTTTCTTTTCTATCGATAATAACAGCTCCATCTTCTAGTGTTATGTTGACATCATTACTATCTTTTGTAATTTTTAATGTATCCACTACACCAAAAGGAATATTAAGTTTTGCTACATAGTAATCCTTATCTTTGTACACTTTACTAAAATTTATATTTACATTTTTTCTATACTCAATTAAATCTCCATGTATATTTTTTTCTTCTACTTCCTCTTTACACCTGCCCTTAGTTAAGGTGATGACTCCATCTTTCATAGAGAAAACTATCTCATTTTCATCCTTACTTACATTCAATGCTTCTGTTATACTTTTATCTATTGTAAGTACTGCATTATTAAAACTTCCATTTTTTTTATAAAATAGTCCTATCTTCTTTTTCATCTATAACTCCTTTATAAAAAACTAAGTCGCATGCATGCGACTTAGCTTGATATTACTATAGACATTCTAACATACTTTTGGTATGATTTCAACTATTTTATCTTTTATATTTAAAATATTTAGATATCTGTATAATAATAGTTGGAATCAACGCTAATCCATATATAATTAATATATCATTTAATTCTAAAGGAGCAACTTCAAATACTTTATGTATAGCTGGTATTAGTAAAACTCCATTTAGTAATACAAATCCTATAAAGAATGCTAAAACCGAAAATGGATTACTCATAAATCCTAGCCCTATTATTGAACTATTAGCTCTACAGTTAAATCCATGAAAAAGTCTCGCTAAACATAAGACAGCAAAAGCCATTGTACTACCTTTGAAAGCATCTTTTATCTCTCCATATCCAAAATAAAATCCTATCATAACAAATATAGCTATAAGCACTCCTTCAATAATTATTCTACTAGAAAGAGTTTTAGTAAGAATTGGTTCCTTAGGATCTCTTGGTTTTTCTTTCAAAACCTCTCCATGCGATGGTTCCATTCCAATAGCAATAGCTGGTAAACTATCTGTAAGTAGATTTATGAATAATAGATGTACTGGTGCAAATATTACTGGTAACCCTGCAAATGATGAATAGATTACAGCTAATATAGCAGCAGTATTTCCAGAAAGTAAGAATCTTATAGAGTTTTTAATATTAGCATAGATATTTCTTCCTGTTGTAACAGCCTTAACAATTGTAGAAAAATTATCATCAGCAAGTATCATAGAAGCTGCATCTTTAGAAACTTCTGTTCCTGTTATTCCCATAGCTATTCCAATATCTGCTCTTTTTAATGCGGGAGCATCATTTACTCCATCTCCAGTCATAGCACAAATTTTTCCTAATGATTGCCATGCTGTAACTATTCTTATTTTATGCTCTGGTGAAACTCTTGCATATACAGATGTATGAGCTACTTTTTCTTTTAGCTCCTCATCACTCATTTTTTCTAATTCTACTCCCTCTAATACATTATCTCCATCTTGATATATCCCAATCTCTTTTGCTATTGTTTTAGCAGTAACTTTATGGTCTCCTGTTATCATTACAGGCTTAATTCCTGCCATTATACATTTTTCTACAGCTTCTTTTGACTCTAATCTAGGTGGATCTATCATTCCTACTAAACCTACAAAAATATAGCCATTTTCATCCTCATAACATATATCTTTCTCACACTCTAAGCCCTTGTATGCATAAGTTAAGACTCTAAGTCCTGTCTCAGCAAACATAGTATTAATATTTTCAATCTCTTTTATATCCTCAGAAGTTATAGCTCTTATTTCATTTCCATGAATTATAGATTTTAATTTAGGTAGTAATGAATCTAAGGCTCCTTTTGTAAACATTGTTATCTTTCCATCTATCTCATGTACCGTACTCATAAGTTTTCTATCTGAGTCAAATGGTATTTCAGATATACGTGGATATTTCTCTTTTAACTCTTTATAATCTACACTATATTTTTTTGCTAGATTTATTAGAGCTATCTCAGTAGGATCTCCTACCTCAGTAGTTGCATCATTACATAATACCGATTCTTTTAATACTATATCTTCAGCTAGCCTTGTATCATCTAAACCAGTATCCTCAACAACTCTACCACTTACATATACTTTTTTTACAGTCATCTTATTTTGTGTAAGTGTTCCTGTCTTATCTGAACATATTACTCCTACACAACCTAAGGCTTCTACTGATTTTAAATTTTTAATAATAGCATTTTCTTTAGAAAGTTTTTGTGTTCCTATTGCTAGTACAATAGTAACTATTGAACTAAGTGCCTCAGGTATAGCAGCTACAGCTAAAGCCACTGCAAACATCAAAGAGTCTAAAATCTTAACTCCATGTAATAGATTTATAGCAAAAATAATTCCACATAGTATGATTATTCCCAATGATAATTTCTTTCCAAAATTATCTAGTGAAACTTGTAACGGAGTAGTTTTTTCTTTTGTTGCTTCCAATAGTTTAGCAATTTTTCCAAGCTCAGTATTCATACCAGTAGCAGTAACTAATATTACTCCTCTACCATAACTCACTAAGCTTCCAGAAAAAACCATATTTTTTTGATCTCCCAATGCTAATTCATCAGCTTCTATTACATCGCTTTTCTTCTCTACACCCTCAGATTCTCCAGTAAGAGAACTTTCATTTACAAGTAACGAAAAACTATCTAAAACTCTACCGTCAGCAGGAACTAAATCCCCAGCTTCTATAAAAACAATATCCCCAGGAACAACCTCTTCTGATGATAATTCAACTTTTTCTCCATTTCTTAAGACTTTTGTTTTTGGAGATGAAAGTGATTTCAAACTATTTATTGACTCCTCAGCCTTAATATGTTGAACAGTTCCAAGTATAGCATTGATTATTATTACCACAAGGATAACGATTGTACTTTCTATATTTCCAGATATAGCAGAAATAATCGAAGCAATTATCAAGATAATTACTAAAAAATCCTTAAATTGTGATAAGAAAACAGCTAGTGTGCTTACTTTTTCCTCTTCATTTAATTGATTTTTACCATACTTTTTAACTCTTTCCTCCACCTCTTGACTATTTAGTCCATTTTTCGTTGTTTGAAACTCTTGTAAAACTTCCTCTTTCGATTTTGAAAAATAGTTTTTCATAAATCCTCCTTTTGTTATTCTATTTTATTATTACTTAATTAATAAAAAAAGACTTTTAATACGAAGTATAAAACTCCGTATTAAAAGTCTTGTTACCACTTGGGTATACAGTACCAGAAAGCCCTAGACTCCGTGATGTTGATACTATATTTTCAACTACTCCCTTTTAATACCTAACTATCTTTTTACCTTCAAAATAATATCACAGTTTTTATTAAAAGTCAAGAATTTTATTATTATTCATTCTTAGCTCTAGAATATTCAATTTTTTTAGCTGCAATATCTTCTGGCCTATGCTCAGAAATAAACCTTATATGTTCTAAATATATGTCTTGAATATCTTCATTCTCTCCAAGTCCCATCATTACTATCTTTAAAATTTTAAATCCAGCTTCTTGTAAGTCCTTATTCCAATCACCAGCTATATCATTTTGAGCATGATCTCCAGCTACAAACATAAACGGAATAAGAATTACCTCCCTTATTCCTCTAGCATTTAGTTTTTTTACTACATTATCAAATTCTGGATATCCCTCTATAGTTCCAACAGCATAATTATCATATCCTTTAGCTGAAAATACATAATCCATCATAGGATAAGCTGAACCAGCAAAATGCTTTGTTCCATGTCCTACTAATACAACACCTTGATTTTCTTTTAAAACTCCAACCTTTTTTACAATAGCCTCAGCTACCTTTTCATAATCAGTTACTTCAGTAAGAAGAGGAACTCCTAACCTTATATCTTTAAAAAATTTTTCATATGAAGCTACTTCTTTTTTCAAATTTTCACTCTCTATTCCATTCATAATATTTGTACTTTGTACTAATACATGTGTATATCCTTGGGCTTTTAATTCATCAAGTGCTTCTTTTGGATTTAACTTCACTACTCCTCGCTCTTTTAATTTTCTCATAATTATTCTTGAGGTATACGCTTCTTTTACGATTATACCTTTGAACTCTTTCTCTACTTTCTGATTAATTTTATCAATAGTCAAAGTTCTAGTTTCATCATAAGTTGTTCCAAAGTGTACCATCAATATAGCCGCTTTATCCCCTTTTTGCATACCCTTAAAAAAATCTTTATTCACAATATTCCTCCCAATTTTATCATAATTTTAATATACTATTTTTAACTAAAAATGTCAACATCTATAAATCTAGTATAGATTGTCAAAATAGCTAAAAATTATCCCATTGACAAAGAAAATAATAAATACTAAAATTTAATTAATTAGGAAAATTTTTGAAATAAAAGATATATATATTTTAATCTAATTTTAATCAAATGCTGATAGGATATCTAAGAGGAGGAAAAGAGTATGAGAATACTAGTAGTAGAGGATGAAAAAGATTTAAATAGAATTATCACCAAAAAATTAAAAGTAGAGGGATATAGTGTAGACTCTTGTTACAATGGAGAAGAGGCACTTCTTTATATAGATGGAGCTAGTTACGATATAATTTTAATGGATATAATGATGCCAAAACTCAATGGTTATGAAACTTTGAAAAAAATAAGAGAGAAACAAAATTCAACTCCAGTACTTTTTCTAACTGCTAAAGATAGTATTGAAGATAGAGTTAAAGGACTAGATTTAGGAGCTGATGACTATATAGTTAAGCCTTTTCATTTTGATGAATTGATGGCTAGAATAAGAGTTATGATAAGAAGAAGTCATGGTTCGTTGAGTAATGAAATAAAAATTGCTAATCTAGTAATGGATTGTAATAAAAGAATTGTTAAACGAGGAGATAAGGAGATAGACCTATCTGCTAAAGAATTTGCTATCTTAGAATATATGATACAAAATCAAGGTATAGTTCTAAGTAGAGAAAAACTTGAAGAGCATATTTGGAACTATGATTATCAAGGTGCTTCTAATATGATAGATGTATATATAAGATATCTTCGTATTAAAATGGATAATGATTTTGAACCTAAACTCATACATACAGTAAGAGGCGTCGGTTATGTTTTGAAAGAAAAGGAGAATAATTGATGAGATTTCTAAATATTAAGACCAAAATAACTCTTTGGTATACAACTTTTATGGTAGCTCTTGTCGTAACTATATTAGGAGTCCTTGTCGAATTTACAGATATAACTTTACTCACTAATCAAAAAAATCAACTTGTAGAGGTGATTGAAGATACAATAGAAGATATTAAAGATGGAGATGACTTTGATTATTTTGATGATAATGTCTTTATTATTACCTATGATAAAGAAGAAAACTATTTAAATGGTAGTATTCCTTTTAACTTTTCAATTGACTATCCCTTAAAAAATGGGCAGTTACAAGAAGTTGGAGAAGATAAAAAAAAATTCTATATCTATGATAGAAGAGTTAATCCTCCTTATGGAGATTGGTTTTGGGTACGTGGAGTATTTTCAGATATGCAAATCAATAATGTCACACAAACAATAGTAAAAGCAGCCTTTATCTTACTTCCTATCTTAGTCATCATCTCAACTGGTATTGGATATTTTATAACTAAAAAAGCTCTATTACCAGTAAAAAAAATACAAGAAACTGCTGAAAATATAAGTAAGAGCAATCAACTTTCTTTAAGAATTGGCCTTCCATCTGGAAGCGATGAGATAGCTAGACTTGGGACTACTATAGATAATATGTTAGAAAAACTAGAAAAAAGTTTCTTAAAAGAAAAACAATTTACCTCTGATGCATCTCATGAACTGCGTACTCCAGTTACAGTTATCTTAGCTGAGAGTGAGTACATGTTAGAACACGGAGAAAATATTGAAGAAGCTAGAGAGTCTATGGAAGTTATAAATAGACAAGCAAAAAAGATTTCTGCTCTTATAAATCAACTCTTATTTTTTAGTCGAGCCGATAGAGGAGAGATGGAAATAAAGTTAGAAAAAGTAGACATTATACAAACATTAAAAGATTTAAAATCTGATAATACTATTGAAGCTAATAAAAGAAATATCACTATAGAGTATGAAAATAACTTAGAAAATAAAGAGTATTCTGTAGATAAAATAATGTTTATAAGAGCTATTCAAAATATATTACAAAATGCTATAAACTATGGTAAAGAAAATGGATTTATAAAAATTTCTAGTTTTGAAGAACCAGATTATTTAGCTATAAGTATAGAAGATAATGGAATAGGAATAGAACAAGAAAATTTAGAAAAAATTTGGAATAGATTTTACCAAGTAGAAGAGTCAAGAACTGGTAGTAGCATGGGTCTAGGTCTTTCCATGGTAAAATTAATCATCGAAAAACACCATGGTTATGTAGATATAAAAAGTGAGCTAGGAGTTGGAACAACTTTTACACTATATTTTAAAAAAGTATAAGTTTTATCTTTTAATCATACTCTAATAAATAAAAATAACTACTTAGGTCAGTAAAAATAAATGAAAAGTAAAATTTAAAACTTTTCAATTGAAGTCTACTACCTAGGTAGTTATTTTTTAATAAGTACTAGCTCTCTACTCTTTTAAATTTAATTTCATTATTTTCTAAAATTACATCGACCTTATCTCTTTCTTTAATCTCATTAGATAGAATAAGTTTAGCTAAAGATGTCTCTAACTCTTTTTGTATAAACCTTCTAAGTGGTCTTGCCCCATATTGAGGCTCATAAGCATTTTCAGCTAAATATTTTATAACCTCTTCAGAAAAATTTAATTGTATATATCTATCTTTTAATTTTTCCTCTACTGATTTTAAAGCAAGTCTTACTATATCCTTTATTGAGTTTAGATCTAAGGCCTTAAATGTTATGATTTCATCAACTCTATTCAAAAACTCTGGCCTAAAGTTAGCTCTAAGTTGATCTAAAACTCTTTCTTTTGTGCTTTCACTGAGATTAATATCATCAAGAATTAAACTACTTCCTATATTAGAGGTCATTATGATCAAGGTATTTTTAAAGTCTACAACTCTTCCTTGTCCATCAGTTAATCTACCATCATCTAAGACTTGTAATAAGATGTTGAAAACATCAGGATGAGCTTTTTCTATCTCATCAAATAAAATTACAGAGTATGGTTTTGTTCTAACTGCCTCTGTTAATTGTCCTCCCTCTTCATATCCTACATATCCTGGAGGTGCACCTATAAGTCTAGTAGTAGAGAATTTATCCATATATTCACTCATATCTATTCTAATTACACTCTCTTCACTATCAAACAGATTATATGCCAAAGATTTTGCTAAAAATGTTTTTCCTACTCCGGTAGGTCCTAAAAATATAAATGATCCCATAGGTCTATTTGCATCTTTTAGTCCTGCTCTAGATCTAATCATTGTATCAGCCACAGATTTTACAGCTTCATCTTGTCCTTTTACTCTCTCTTTTAATGAAACTTCAAGATTTAAAATTTTCTCCTTTTCTGTTTCGGCTAATTTTGCAACTGGTATACCAGTCCATTTAGAAACAATATCAGCTATCTCATCAGAAGTTACTTCCTGCTTTAAAAGTCCAGTATTTTCATATGACATATCAAGCTTATCTTGTTGCTCCTTCAACTGTTTTTCAAGAATACCAAGCTTACCATATTTTAATTCTGATAACTTACTTAAATCATAATTTCTCTCCGCTTGTTCCATCTCAAGTTTAACTTTTTCAATCTCCTCTTTTATCTCCTTTAGTTTAGTAATATCTTTCTTTTCTAATTCCCATTGAGATTTTAAAAGTGACTTCTTAGAATTTACTTCTGCTAACTCTTTTTCTAGATTTTCTAATCTCTCTTTTGAAGCTGTATCTGTCTCTTTTTTCAATGCTTCTCTTTCTATTTCGAGTTGCATACTTTTTCTTGTAAATTCATCTAATTCTGCTGGCATAGAATCTATCTCTGTTCTAATCATAGCAGCTGCTTCATCTATCAAGTCAATTGCTTTATCTGGTAGCTGTCTATCTGCTATATATCTATTACTTAAAGTAGCCGCAGCAACAATGGCTCCATCTGATATCCTAACTCCATGATACATTTCAAATTTTTCCTTAAGTCCTCTTAATATCGATACAGTATCTTCAACAGTTGGCTCATTAACTAATACTATTTGAAATCTTCTCTCAAGAGCTGGATCCTTTTCAATATATTTTCTATATTCATCAATAGTAGTTGCTCCTATTACTCTTACTTCACCTCTAGCGAGCATAGGTTTTAAAATATTTCCAGCATCCATTGCACCATCAGTTTTCCCAGCTCCTACTATAGTATGTATCTCATCTATAAATAGAATAATATTTCCATTTGAGTTCTCTACCTCTTTTAGTACACCTTTTAATCTCTCTTCAAACTCTCCTCTGAATTTCGCTCCAGCTATTAAAGCTCCCATATCTAAAGAATATATAACTTTACCCTTCAAAGATTCAGGTACATCTCCATTCAAAATTCTTTGAGCAAGACCTTCAGCTATCGCTGTCTTACCTACTCCTGGTTCCCCTATTAAGATAGGATTGTTCTTAGTTCTTCTTGAAATAATTTGAATTGCTCTTCTTATCTCTCCATCTCTACCTATTATGGGATCAATCTTACCTTCTCTTGCAAGTTCAACTAAATTTTTTGCATATTTTTCTAATACCTCATAATTTGCTTCAGGATTTTGAGAGTCCACTTTTTGATTTCCTCTTATTTCTTTCACTACCTCTTCATACTTTTTCTCATCAAGGCCTAATCTTTTTAATATAGGTAAATATCTAATAAGTGCCCAAAAAAGATGTTCTACACTTATGTAAGAATCTCCCATTTTTTCCATTAAGCTATCTGCTTCAATGAGTACTTTATGAGTTCCAGAGTCTAGAGCTACATCACCTAAGTTATTTCCTTCTATCCTTGAAAATTTTGAAATTTCATTCTCTACTTGCCCTATGATATAGTTTAGATTTAATTCCAATTTTTCAATTATTCTTGGAATAAGTCCTTCACTATTTTTAAGGAGAGCCAAAGCTAGAAACTCAGGTTTAATAAATTGTTGTTTTGCTTTTATAGCCAAACTTTGAGCCTCCTGTAAAGCAAGTAATGAGTTTTCTGTAAATCTATTTTGATTCATTAAAAACGACCTCCTTTTTTTGTTAGCACTCTATATAATTGAGTGCTAATATATTTATATTTTGATTATAGAACATAAAAGGTTTTTTGTCAACTATTTTCAAACAAATTTTTTTTTATTTTTTATAAAAAAAATTAAAAATTAATTGATTTATTATTAAAAATATGAAATAATATGATATAGCAGTAGACTAAGTATAGGGAGGATTCGTATGGGATTATTTGATTTTTTCAAAAAGAAAAGTAATGAGGAATGGTTTGAAATCTACTCTCCATTAAATGGAAAAGTAATAGATTTATCTGAAGTTCCTGATGATGCTTTTTCTCAAAAAATGGTAGGAGATGGATGTGCTATTGATCCTGCTGAAGGAGCAATTTGTGCACCAGTTTCTGGAGATATTGGGATTTTTGAAACTAATCATGCTGTAACTTTCGAAACTGAAAATGGACTAGAATTAATTGTTCACTTTGGAGTAGATACAGTAGAATTAAAAGGAGAAGGATTTAAAAAATTAACTGATGCAGATTCTGCTAAAGTTGGAGATAAATTAGTTGAATATGACTTAGCTTTTCTGAAGGAAAAAGCTCCATCTGTTAAAACTCCTGTCATCATCGCTAGTATGGATGCAGTAGAAAAAATAGATGTTGTAGCTAAAGGAAAAGATGTTAAAGTTGGAGATCTTATCATGAAGGTTTTATTAAAAAAATAATCATTAAAAAAGGAAAAGAATTAAATATCTTTTCCTTTTATTTTTTATTCTTTATATTTAAAAACTCAAAATTAATTTTTATATTTTGGGAAATTTTAAATTAAAAAATAACTACTTAAATATTATTTATTTTTTCTTATTTCCTTAATATTCCCATTTTCCATGACAACTATTCTATCAGATATCTTATTCACAAACTCTATCTCATGACTTACTATTACCATTGTCATATCTGTCGTATCTCTTAGATTTTGAATAACATTTAAAACTTCATTTACCATTTCAGGATCAAGTGCAGAAGTCGGCTCATCAAAAAGTAAAACTTCTGGATTTTTTGCCATTGCTCTAGCTATAGCAACCCTTTGTTTTTGACCTCCTGATAAAGCCTTAGGATAAAAATTAGCTCTATCTTTTAATCCCACCTTATCCAATAACTCCAAACCTATTTTTTTAGCTTCTTCCTTTGGCATTTTATCTACTACTATTAAGGATTCCATTATATTTTGAAGAGCTGTTTTATGTGGGAAAAGATTAAAAGATTGGAAAACCATCCCCATTTTCTTTTTATCAGGAGTTTCTATAGTTCCACTGTGTATCTCCTCTAAATCTATCATACATCTGAGAAGAGTTGATTTTCCCCCACCTGAAGCTCCTATTATTGAAACAACCTCTCCCTTTTCTATATCTAAATTTACACCTTTTAATATCTCTATATTTCCTTCATAATTTTTATGTAGATCCCTTATCTTTATAATCATTATATCATCACCTTTTTCTCTACTCTTTCAAAGAATATTACAACAATTGTTGAAAGTATTAGATATATAACTGCACAAATTATAAATGGGGTAATTGAAAAATCTCTAGTTACTATTTCTCTTGAATTTCTTAATATCTCTGCCATACCTATTGCTGAAATTAATGAGGTATCTTTTATAAGTGCTATTGCTTCGTTTCCTAAAGGTGGAAGAGCTGTAATTAAAGCTTGAGGAATAATTATTCTAACCATTGTTTGCCAATAACTCATTCCTAAAACTTTAGCAGCTTCATACTGTCCTTTGTCTATACCTAATATACTTCCTCTGAATATCTCACAAAAATAGGCTGTATAATTAACCACAAATGTAAGGGCTGCAGCTGTAAAAGGAGATAAAGTAATTCCTATCACAGGTAATCCATAATATACAAAGAAAAGTTGTAACAGTAATGGAGTTCCTCTAAATATCCAAGTATAAACTTGTATCCCATTACTTAAAAGAGGGTTTTTAGATATTCTTCCTAATGATATGATAACCCCTAAAGGTAACGAAAATACCATTGTTATTATATATAACTTTACCGTCAGTCCCAAGCCTTGTAATATAAATAAAACATTACTATCCATCTTTATCTCCTTTTATCTTTTATTTTCCAAGCCATTTTTCTACTATTTTATCAAATGTTCCATCTTTTTTCATCTCATCTAGCAATCTATTAATTTCATTTAGAAGAGTTTTATCTTGTTTTCTTAAAGCTACTGCATAATTCTCATCAGCTAAAGTTTCTACTGAATAAGTCAATGTAGATTTTTTAGCATTATAATATTTCCCTGAAATTTCATCCATAACCACTGCATCTAATCTTCCTGCTTCTAAATCTAAAAGTGCCTCAACATTTGTAGCATATTTTTTTAATTCCTTTATCTCTTTTCTAATTGGATTATCTTCCACTGATTGAGCACCTGAACTTCCTAATTGAACACCTACAACTTTTCCAGCTAAATCTTGAACTTTAGCAGGTTCAGTTCCCTTTCTGGTAAAAATTATTTGATTATCAGTTAGATAAGGTTTCGTAAAAGCTACTTGTTTTTCTCTAGCTGGAGTAACTGTCATTCCATTCCAAACCATGTCTATATTTTTACTTCTTAATTCGAATATTATAGCATCCCATTCACTAGGTTTAAATCTAGCTTCAACTCCCATTCTTTTAGCTACTTCTTTAGCTAAATCTATATCTAAACCTACTATTTCACCTTTTTCGTCTCTAAATCCCATAGGTGCAAAAGTGGCATCTAATCCTACTATAAAATATCCTTTTTTCTTTATCTCTTCTAGTGACTTATCTGCACCAAAAGAACTAATAAAAACACTCACCATCATCATTAAACACATAACTACTTTTTTCATACTTAATCCCCCTTGTTTTGATAAATAAAAAACCATCTGTTTTTATCCAGATGGCTTACTTCAAATTACGAAAATCTTTTATTTTACCATCATAGATACAGTTCTTAATTGCATGCTAATCAGAGTCTGTATCTATGAAACTAATTCACATAACAAACTCTCTACCTATGATGGTGATGATGTATTGTTGTCAAATTAAATAAAATAAAATTTCCTTTCATAACTTATCTCCCTTAAAATAATTTTTCTATAAAATAATAATACACCTATATCATAAATTTGTCAATACTTTTTTATCTAAAATTAATTTCTCCATTTTCTAAGGAATCTACTACAGCTAATGATTCTACTCTCAATCCAGAATTTAAAAGTAACTTTTCTCCACCTTGGAACCCTTTAGTAACAGCTATTCCTACTCCCATAACTTCTGCTCCTGCTTGCTCTACTAACTCTTTTAATCCTAGAACAGCATTTCCCATAGCTAAGAAATCATCTATTATCAAGACCTTATCATGTGGTTCTAAAAAATCCTTTCCAACGCAGATAGTGTAATCTTTATTTTTAGTAAATGAAAACACTTTAGTAGTATAAAATTCCGCCATTGTTGAAGGTACTTTTTTTTTGGCAAACACCAAGGGTACATTAAAAGCATATGCTGCAGCAAGTCCTATTGCTATTCCTGATGCTTCTACAGTGAGAATTTTATTAATCTCTACTCCTTGAAATCTTTTTTTAAATTCTTCTCCCATTTTCATCATAAGAACAGGATCAATTTGATGATTTAAAAAACTATCTACCTTTAATATCTTTGAACCAATAGCCTTTCCATTATTTAAGATGTATTCTTTTAGTAATTCCATGTTTAAAATAAGCCTCCAATACTTAACAAATAAAATTAATCATATTTTTATATTATATCATAATTTACAACTATTTTAAAGTAATTTCCCAAAATAATTTTTCGCTCGTAATAGGAAGACTTCTAACTCTTGCCTTAGTTGCATTATATACAGCATCAGCTATTGCCGGAGCTGCAGTATTTATAACAACTTCTCCTATTGATTTAGCTCCAAATGGTCCAGTTGGTTCATTAGAATTACTAAATATTACTTTAACATTTCCTCCTATATCCTTTCTAGAAGGAATCTTATACTGCATCAAAGTATCTTGTAAAAGCCTTCCTTTTTCATCAATAGTTATCTCTTCAGTTAGAGCAAGTCCAATTCCTTGTGCTATTCCTCCCTCTACCTGAACTCTTGCTAATGCTGGATTTATTGGAATCCCACAGTCAACTACTGATAAAAAGTCAACTACATTAGTCTCTCCAGTTAACGTATCTACCTCTACTTCAACAAAACTTGCTATAAATGGAGGTGGAGAAGTCTTTCCTCCCCAAGTTCCTGTTGTAATTATTTGATTTTGTCCTTCGAATGATACACTTCTTACTCCAATCTCTTTTAATGTGAGTCTAGTACCATCTTGAGCCTCTACATATTCTCCTTTATACTCTAACTCATCTTCAGACTTATTCATTAACTTAGCTGCAGATTTTATAATCTCTTTTTTCATTTTTTCACAAGCTATAACTACAGCATTTCCAGTTACATAGGTTCCACTTGAAGCGTATGCTCCAGGATCATATGGTGATGTATCAGTATCAGCTGTATTTACTATTATTTTTTCTAGAGGTACTTCTAATACTTCAGCTGCCATCTGAGATAAAACGGTATCACAACCTTGTCCCATATCAGTTACACCTAACATTACTGTAAAATCACCACTATCATGTAATTTTACGGTAGCAGATCCTGTATCAACATTAGCTATTCCTGATCCTTGCATAGTTACAGCCATTCCAGAAGCTCTAACCTTTCCATTTCCCATATCTAAGACTTTTCTATTTTCCCATCCAAAAGATTTCTTTCCAATTTCAATACATTTTTTAATATCTCCACTTACTGTTTCTGATTGATTTACCAGATTTTTCATTCTTACTTCTGTAGGATCTAATCCTAGTTTATGTGCTAATTCATTCACAGCAGATTCTACAGCAAATGTTCCTTGAGTTGCTCCATAACCTCTAAATGCACCACCTACTGTAGTATTGGAGTAAACTATATTCGCTTTACATCTCATAGGAATCTTTTCATATAATGGAAATGTTTTATAAACTACAAGAGCTGTAACTGTCGGTGCATGTTCTCCATATGCACCTGTATTAGATAATACATTAATATCTATAGCTTTTATATTTCCTTCTCTATCTGAACCTATTTTAACAGTTAATCTCATAGCATGCCTAGTATTTGAATAAGCTTGTGTCTCTTTTCTTGTATATACTATCTTAGATGGTTTTCCTGTTTTTAAAGTTACAAAGGCGGGATAAATCTCACATACAGAAGTTTGTTTCCCTCCAAAACCTCCACCTAATTTTGGCTTCATAACCCTTATTCTACTACTAGGATACTCTAATGCTCTTGCTAGATGTCTTCTTACATGAAAAGGAATTTGAGTAGAAGATATCACTGTTAGTCTTCCGTATACATCAAAATACGCAGCTGATCTATAAGTTTCCATCATAGCATGAATTTGTGGTTGAGTGTAGTAAGTATTCTCTATTATAACTTCACTCTCTTTAAGTCCCTTATCTACATCTCCTTTTTCCTGTAAATAAGAAGAAGCTAAATTTCTTGTATTATCATATCCTATGTTGTTATAATTTATATGTGCTTTGTCTCTATGTACTAAAATATGAGAGTCTAAAGCCTTTTCATAATCAACTACAGCTTCTAAAACCTCATATTCAACTTTTATAAGATTCATAGCTTTTTGAGCTGTCCTTTCATCTACTGCAGCTACTATTGCAACAGGATCTCCAACATATCTCACATATTCATCTAAAATTTTTCTATCATATGGAGATGGCTCTGGATATGATTGTCCAGCTAAAGTAAACATAGTTTGTGGAACATCTTCATAGGTATATATAGCCTCTACCCCAGGTACTTTTTTAGCAACAGTTGTATCTATACTTTTTATTTTTGCGTGTGCATGCGGAGATCTTAGAAGCTTTATTATAAGATATTCTTGATTTGCAACCATATCATCAGTATAAAATGGCTTACCTGTAATCAGACCGATCCCATCTACTTTCTTTATCTCTTTATTTACATATTTCATTATCTTTTCTCAGCCTCCATAAAATTTTTTATAGCTCTAAGCTGTGAAATATATCCACTACATCTACATAAGTTTCCATTCAAGTAGTGTAAAATCTCCTCATCACTTGGATTTTCATACTCTTTCATAAGAGCAAGTACTGTCAATGTGAAACCAGGTGCACAAAAACCACATTGTTCTGCACCTTCTGCTGCCATAAATTCTGCAAATCTTTCCGCCTGCTCTTGGCATCCCTCAATAGTTGTTATATTCTTTCCTTGAGCTCTCACAGCTAACGTACTACAAGATAATACTGGTTTATCCTCAATTAATACTGTACAAAGCCCACAAGACCCTGTATCACATCCTCTTTTTACACTTAGATATCCCATTTTTCTTAAAACATCTAATAAATATTCATCAGCAGAGATCAATATTTCTCTTTTTCTTCCATTTACATTAAGTGTTAAAAGCACTACAATACCTCCTTGATCGCTCTTTTTACAAGAGTTTTCGAAACAGCTCTCCTATATTCTCCTGTTCCTCTCATATTACTTCCAAATATGATCTCTTTTGTCATAGCTTCACAAGCTCTATCTATTATCTCATCTGTAATCTCATTATTATTTAAAATTTCCATAGCTTTATAAGCCAGCACTGCTTTGCCTGGTCTGACTCCTATAGCTAATCTAATTCCAGCTTCTGTTTTAGTTACACAAGTATTTGTAATAGCATAATCTGTTTTACTTTTTCTAATACTTTGAAATGAACCTCTTCCATCTTTTTTTACTTTAACCTCTACTAAAATATCTCTTCTAAGTCCCTCTTCTTTTAGGTAATTTTCCAAAGAAATTTCTCCACCTTTATAAAGTATTACACTAGCATCCATTGCTAATAAAGTTGGAATTAGATCAGAAAATCCATACTTTGAAAATACAGTTGCTCCTACTGTAACATTTGTTCTAAACTGTACTCCTATTATTCCTCTCACACATTTATCTAAAATACCATTAAATAAATTTTGAGTAATTTTACTTGTCTCTAAATCTCTAAAAGATGTCATAGCACCTATATGTATATATTCTCCTTCATTTTTTATATAATTAAGGGAAAGGTTTGAAATATCAATAGCAGTATTATAAGCTATATTCCCCATTCTCAGATAGGAAGTTCCTCCTAAAATAATATTTTTTTTGCTCTTTAACAGTTCATTATAAGCTTCTTCTAATGATGTAACAGCTAAATAATTTTTAAAACTAAACAAAGCTGACCTCCTAATATTTCATAATTTTACTATACTTTTATCTTATCACTTGTTATATGTTTTTTCATCTCTTCATCTGGCGGTAGTATAAGATTTAATATTACAGCTATAGAACCAGATACAACTATTCCTGATCCTCCAAAAATAAGTTTTACACTTTCTGGAAAATAACTTAAAGCTGCAGGTACACTTCCAAGTCCGTATCCCAATCCCAAAGAAACAGAAAGAATTAATGCATTTCTTCCCTTTAATGGTTCTTTTGTTATAAGATTTATTCCTGATATAGAAATCATGGCAAATATCATAACTAGACTTCCACCTATTACACTTGCTGGAACTATTGAAAGTATTGCTCCAACTTTTGGAATAAAAGCTCCTAATATCAAAAATATTGCCCCTACTCCTACAACAAATCTACTCATAACCCCAGTCATAGCTACAAGTCCTGTATTTTGACTAAAAGAAGTTGTTGGTAAGATAGAAAAAACAGCAGCTATACAACTCCCTATTCCATCTGCTAAAATCCCACCTGAAATCTCTCTATCTTCAAGTTCTCTATTAGCACCACCCATAGTGACTCCTGACATATCTCCTACAGTTTCAACAGCAGAAACTATATACATCATTATCATCGCCAAACAAGCATCTAAATGAAATGTAAATCCATAGGTAAAAGGCTTAGGTAAATTAAAATATCCAGCCATTGAAAGAGTTGATAAATTAACTTTTCCCATAAGTATAGCTACGATAAATCCCACAACAGTTCCTATAAACATTGCTCCAGTACTTGTAATTCCCTTAGTAAATTGCTTAAAATATATCACTGTTATCAATACAATCATTCCTAAAATTAAATTTGAGAAAGATCCAAAGTCAGCAGCTCCTACTCCTCCAGCAAAATTTGAAACTCCAGTAGGCAACAGTGATAAGCCTATTGATAAAACTATTACTCCTGTTACAACTGGTGGAAAATACCTTCTTATTCTTTTTATAATTAAGCCAATAAAAGCTTCAAAAATTCCTCCAACTAAGGCAGCTCCTAAAATGGCTTCATATCCATATTGTGATCCAATAGAAAGGGCAACAGGTACAAAAGCAAAACTTGTACCCACAACGATAGGTAATTTAGCTCCGATAGGTCCGATAGTATATGCTTGTATCATTGTATTTAACCCTGCTACAAACATTGTACATTGAATTAGAAAAGTTTTTGTTTCAGCTGGCATTTTTAGAGCTCCAGCTACAATTATCAACGGTGTAATATTACTTACAAACATTGCTAATACATGTTGTAACCCCAAAGGGATAGCCTCTTTTAATGATGGAACTCCATCTAAATGATAAGGTGATGTATTTTTCACTTTGTCCTCCTAAAAATTTTCATACATCTTCTTGAAACTACAATTAGGAGTAAAATAAGTAAGTGATCTTGAGATTTAACTCAAACTTTTTATTCTAACTCATAGCAGTTTATTACATTGGTAAACCGTAGAAACTCCTGACCATATTTCAGGGATATATGAGATATTACATAAAATCATTTACTTTTAATATAACATAGTTTCTATAATAATTCAATAAAAATTTAAATATGTTTTGGTAACATATGTTACTGATTTTATAAAAAAAATCTGTTACGATATTTCCAGAGTAAAATTTTCATTAAAAGGGAGGAAATATGTGTAATAGTAAAATGTTTTGTTTTCAATGTCAGGAGACAGCCAAAGGAAAAGGATGTTCTGTTATTGGAGTCTGTGGAAAAACTTCAAAAACATCTAATTTACAAGATTTATTAATATATGTTACAAAAGGAGTAGCTCTTTATAGTTCAACTCTTAGAAAAAATGAAAAAATATCTGATGAGATAAATAGATATCTAATTAATTCACTATTCGTAACAATTACTAATGCCAATTTTGATGACGAAGCTATAATATCTGAAATAAAAAAAGGAATAAAACTGAGAAAAGAATTAGCTACTTTGTTGAATGAAGAGGAAAAAAAAGAGATAGAAAAGTTTTCTAAATTAGTTAATTGGGAAGTTCAAAGTGATGAAGATATAATAAACTTTTCTGAAAAAAAAGAAGTTGGAGTTTTAAGAAGTGAAAATGAAGATATAAAATCATTAAGAGAGTTACTTATCTATGGATTAAAAGGTATGTCTGCCTATGCTGAGCATGCTATGAATCTTGGTAAAACTCAAGATGAGATCTTTTCATTTATAGAAAAAGGCTTACTTGCTACTGAAGATGACTCACTAAATGGAGATGAATTGACAAGCCTTGTGCTAGAGTGTGGAAACTACGGAGTAAAAGTTATGTCTTTATTAGATGAAGCTAATACCTCTGCCTTTGGAAATCCTGTAATTACAAAAGTAAATATAGGTGTTGGAACAAAACCTGGAATTTTGATATCTGGTCATGATTTAAATGATTTAAAACAACTTCTAGAACAAAGTGTAAATAGTGGAGTGGATATCTATACTCACTCTGAAATGTTACCTGGACACTATTATCCAGAATTAAAAAAATATCCTCATTTCTTTGGAAATTATGGAAATGCTTGGTGGAAACAAAAAGAGGAGTTTGAAAAATTTAATGGACCTATCATATTTACTACTAACTGTATAGTTCCTCCATCAACTAATGCTAATTATAAAGATAGAGTATTTACAACTAATGCTGCTGGATATCCTGGATGGAAAAAAATAAAAGTTAATAAAGATGGATCAAAAGATTTCTCTGAAATAATAGAACTTGCAAAAACTTGCCAAGCTCCTACTGAATTAGAAAAAGGAGAGATAATTGGTGGATTTGCCCATAATCAAGTTCTTTCATTAGCTAATAAAATTATTGAAAATATCCAATCTGGTGCAATTAAGAAATTTATTGTGATGGCTGGATGTGATGGTAGAATGGCAAATAGAAACTATTACACAGAATTTGCTGAAAAATTACCAAAAGATACTATTATATTAACAGCTGGTTGTGCAAAATACAGATATAATAAACTCAATCTTGGAGATATTAATGGAATTCCTAGAGTATTAGATGCTGGACAATGTAATGACTCTTACTCTCTAGCTATAATAGCTCTTAAATTAAAAGAAGTTTTTGAACTAAGTGATATAAATGAACTTCCTATAGTTTATAATATAGCTTGGTATGAACAAAAAGCTGTGATTGTTTTACTTGCTCTACTATATTTAGGAGTAAAAAATATTCATTTAGGTCCTACTCTTCCAGCTTTCTTATCTCCAAATGTAGCTAAAGTTTTAGTGGAAAATTTTGGAATAAGTGGAATTAGTTCTGTAGATGATGATTTAAAAAAATTTGATTTAATTTAAATTCTATGTAACTATTCGGGTATGGAGATTAATTAAAAACTTAAAGAGTCGTATAATTTAGATAATTTTTAATTTTCCTTTTAAGTTAAACATACCTGAATAGTTACTATTTAAATATTTTTAATTTAGAAAAATTTTCTAAGCTCTTCTATCTCTAAATAAGTTTTTGGCATTTTATCTCCCAATCTCCTTGCACCCTCTTCAGTTATTAAAAAATCTCCTTCGTATCTCATTCCACCAAAATCTAAGTATTTTTCAATCTCTTCATAATTTAAATACTCAGTAAATTTTTTCTCTTCTTTCCATCTCCTAATAAGTTCTGGTATAAAGTATATTCCAGGCTCTACTGTAAATACATATCCTGGTTTTAATTCTCTTGCCAATCTTAAAGATTTTAATCCAAACTGCATATCTCTCTCAAATTCTTCATAACCTACATTATTTTCTCCTAAGCTTTCCATATCGTGAACATCAAGTCCCAACATATGTCCTAGTCCATGCGGGAAAAATATAGCATGTGCTCCTTCTTTTACAGCTTTTTCTACATCCCCTTTCATTAAATTACGATCTTTCATACCCCTAGCTAAAACTTTACAAACTTCTAAATGTACTTCTTTATATGTTATTCCTGGTCTAATCAAACTCTCTGCTTTTTCAAACATTTCAATTAACAATGTATAAATATCCCTTTGTCTATCTGAAAATTTTTTAGATATTGGAAAAGATGTAGTCATATCTCCACAATATCCCATTTGTGTTCTAGCTCCAGCATCTAAAACAACTATATCTCCATCTTGTAGAGTATTTCCATGATAATGATTATGTAGTGTTTGTCCATTTTTTGTGAATATAGTATGGAAGGAAGTAGTAGCATTATATTTACTTGCCACCGCTTCTAAAGCAGCTACCACTTCATACTCTTTCATACCTGGTTTAGCTATTCTCATAGCCTCTAAATGCATTTCTCTTGTTATATTTACTGCTTTTTCTATTTCTTTTATCTCTAATTCTGATTTTATATTTCTTTGTTCTACTACAGCCTTTATAAGTTTTTCTGAAATATAATTATTAAATTCAAATGGATTTAATTTAAAAGCTTCTGACAATTCAAGAATTGTCTCAGCTCTATACTGAGGTAGAAAAAGAAGCTCCCTTTTTTCATCTTTTAATTTAGCAGAGTAAATTTTAAACTCACTTAATTCTATAAAATTTTCTACTCCAACATCTTTAGAAAGATCTTTTAAAAGTTTTTGTTCTCCCATCCAAACTATATCATCAAGAGTAAAATCAGTTCCAAAAATATATTCCTTATTATTATCTACATCTATAACTCCTATAAGATGTGGAATATCCATGCCAAAATAATATAAAAATGTAGAGTCTTGTTCAAAGTTATAGCAGTTATCTTTATAATTTCTAGGAGATTCCTGATTTCCAGGAAGTATTATTACTCCTTTTTTTACTATCTTCTTTAACTTTTCTCTTCTTTCAATATAAATTTTTTTTTCAAACATAGCTATTCCTCCTCGAAATTTTATAAATTTTCTAATAAATTTAAACCACTCTCTTTACTCTCCTAACAATCTTTTAAATAATGAATCATTTGTATTTGAATTTGATTTACTATTCAAATTAATATTTTTATCTATCTTCTCTTCTTTTTCTCTCCATTCAGATTCAGTTACTGTATTTATATTTGTAACTTTATATCCATTTTTTTCAAATATTCCAGCTATACCTTTAAAATACTTATCATCTCTTTCAAGCTCAATTTTTCCCTTTCTAAGAACAAAATCTCTTCCCTTATCTGTTTTCAATCCACTATTAAGAGCTAAAGTTTGTAAAACTAAATCTCCGTTTTTTAAATGATTATCTAAAAATGAAAACTTAGCCTTAGTATTATATAAATTTTTATCTACAAGTTTTTGATAATACTCAGCCCACAGTGGTGCAACTCCATTTCCTCCACTTACATTCCCAATAATAGGTGAATTATCATCATATCCTATATAAATAGTTGTTACATAATTAGGTGTTATCCCAGCAAACCATAGTGTTCTATTCTCATTAGTTGTTCCTGTTTTTCCACCTTGTTCTATCCTATTTTTATTAGAGTCATATACAGCTGCTCTTCCAGAACTTCCAAACATAACTGAGCTTTTTAACATATATGTTACTAAGCTGATATCTAAGCTATCATAAATTTTCTCTTTTTGTGGTAGCTGTTCATAGAGAACATTTCCATATTTATCACTAACAGACGTAACTATTACTGGTGCCACTTTATACCCTCCATTAGCAAATACACTATAATTTAATGCATGTTGTAATGGTGTATTTTCAAACGAACCTAATGAGGCTGTTAAATTATCTGGAATTTTTAAGTTAGGATCAAGCTTTTGCATATTTTTTTGGACAACATTTATTCCTACTTTATCTAATAGCTGAATAGAAACAGTATTTACAGATCTATCTAAGGCTGTAAGCAAAGTCAGGTTTTTATTATATCTATTTCCATAATTTTTAGGTATCCAATTACCATATTGTAAATACCTATCCTCAATCACTGAATTTAACTCATATCCATTTTGCAAAGCTGTAAAATACAAAAAAGGTTTAAATGAAGACCCTAATTGCCTTCTTGCCATAGTAGCTCTATTAAAATCTCCATCTTTAAATTTTTTTCCAGCTACAATAGAGATAATATGTCCATTATTTGGATCTACAGTTACCATTCCTCCTTGTAATTTTTCTCTTCCATCTTTTTGAAAAAAAGCATAATTTTCAAAACTTTCCTTAGCTATCTTTTGCATATCTAAATCAAGAGTAGTATATACTTTTAATCCACCTGTATATATTAGATCTTCACTAAAATTTTCTAATAATATATTTTCTACTAACCCAGAGAAATCTGGTACATTATACTCAACTTCACTTCTTTTATTATATATAACTGTGGTCTCTTCATCTAAAATAAAATCTTTTGGTAGATTATTTTCATTATAAAATTTATGTGCAAGAGCTCTATCATACTCATCTTTTGTTATCATTTTATCTTTATACATCTCTGAAAGAATAAGTCTCATTCTTTTTAAAGAATTATTTAATTTTTTGCTGGGATTATATGTTTCCGGTCTATTTGGAATACCTGCAAGCAATGCTGCTTCTGCTAAATTAATTTGTGATATATCTTTTCTATAGAATTGCTCTGCTGCTGTTTTTACTCCATAAGCCCCAGCTCCAAAATATATCTCATTTAGATATTTTTCAAAAATCTCATCTTTAGTGTATTTTCTCTCTATTTCGAAAGTTATAAGAGCCTCTTTTATCTTTCTAGCTATACTTTTCTCATGAGATAAAAAAGCATTTCTAGCTAGTTGTTGAGTAAAAGAGCTTGCCCCTTGTACAGCAGAACCACTTTTTATATTAGCTACTATCGCTCCTAATAATCTTTTAAAGTGTATGCCATGATGAAAATAAAATTTCTTATCTTCAATAGCTAAAAAAGCATTTTTTAAATTCTGAGGAATTTCCCTAAATTTTGCTGTTTCTCTTTTTTCACGAGAAATAACATCTATTACTCTTCCTTTTCGATCGTACACAGTTGTAGGAATAGATGGAGAATAATCCTCTATTAAGGTAGAAATATCCGGTAATTCTTTATAGTATTTATATACTACTCCAAAAACAGCTCCAGAAGCAATCACGCCACCCAAAAATATCACTGCTATAAATACTTTTAAGTATGTAAATTTTTTCATTCTTCCTCCTATTTAGTAGGTTTTTTATTTTTTTGTCTCAACTGTCCACAAGCTCCATCTATATCTGTTCCTTTTTCTCTTCTAATAGTTACATTTACCTTTCTTACATTTTGTAAATAGTTAACAAATCTCTCTATTTTTTTATCTGATGGTCTAGTCATATCAGTTCCTTCTACTGGATTACAAGGAATTAAATTCACAACATGATCAAACTCATGCACATAATCTGCTAAAGCATTAGCATCTGTTTCAGAAACATTAAAATTATTTATTAAAATATATTCAAAAGTAATTCTTCTCTTTGTTTGTCTTTGATACTCTTGTAAAACAGCATGTAAGTCCTCTAATGGATATCTTTTATTGATAGGAATAATCTCATCCCTTTTTTCATTAATAGCTGAATGTAAAGATACAGCTAGCTCTACCGGTATCTTTTCAAGGAGTATTTTCTCTATGTTTGGAACGATTCCTGAAGTTGAGATAGTTATTTTTCTCTTAGAAATATTTATTCCATTCTCACTAGATAATATTTCAAGAGCTTTTAAAACATTTGTAAGATTTAAAAGTGGTTCTCCCATCCCCATAAATACAACATTATTTATCTTATCTCCCCGCTTTAAAAGTCTTCTTTCTATAGTATAAACTTGATTAATAATCTCACTTACATTCAGATTTCTTGCAAAACCTCCTTGTCCAGTTGCACAAAAACTACACTTTACAGCACAACCAACTTGGGAAGAAATACATAAAGTATTCCTCTTATCTTTATGTCTCAACAAAACAGTTTCAATTGTATTTCCATCTTCTAACTGAAACAAAAATTTCTCTGTTTTGTCTATTTTAGATATTTGATGTTTTAATAAATTTAAAAATGGGATATAAGATTTCTCTACTAACAACTCTCTATCTTTCAATGAAAGATTAGTTACCTCATTTAAATCTCTTACTATCTTTTTATGTAACCAATTAAAAAGTTGTTTCCCATAAAATTTTTTCATTCCAAGTGATATTATAAAATCTTCTAACTCTTGCTGATTAAAATTTAACAAATTTATTTTTTCTGACATTATCTCCTCCATAGTTTTACTCAATTATTGAATTATATCATAATTTCAGCTTAAAAACAACATAAAGAAATTAACAAACTTGCCTATTTTTCTTCGTAATTTAAACTATATTTTTTAATATATATTAAATATAAAAATTAAATAAAAAACATTTTAAAAATATATTTTACTTTTTTTATTTTTTAGAATAAAATAATGCAAAATATTTTACTCAGGAGGGAACATGATAATTACAAAATTTTTAAACGATGTTAATGAAAATAAAGAGTGGATTATCAATACAAGAAGAGAGTTACATAAGATCCCAGAGTTAGACTTTGAGCTTCCTAAAACTATTGCTCATATCACTTCATTACTAGATAAAATGGGTTTTAAATATAAAACTGGGGTTGGAAAAAGTGGAGTAGTTGTTGATATAGATGGAAATGATAAAAATGTTACAATAGCTCTACGTGCTGATATGGATGCACTTCCTATTTTAGAGTGTAATACTAGTGAATACTCTTCTACTATTTCTGGGCAAATGCATGCTTGTGGTCATGATGCTCATACAGCTATATTACTAGGAGTAGCGAAAATATTATCAGAGAATAAAACTAATCTTCCTTGTAATATAAGGCTTCTTTTCCAACCAGCAGAAGAGACAACAGGTGGTGCACTACCTATGATAAATGATGGATGTCTTGAAGGTGTAGATGCAATATTTGGACTTCATGTAGATCCTATAATAGAGTGTGGAACAGTAGGTGTAAAATATGGAGCTTATTGTGCTTCATCTACTGATGTTAGAATAGAAATAGAGGGAATAAGTTGTCATGGTGCTTATCCAAGTCAAGGAATAGATGCTATTGTAGCTGCTTGTGGAGTAATTACTAATATTCAAAGTATCATAAGTAGGAATGTTGATTCTAGAGATTCTGCTGTACTTAGTTTTGGAAAAATAAATGGTGGAGATAAAGAAAATATTGTTGCTCAAAAAGTAGTAGCTTCTGGTACACTAAGAACTCTTTCTAATGAAGTTAAAAATAGAGTAAAAGAGAGATTAAAAGAGATGGTAGAATATGGAGCTAAATCTTATGGTGCAACAGGAAAAGTTATCTTTGAAGATAGTTATACAGCTTTAATAAATCATGACAAATACATAGATATCATTAAAGAAAATACTAAAAAACTTCTAGGAGAAAAAGCTATTTTTACTAAACCATTAGCTAATATGGGTGTTGAAGACTTTGCTTACTTTGTAGAAAAAGTTCCAGGAGCATTCTTTAATTTAGGCGTTGGAAACTTAAACAAAGGTATTACAGCTCCACTTCATAATGATAAATTTGATATTGATGAAGAAAGTCTAGCTATAGGTGTAAAACTTCAAATCATGAATATTTTTTCAGCTTATGAAAGCTTAAAAACTAGTAAATAAACAAAAACTCAAGAATGATTCATATCACTCTTGAGTTTTTGTTTTATATAACTGTTGTTGCTTTTAAATTAAGATGAAAATTGAAAATAATTATTTGATTTTATTTTCCTAGAAATTTTAAAGTCTTTCCATTTCCTGTTAAAATAACACTCTTACCCTCTATTCTCATGTAAGTCATTTCTGCTAGAGTCTTTAAATAACTTGCTTCTTCTTCCATTTTATCTTGAGGACCCGCCATCATAGTAGAGGCTATATTTTCAATAACTATACTACTTCCTTGTACTGTTAATCCTCCAAAATATCTATTTACTCCACTAAATCCATACACCCTAGTATTATCAAATGAAATAGTTATATCTGAATTTTCAAGAGTAAATTCTTGCCCTTTTATAGAATTAATATCTAGCATAGTTTGAGCTGTTTGTGTCACAGTTCCTACTTTTTCAACCGCTTCATTTGTTTTTTCTAAAGCTGTACATCCTCCTAATGCTAAACCAAGCATTGTTAACATCACTACTGTTTTTTTCATAATCTTATCTCCTTTTATAAAATTTATCTTTTTAATTTTATCATATTTAACCTGAAGTATCAACTTTATTTTAAAATTTTAAATACAGGTTTCATTTTTTCAAATCCACAAATATATTTTACTCCAATACTTTTTAAAAAATTATATACTCTATCAAAGTCCATAGTCAAATGCTCTTTTATATGCGAATCTGAGCCAATAGTAATAATTTCTCCTCCCAATTCAAAATATCTTTTTACAATCTCAGTACAAGGATAAAACCTATCCTCTTTATACCTATATCCTGAAGTATTTATTTCTATTCCCTTTCCCTTATGTATCAGCATTTTTAAAATCTCATCTATCAAATCGCTATTTTTTTCGTACTCTAAACCCCTATATTTATCTCCACCATACCTTGTAATAAAATCCATGTGTCCATATATAGAGAAATTATCATATATTTTTACATTTTCAAATACAGTTTTAAAATAATATTCCTGCAACTCCTCCTTATTTCTAGACTTTTGTAGTTCACCAAAAGCCAGATCATATCTATCAATAGCATGTGTAGATGCTATCACAAAATCAAAAGGATATTTTTTAACTTGATTCTCTAAATACTCTCGAGTATGCGGTTGAACTCCCACTTCTAATCCTAATTTTATATTTAACCTATCTCTATACTTATTTTTAAATTCTATTATTTCTTTAGTATATCTATCTAAATTCAAAATCCATTTTTCAGTCATCCCCTCTATATCATATTCTAAATGATCGGTTATAGCTATCTCTTCCAATCCTAAAAAAATTGCTCTTTCAAATATTTCATTTAAATCTTGACTTGAATCTCCTGAAAATTGACTATGAATATGATAATCATTTATGAACATTTCCCTCACCTCAACATCATTTTCATTTTATCTTTTAATTGATATTTTAACATATTTTTTTATCTATTAGTATCGCTTCTTAAAACTTTTTTCTCCAAAATTAAGGATCTATTTTTAAAATTAAATTTCTATTGATTTTTTCATCAAAAAGATATAAAATTTTTAGGTTAAATATGATTAAAATAAGGAGGCTAAATCTAATGAAAATTTTACCTGTAATTTTACTTTTTATCTCAAATATTTTTATGTCTTTTGCTTGGTATGGACACCTTAAAAATACTCATAGTGCTTTATGGTTTGCTGTTATTAGTAGCTGGGGAATAGCTTTTTTTGAATATTGCTTCTCTATCCCTGCAAACAGAATAGGCTCACAATTTTTTACAGTAGCACAACTTAAGATTATTCAGGAAGTTATCACTTTAGTTGTCTTTTCTGGTTTTTCAGTTTTATATTTAAAACAAGAATTTAAATTAAACTACATATATGCTTTTATTTGCCTAATTGGAGCTGTCTACTTTATGTTCAAAAAATAAAGTCATACTTCATTTACTTTAAAAGGAGAATTAGTTAAAAACTAATTCTCCTTTCTTAATTTTTTCATATAGTCTCTTTTTATCTCTAAAAACTGCTCTATATCATTTAAAAATTGAAATAACATCGCCCTACTTTCAAATTCTACTCTCGATTGAGGAAGAGGCATATTTTTAAATACTTCTCTTATTCTTTCAAGCTCTGACATTACCTGTATATATAATTTATCTACACCTATTGAGTCAGAAACTTTTCTTGCAAACTCTGAAATAATTTCAGTATGTTCACTACTTAAATAAAATCTATAGAAATGATTTCTCATTCTGACTAAAACCTTATACTGATTTCTTTTCATCTGAAAAAATTCAACCTCTTCTCTTGAGCTAGAAAAGATATCGTTATTATACTCCTTATAAGCAATATCCCTAGCTGAATCTAACTCCTTTTTCAACTCAGTAAAAACTTTTTCTTCATCTGCAAAAACCGATCCAGTTATAAGAACTTCTCCAAAATAATTCATAATAGTTTTCATTAAACTATCTATATTTTTTTTCTTTTCACTTAATTCTTTCCTCATATCAGGCATGTATGAATTTAATACTAAAGCCACAATAATTCCTAATAATAATATATATATCTCATTTTTTACTATAACTAATGATACTGTGCCTAAGCTTAAAATATGAGTAGCTAATACGACGGTAGCTAAAAAGCCTTGGAATAAATTAAATTTTAAACAAACTGGCATAAAAATTAAAATAAATACTCCAAAAATAAATGGAGTATAACCAAAAATTTCAAAAGATATAACAGCTATAAAAAGTCCAACTAAAGAAGCTATAAACCTCTCCAATGCAATTTTTAAAGATTCTTTTTTAGTAGCTTGAATACTTATAATAGTTACTACTCCTGCTGTTACTCCAAATTTTATCCCTAATAACTCTGCTATATATATCGAAATAAATGTTCCTAAAGCTGTTTTTATGACTTTATGGTCTATATATTTCATAATTCCCTCCCTTTAGCTTACTATGTGATTTATCACATATAATTCCATTCTATCATATTTATTCTAATTAAGCTATAAAAAAGAATTTTCCTTCTTTTATTTGATAAGTTTACATGTTATAATGTCTTTGAGGAGGAACAAATGAAAGATAATATTGCATTAATTGGATTTATGGGAAGTGGAAAAACTACTATAGGTAGAATACTTGCTAAATATCTAGATATGAAATTTATAGATATAGACAAGATGATCTCTGTTAGAGAAAAAAAAACTATCCCTGAGATTTTTGATGAAAAAGGGGAGC
This sequence comes from Fusobacterium necrogenes, assembly GCF_900450765.1. Lineage (NCBI taxonomy): Bacteria > Fusobacteriati > Fusobacteriota > Fusobacteriia > Fusobacteriales > Fusobacteriaceae > Fusobacterium > Fusobacterium necrogenes. Next base: position 698,841 of record NZ_UGGU01000003.1, on the reverse strand, counting down.
AATATTTTAGAAAATTAGAGAGAGAAATTGTATTTGAAGAATCTCTTAACAATAATATTGTCATTGCTACTGGTGGTGGTGTTATCATCGATAATGAGAACATCAAAAATCTTAAAGAAACCTCATTTATAGTATACCTTGATTGTACTATTGAATGTATTTATGAACGAGTCAAAAACAGTAAATCCCGTCCTCTTTTAAATGTTGAAGATATGTTTGAAAAAATAAAAGAACTATATCAAAAAAGAGAGTTACTCTATAAAATTTCTAGTGATTTTAGTGTAAAAATTGATATGGATAGCAATATGTATGATACAGCTGAAAAAATAAAAAAGGCCTATATTGAAAGTTAAAATAGAAGGAAGTGGTATTATGTACAATGAAAATAGAGTTAAGGGCAAAACAGCCCTTATAACTGGAGCCAGTAGTGGAATAGGAAGATCCTGTGCTATAGCTCTAGCTAAACTTGGTATGAACATTATAATTGTAGCTAGAAGAAATGATCTTTTGCTTGATTTAAAGAAAATAATAGAACAAGAATATCTCGTAAAAGTTTTAGCCCTTCAACTAGATGTTAGAAATGACAATGAAGTAAAAGAAAAACTATCTAAACTCCCAGTTGAATGGAAAGATATAGATATTCTTATCAATAATGCAGGTTTAGCTTCTGGCTTAGATAAATTATATAACAACTCTTCAGAAGATATCTCTACTGTTATAGATACAAATATAAAAGGTCTATTATATGTTACTAATGCCCTTCTTCCACATATGATAGAAAGAGATATCCCAGCTACCATTATCAATATGGGTTCAGTAGCTGGAGATGCCGCTTATGCTGGTGGGGCAGTTTATTGTGCAAGTAAAGCTGCTGTAAAAATATTATCTGATGGATTGAGAATTGATTTAGTTGATACTAAAATAAAAGTAACAGATATTAAACCTGGACTTGTTGAAACAAATTTTAGTATGGTTAGATTTAAAGGCGATAAAGAAAGAGCTAAAAAAGTTTATCAGGGAATAAAAGCTCTTACCCCTGATGATATAGCTGAAACAGTAGCTTATATTGCTAACCTTCCAACTAATGTCCACATAGCAGAAATCACTTTGCTATGTAATAATCAAGCTGATGGACGTACTATCTATAAGCAAAACTAATTATCTATAATATAATAACTAGTAAAATAAAAGAGAGAATTTTTTAATTTCTCTCTTTTTCAAAAAAACTATTTTATCTTTAAGCTTTTTAAAATTACTATTCCTTTCATCATTACTATCAAGAATACCTGTATTCCATAAGCTATTATCACTCCTATTAATCCTATTTTTTTTATTAAAATAAATAAGATGGCTAAATATAAAAAATTCGCTATAAATACTATTTTTGTTTCTCTTTTTATGTATCCTAATGCTAAAAATAATGGATGTATAAATATGAATACAGTTGCTAATGATTTCATAAGCAAGTATAGATTTAATTCTAATTTATACTTATTCAAACTTTTAGAAAAAAAATTGGATAGAATATCAAAACCTATGATATTCATAACAAAAACAAGGAAAATACAGCTCATTAGAAGCATAGATGATATCTTTATACATTTTCTAAATATCTCACTATAACTTTTCTCTACTATCCTTTCACAAAAATAAGGGTAGAGAGTTTGATATAAAGGAGTAGCTACTCTATCTAATACAACCGTCAGTGTTTTACACAACTTGTACACAGCTAATTGTTCTAAGGATAATAATTTTCCTATCATAAGATTATCAAAATATTGCACAGGTATATCCAAACTTGAATTTATATTCGTCAAACAGGTAAACTTAAAGAATTCTTTATTAAATTTTAATTTTTCTTTAAATATTCCAGTAATTTTTCTCCTTTTTAACTCTTTAAAAACAAAATAGTTGAGAATTAGAGAGTTTAAAATATTAGTAAAAAGATATACTAGAAGAAAATAAAATATATCTTGCTTTAAAATAAAACCCAATCCTAAAAATAAAAAATTAAAAATTGCAACTAACATCCTCTGATTTCTCAGATAATCAAATCTATTAAAACTTCTTAAAATCCCAAGACCTGTTCCTTGAATATTAAAAATAATATAGATTGAAAAAACTAAAAGAAAGTAAAATTCTTGTGATTGGAAGTTATAAAACTTAGCTATCCAAGTACTCAATGAAAAAAATACTATAAAAGCTATTATAGCTGTAGAAAAATCTAAAAAATAACTAAACTTTATCAAAGTTTTTAATTTTTTCTCATCTTCTCTAACCTCAGGATAAAATTTAATTATACCTTGCCATGATTGAAAATTAAAAATCCCATCTATAAGAGATACCACTCCTTGTATTAAAGTAATAAGACCATATTTTTCTAAACCTATTCCTTTTGTTATAAATGATATCGAAAATATAGATAAAATTGAAGCAAAAGCATCTCCACCAAATAGATGTAAAAAATTTACTAACAATTTATCACTAAGTAAATACTTTAATTTCTTTATCATACTTATAACCTCTTGCCTAAATTTTTTAATAACTTCGATCGTTTTACAAACTTCATAAGTCCTGTTATTATAAGTAGTTCTATTAAAATTTTTCTATGTCCATGGTAATGTTTAAACTCTAAAAAATAGAGCTTTGAAAGATTTTTTTTCTCACCCCATGACTTTCCCCACCAATGTATCCCATAAGTATCATTTTTTATACATGAAATTTCGAATTTTTCTGTAAAATGATATGGATAAAAATATCTAGCTGGATATATTACCATTCCATCAGCTATATATGTAATATCTTCCTTCATCTGAAAATGATACTCTTTATTAATCACTCTTGTGATTATATCTGGAATCGTAAATATTGGCTCATTCCAAATATCATTCTCATAAAACTCTAAAATTTTTTTCATAAGCTCATGTTTTGGAACTATACCGATTATCCCTGCACTTATAATCTCTTTACTTTCTACCCCTATAAAAAACTCATTAAAAAGAAGTGAGTCTATATTTTTTACTATTTGCATATCAGTATCTAAATAAATCCCACCTTCTTCATACAAAATTTTTATTCTAAAATAATCTGATAAAAAAGCCCATAATTTTCTTTTATAACACTCTTTTAAAAATCTATTTTTTTCCATTTCTTCATAAAAATTTAAAGTTTCCTCATTCCACTCTATAATTTCATACCCTGGAAGTTTTTCTCTCCAAGAATTTATACAAATATCCATGAGATTAGGATGGGGATTTTTGCCTAACCAAACATAGTGAATTTTTTTAGGTATCATATCTCCTCCTTAAAATTTCGGAATTTTTTGAATATTAGTTATCTCTTTTCCTAAAATTTTTCTTATAGTATTAGGAATAAATATAGAAAAAGATAGCAATCTTTGTTCTATATTTGATTGTGAATATTTTTTTAACTCTAAATATAGCTCCTTATACCTTTGATATACTTTTGTATAATTCTCTTTACCATTATATCTTTTATATAAAATTGTTGAGTAAAAACTTAAAATAAGTGATGATAAAGCTTCTTTAGCTTTTTTATCATCTATACTTATAAATTCTTCGAATAACCTTTCACAAATTATTTCAAGAGAAATTATACTTTTTTCTGACACCTTATTCATTATACTTCCTTCTCTTTGACGATAAAAATAAAATGTTTTATCTATATATTTTACTTTTTTTGCTTTTAAATATGCAAGAGTTGTAAACTCACTATCTTCATGTACTATATTTTCATTAAAAAAAAGATTATTTTTTATAAGAAAATTTCTTCGATATATATCATCTACCACTTCTTCTCTATAACATTTAGGAGATTGCAGAACTCTCCAAAGAAAATCTATCCCAGTAATTACTCCACTATCCTTTATTAGCTTTGATCTAAAAAGCGGTTCTCCTATTCTTCCAGGAGCATAGTATCTCATATTTCCCACTGCTATATCCACTCTAGAACTTATTCCCTCTATTACAAATTTTTCAAATTCATCTGTATCTATGAAGTCATCACTATCTATAAAAGAGATATATTTTCCTTTTGCCACCTTAAGGCCAGCGTTTCTCGCCGAAGATAATCCACCATTTTCTTTATTTATTATAATAGTTTGTTTAGGGTAAAGTTCTTTAAAATCCTCTATTATCTTAGAGCTCTTATCTTTAGATCCATCATTTACTAAGATAACTTCATACCTTAGATTACTTATTTTATACAAGCTCTTCAGACATTCAGCTAAATATTCCTCTACATTATAAATTGGAACTATAATACTCAAATCCATAATCTTACTCCTTTCTCCACAAGATGTCTATCACATCAGTTTCCAATACTATATTCGAAAAGATTTTCTTGAATATGCTTTTCTAACTTTTTTAAATTATATTTAGTATCTTTTCTTTATAAATATCAATTATAATTTTTTCGTCAAATTCCTTGAGTATTTTTTTTCTTCCAAATCTTCCCATTTTTTCTCTTTCCTTCCGTGAAAGTTTAATAAACTCTTCCATTTTTTCTACTAAATCATCTACACTTCTTACCTTAACTAAATAACCATTTTTTCCATCATCAACTATCTCTTTACAACCTGTTACATCAGAAGCTATTATAGGTTTTTCCATAGCCCCTCCTTCTAATAATGTCTTTGATATTCCTTCTCTATATGATGGTAAAACTATTGCATCACACTCTTTTATAATAAATTCAGGTCTGTCAGTTACTCCTAAATAATTTAAAACTCCTTCCTTCACTAATAAATCCATATATTCTTTAGTTATACCAGATACCGCATTTTCTCCTAATGCACCTAAATACCAAAATTCTACTTTCTCTTTATATTTCTTCCTTATTCTTCTAGCACTTTCCTCATATTCTTTAAATCCTTTATCTAAAAAAGCTCTAGCTATCATAAGAAATATTATTTTATCATCTCTTCTCTCCATAGGAAGTGGTTTAAATCTTTCACAATCTGTTCCCTCTCCTGGAAGTATAAATATTTTATCAGTGCTTCCTATTCCCTTAGAAAGAAGCATATTTTTATCATCTTCATTAAGTACCCAAATCTCATTTGAAAATCTTAAAGAAAACTTATAAAGTTGTACAGCAAGCCTTGAAACTAAACTTTTTTGGACAAAAGAATAACCAAGACCTGTAAGTATAGCTATCGATTTTTTTTTAGCTAATTTTGAAGCTATCGTCCCATAAATATTAGGTTTTATTGTATAATGAAATATCAAATCTGGATTTTCTTTTTTATAAATATTATATAACTCTTTTATAAGTTTTAAATCTTCTATTGGATTTACTCCTCTTTTATTTAATGTTATAGAGATACTTTTAAGACCAGGAATAGCTTTTTCCATATCTATTCTTCCATCATCTGGAGCTATCACTACTACCTGATGCCCATCATTTATTAAAGCTTTTAATACTCCAGCTCTAAATATATATATATCCCACATATAGTTAGCTACAAACATTATCTTCATTTTTATTCTCCTTAAAAAAGTACTGATATCTCTTTCCCATGAGCATTCATCTTATATTTACTTGCACTCTCTACTTTTTTTCTTTGTATTTCCTCACTTTCATTGCTTATCAAAATATTCTGGTACTGATATATATCCTTATTACCGATAAAATTTATCTGATTATTTAATCTAAAAACTGAGATTAAAAAAATTAAAATAAATACTAGTAATTTAAGATAGATATCTAGAAGCATTGGAAGAACAAACCAATACGAATAGATAAAAAGTAAAGCAAATCTAGTAGCTACAATTGAAAATTCTGATAAATATAAGAAAAAAAATACTGAAATATAGAGAGAATTCAGCATTATATTCCCATATTTTTTATCTCTAAGTCTATCATCTTGAAACCAACAAATTAAAAATATAACTACTCTTTCAATGTAATAAAATGAAAAGCCCAATGAAAAATCTAAAGGTATTATACTTAAATAACCTGAGAGTTTAGACCCCAATCCAGTAGGTAAAAAAACACTATACTCTTTTATTATTTTCATTACTATTCTAATATCAGAAAAATAATAAATATTTCCTATAATAAATAGAAAAAAAATAAATTTTTTATTCCATTTAGTATTTAAGAAAAAGTACATAGGTAAGTAAAGAAAAGAGCTGTAATGAAAAAATATTCCTAAAATATTTAAAAAAGTAAATTTCATAATATTTCTTTCTTCTATATATTTTATAGATACTAAAAACAACATGATACTTTTTGCATTTCTTATCATATCTACTTCTAAAGCTATTCCATAAATACTAAAAAAAAGTAAAAGTGAAAGTAATGGAAATTTTGAGAATCTTTTTAGCATAAAGTAAAATATTATAAAGTCTACTAAACTATTGATAAAATTATAAATATAATAATTATCTGTAAAAGTCTTTATAAAAGAAGTATAAATTTGAAATCCTAACTCATAGCCAGAAGATAGTATCGAAAGATCTCCTTCAAATAGTTTAAATAGTGTGGGTATTTTATCAAAATTTGGCTTATAGGAATACCAATCATATCCTATATACCCACGTAATCCAAAAAATAAGATTAAAAAGAGAAAAGAAAAAAGGAAAAAATTCTCTCCTAACTTTTTATTTCTTTGTTCTATTATACTACCTAATCCCAAAAAGATAATTATTCCAAAATAAACCAACATCATAACTCCTTTTCATATAGTTTTAAATAATTATCTGCACACCACTCAATTGTATATTTTTTACTTTTTGCTAAACAGTTTTGAGAGATATTTTTATAAAACTCTATATTCCTTAAAGAAAGTATAGCTTTTGCTAATTCTTTAGAACTATTTATATCTACTAAGATACCTGCTCCTCCTACTATTTGATTAAGTCCAGATACATCACTAGCTATTACTGGCTTTCCGCTTGCCATAGCTTCAACAGCTGTTATTCCAAATCCTTCAAAAAAAGAGTACTGTACAACTATATCAGCAGTTTTCAAAAGGCGAGAAATATCCTTTCTCATTCCTAAAAATTTCACTCTATTCATAAGATTATTTTTTTGACAATATTTTTTTACACTTTCTTCTAAAACGCCATCTCCTACAAATAACAATTTGTATTTCACTGGCAACCACATTAAAGCTTCAGCAACTCCTAATTGATTTTTAGATTGGTGAAACCTAGAAATCATCATTATCAAATAATCATCTTCTTTTACACCTAACTTAGTTTTATTGTAAGGTTTAGAATCTTGAAATTCCTTTATATCTATTCCATTATAAATTAATTTAAAAGTATCATCATCTCTTTCTAACCATTCCTTCAAACTTTTTTGTGTAGCCTCTGAAATACTAACTATTTTATCAAAACCTGCAAATACAAACTTATCTATAATTCTCATTAATTTTGATTCTCTTCTTCTATTTGATGTGCTATGTTCAGTAGTAATATATCTTCTTTTTTTTCTATCTAATATCTTAGCCAATCTTGTCCAATACTGTGCATGTACTAAGTGAGCATGTACTATATCATAATTTTCTTTTTTTACTTCATTTAAGATAGAAAAAATATTAAAAAAAGATTTTATAGAATTACTTTTACATACTAAAACTTCTACTCCTCTTTCTTCTAATTCCTTTTTAAATACAGCTTTTTTATCACTAAGTATCATCACTCTTACAAAATGCCCTTTTGATTTCTGTACTGGAGCTAGCTCTGTAATTAGCTTTTCCGCTCCACCTAACTCAAGTGATGTTATTATATGAAGTATCTTCAATATTTCCTCCTCTCAGCCATATAAATATAGAATTTAGCTTGTATATATCTCAGTAAAAATTTAATTTTATTTTTTAAAGGTAATGGATATGAAAGCATACTCATATAATAATCTCCAAAACCTCTAGGATTATTTTTTAATAATTTTTTAAAATTTTTAGTATAGCCATCTTCTAAATATTCAAAATAGTAGATCCCCTCATCTATGTACCTCATCTTGTACTTCTCACCAATTTTTATCCATATAATAGCTTCAGGAATAAACTTTTCTCCTTCATAGACAAAAAATGGATTTTCTTTTAATAACTTAGTTTTAAATACTTCTGCTTTATCTCCAACTATTCCATAATTATAGACAATTTCAATAGGAGAAGAATCAATAATATTTTTTGGATAAGGCTTCCCTGTAATTTTTTTATTTTTTATATCTATTTTCCTAAATACTAATCCTCCCATAGATTCAGGTAAGGTTTCAGCAAAAAATAAAATTTTTTCTACACATTCATTGCTTACATAGTCGTCACTATCTACTATTAGAAAAAACTCTCCATTAGCTAAGGTTACTCCCTCATTAATGGCTCTCATTTTTCCACCATTTTGCATATATTTATAAATAATTTCAAAAGGAGAACTTTTTTGAAAATTTTGAACTAACTCTCCACTTCCATCAGTAGACCCATCATCTACTACTATCCACTGAAACTCTTTAGAAGTTTGTCTAAGTAAACTTTCATATAATCTTTTCAAAGTATCTACTCTATTATATACTGGAGTAAAAATTGTCAACATAGTTATCTTCCTTTTCCAAATATTACAGTTTTAAAAGTCATGAACATTATCACCATATCCAAATATAAACTATGGTGCTTAATATAATATAAATCATACTCTAATTTCCTTTTAGCATCTTCTACACTGGCTCCATATGGATACATTACTTGAGCCCAACCAGTAAGGCCTGGTTTCACCATATGTCTCAAATTATAATATGGAATCTCCTTCTCTAGCTCTTTTATAAACACCATTCTTTCTGGTCTAGGCCCTATAAAACTCATTTCTCCCTTTAAAACATTTACAAGTTGAGGTAATTCATCTATTCTAGTTTTTCTCATAAAGTTACCAAATTTAGTAACTCTAGGATCATTTAACTGAGCCCATTTAGCTCCATCTTTTTCAGCATCATTTCTCATACTTCTAAATTTATGTACTTTAAATTCTTTTCCATTTTCTCCAACTCTATTTTGGCTATATATTACTGGTCCTGGGCTTTCAACTCTTACAATTATAGCTGCAATAAATATAACAGGAAGAGCTAATACCCCTATTAATATAGACATTACTACATCAAAAAATCTTTTAATATTATTTTGAATTTGACTAGATAAAATTTTAAATCCATAAGCCTGCAGTAACCATTCTTCTGTTATAAATTCAACTTCTATCTTCCCTTCGTTTTCTATCATATAGTCAAAATAGCTCTTAACTTCTATTCCACTGAGCTTCATAGATAATATTTCTCTTATTTCATTACTTACCAATTTTTCTTTACACAAAATTATCAAAGATACATTATTATCTTTGATAAATTTTGAAAACTCCTCTTTTTCAGAAGAAAAATCTATATATTTATAATCTTGAAATCTTTGTATGCTCTCTAGTACTCTATTTTTCATCTCTCCACTACCATATATAGTTACATATCTCAATTTAAATACCAATATGCTAATAAGAACTGTCAGCAACATTTGAGCTGCAACAAATATTAACATAAATATAATTAGAGATAAGTCCCAACTATAAAAAAACCACACCATAAAACAAATGAAATCTATTAGTATAACAAAGATATAACTTCTAATTTTATATTTATATCTTTGAAACTTCATATTATCGGTTACATAAGCTCCTAACATCATTATAAAAAAGCCTATCATCGATTGAAAAGAGAATAGGTTTTCATTTGAAATGAAGATATATTTTTCCAAATAAAATATGGCTCCTAATATTAAAATATATATTGTATTTAAAATTATTCCTTTTTCTTGCTCCATCTTACTCTCCTACTAAAAAAGCTCAATCCTTCTACCTGATAATATGTTATTTTCTTCGAAGCTATTTTTATCAAAATAAAGCCTCGCTTTAAATAACTCCTGTTTACTATCTATTCCTAATTCTGAAAAAACTCCACTTGGATATGCTAACTTATCACTAAATCCATAGACAGCTAATTGATTATTTTTTTTAGGAAGATACTGTATCTCTCTAAACAAAACACCATTTTTCCAATTCTCATTTTCTGCATAATATTCAGGTTCTCTTATGCTTAAAATCTTTCCCAGCATATCAAATGTAAATACAGCTTCATCATTAGCTACTATCCAATTTTTTTCTTCTTTTCCTACATATGCTTTATTCATAGTAGATGATATATCCAATACATATCTTACATTACCGTTTATATCAAATATAAATGGCATAGCTTTCTCTTTGGTATTAAATGATACCAAATTCATTCCTGGCTCCATCCTATTAGCAATTTTTTTTTCTATAACTATACTTGGCAAAATGTCATCTAATGTATTAGTAGTTATTATAAGATCTTTTTCTCTTCCATCTTCTAATTTGACTTTTATTTTATTTTTAGACTTTGAAAACAAACCAGCTACAATAAATTCCCCTAATGAATTTATCTCTGTCATATATGAATAGTCTTCACTACCAAACTCTCCTTTTATTAAAACTTTTACTTTTTTCCCTGCTAGATCATTATCTACTTTTACTAGAGCAGTTAATGGAGTTCTTCCATAAGGATTTAATTTTATAAAAGGTTCTTCAAAAGTATAATTTTTTTTCCTATACTCCTTTTCAAGATCTATATCATTATTTTTATCTGCCAAATAAAATTCACCATAAAGATATATTTTTTTAAATTCTATTTTATCCATATTTTCAGTTATAAATTTATCAAACCTCTCATCTAAATTTGATAATTCATCTACTCTTTTACTAAATGAGACAAGTTTCTCTAAGGTTTCAAGAGGTAAACCAGACGTCAAAAGTTTATTAACGTTTAACTTCACTTGCTCTATAAATTTTTTATTAAAATTTAATAATTCTATCATATCAGTATCATTTCCAATTATAGTATTAAGCTCATCTAACTGATTCTTGTCTAAGTGACTTATTATATCTTTTAATTCCTTATTGGATGTAAGCTTTAGAAACTTATTCTTCGCTGCTATTAATTCTGGAACTTTTCCATCATTATCTATAACTTTACTATAATTAAAATTAGGGTAACTATTCATTAAATAGTTTTTTATGTCTTCAGAAAGTAAGGCTAATTCTCTAAATCCTTTACTTGCATTATATAAGGTTATAGCTTCATCATAGTTAATATCCTCTAAAAGATAACGTTCTGAGCTATATTTCTCTTTATCTTTTTCATTTAGTAATTTTAATGTATCATCATTACTTAATATAGTACTTACAACTTCTAGCTTTTCAGTACTAAGTTCCTTTATCTTTTCTTTTAATATATAACTATTTAGTTTTCTCTCTATCTCTTTTTCAAGTTTTTTATCCCTACTTTTTCGATATGATTTAGATAAAAATTGACTATTTGCAAGTCTTTCAATTAAAATATCTCTCTTACTAAAAGTATACAAACTAAAACAAATAACAGTAAGTGAACACACAATTAAAATTTTTTCTTTTTTTGTTAGTTTCATTGTATCTCCTTTTCATATTCTAGATATCATCTACTTCAATTATTAGATATTCTATCATATTTTTCGAAATATTGCTCTATTTTTTTAAATTATTCTTTTATGAAAAAAAATTATCTTTTTTTGAATTTTATCAAATGCTTTTTACATCTATTTTACAATTATGTATAATTTCAATAAAAAAAGAGGATATATTATCCCCCTTAATAGCTTATGGTGCATGAGAAGAGACTTGAACTCTCACAGGAAAATACCTATAAGGACCTCAACCTTACGCGTCTACCATTCCGCCACCCATGCATATCTATCAATACCATAAATTATATGATACTCTTTTTTTCTTCTGATTTTTTTTAAAAATATTATCATAAAATCTTAATAAAAGTCCCACTATTAATAATGGAAATAAAAATAACTTCACAAGAGTATTTATAAAATATTGAAATTTTAACTCACTATTTTTTTTCATGAGTACCTCCAAAAGAGATATAAAAAAGGGGTACTTCACAGTACCCAAAAGTTGTTCTAAAAAACTAAGCTACTGTTACGTTAGAAGCTACTGGACCTTTTGCTCCTTCAGTTACATCAAAAGATACAGCTTGTCCTTCCTCTAAACTTCTAAATCCTTTTGCATTAATATTAGAGTAATGTACGAAATAATCACTTCCATCTTCTCCAGAAATAAATCCAAATCCTTTGTCTTTATTAAACCATTTTACTGTTCCTTTTAGCATTAAAATGCACCTCCAAAAATTTTAGATGAAACCAAATAGAAAAAACAAACCCTAAAATTTTTGAAACGTGATTTTTTTGTTTTTTAAACGTAAAAAAAGTTAGTGTTTTATTTATCAAATTGTTTTCTTCTCTGTTAGTATTATAGCATTAAATCATTATTTATACAAGTTATTTTTTATCTGTACTTTTTATTCAAGGCCTTTAAAATAGCAAAAGTTTCTAAATCCATATCTCCACTCAAACTCTTAGGGTTAAAATGAGCTTGGAAATTATACACTACTCTTTTACTTTCTTCATCCCACTCATCAGTATTATTTATTTTGTATCCATATTTTTTTAACTCTTCTTTTATTTTAAATATTGGTGTTACCTTATATAATTGTTCGTTCATAAAAAACTCTTTATCTTTTTCATCATACCATGCCCCTATACCATACTCTTTATACAATCTCTCCCAAGGAAATTTAGGTCCTGGATCTATTTTTCTAGTCGGAGCTATATCAGAATGCCCTAATATATCCTTAGGTTTTATATTATATTTTTTAATTATAGTCTCTAGTAGATAACCTAACTTTTTTATCTGTCCTTCTGAAAATTCTATATACTCTACTTCTGGAATAAAAAAACCATAGTTTTTTTCATTTTCGTTATAATCTTTTACACCTTTATTAACTATTTCTATTCCAATAGAAGAATCATTTAAATTTTTTCTATCTCCAAACTCGCTAACCCCAGCATGCCAAGCTCTTTTTTCTAAGGGCACTAAGTTATAAATTGCTTCGTCATCTCTTGTAGTTATTAAATAGTGTGAACTTACTTGTCCTTTTGTTAAAGCTCTCATTCCAACTTCATCATTAGTAGCTGTATAATGTAATATTATATATTTTATTCTCTCATTTTGTCCAACAGAAGAAAATGTATCACTATCAATAGTATAGTTAATTGATGAACAAGAAACCAATATAATTTCCAATACTAATATAATCAGGTATTTTTTCATAAATATCCCCCCTCTTTACTATATTATTTTACACTATTTTAAAAAATTTAGCAAAATTTTATAAAAAGTATTGAAATTATTTAAAATATATGATATAAAATAAAAACTTATGTGTTTTATATAGATTTTAGGAGGGTTCACAAAATGACGAAAAAAGATTTTACAAGAGTACTATTCGAAAAAGGAGTATTTTCATCTAAAGCTGAAGCAGAAAGAAAATTTGAAGCTATCTTAAATAGTATTGAGGAAATTTTAAAAACTGATAAAGACTTAAATATCATTGGTTGGGGAAAATTTGAAGTTGTAGAAAAAGCTGAAAGAGTAGGGAGAAATCCAAAAACTGGTGAAGAAATTATAATACCTGCTAAAAAAACTGTTAAGTTCAAAGCTGGAAAAACTTTAGTAGAAAAAATGAACTAATCTATAAATGATTATCTTAAATAGATAAATTATAAGAGGAAAATTACAGTTTTTTACTATATTTTTTCCTCTTTTTATGTTTATTTATAAAATAATTTGATCTAAAAAGAGCAGATTACTCTGCTCTTAAAAAATTATTTACTTCCTTTTTTATAAGCTCCTTCAGAACCAAATACATCAGTTATTTTAGTTTTATAATAAGCTTTCATTTCTTCTTTAGCAGCTCCTAAATATTTTCTAGGATCAAATTCTTTTGGAGTAGTTCCCAATACTCTTCTAATTGCTGCTGTAAAAGCTAGTCTTCCATCAGTATCTACATTTATCTTAGCTACTGCTGATTTAGCCGCTTTTCTTAATTCAGAATTTGGTATACCTATAGCATCCTTAACTTCTCCTCCAAACTCCTTTATCATAGCAGTATATTGTTGAGGTACAGCTGATGATCCATGTAATACAATAGGAAACCCTGGTATTCTTCTTTCAATCTCTTCTAATATATCTAGTCTTAATTTAGGATCTTCCCCTGGCTTAAATTTATGTGCTCCATGAGAAGTTCCAATAGCTATTGCTAATGAATCTACTCCTGTCTTTGTTACAAATTCCTCAACTTCATCAGGATTTGTATATGTATGAGTTTCAGCTTTTACATCATCTTCAATTCCTGCTAAAACTCCTAATTCAGCTTCTACAGTTACATTTTTAGAATGTGCAAATTCAACAACTTCTCTAGAAACTTCTATATTTTTAGCAAAATCATAGTGAGATCCATCTATCATTACAGATGAAAATCCTGCTTCAATACAAGTTTTTACAGTTTCTAAATCTGGTCCATGGTCAAGATGTAAAGCTACTGGAATATCAGACCCCATGCTTCTTGCTCTATCTACAGCTGCTTTAGCTAGTAATGGAGTTACCTCTGGTCCCATATAAGATAAAGCTCCTTTAGAGCATTGTAATATTACTGGTGATCCCATTTCAGCACAAGCTTCTATGATAGCTAAAGCCATCTCCATATTATTGAAATTAAAAGCAGGTACTGCATATCCATTGGCATTTGCTTTTGCAAACATCTCTTTTGTGTTTGAAAGACCTAAATCTTTGTAATTATATCCCATTTTTTTCCTCCTAAAAAATTATATATAATAATTCTAACAAATATTTTAAATAAAATCAATTAAAAGAATAATATATTCATGTTTAGGTTAGTTTTTTACTTTTATTTGTTTCAAAATATATCTAAAGAACCATTTTATCCTCATTCTTTTTCTTATAAGTAAAATAGCTTGAGGTACTAATTCTATCACTAATTCTATTATTTTTTGATATTTACTAAACTTATTTCCTATAAATTTTTGTTCAACAACTATCCAAGACAATAATAAAAGATTAAAAATTCTTAAAAAATTTAATAAGAAATTATATATTCCTTCTTTAGTTATATAAAATTTTAAAAATTTAAAAAGTACCTCTCCTTCTTGAGTATAGAATATTTGTAAGAGACAAGTTAGAAAGTAGAAAAAAAACAAAAATCTTACTCTTTGAATATTTTCCTTTAAATTTCTATTATATATTAGATTTAATATAAATAATATCAAAGTAGTTGTTCCTATATAGAGTAAATTATTTATGAAAATATTAAGTAATAGTAGTATAAGCAAACTACTTCTTAACAACTTCTATTCCTCCCATATATGGTATTAAAGCTTTGGGTATTAAAAATGAACCATCTTCTTGTTGATAATTCTCCATAATAGCAACTAATGTTCTTCCTACTGCTAATCCAGAACCATTTAATGTATGACAATATTCACTTTTAGAACTTCCATTCGGTCTATATTTAAGTCCCATTCTTCTAGCTTGGAATCCTTCACAGTTAGAGCATGAAGATATCTCTCTATATTTCCCTTGAGATGGTAACCATACTTCAATATCGTAAGTTTTAGCAGCTCCAAATCCTAAATCTCCAGTACATAACTGTATTACTCTATATGGTAATTCTAATCTTTTTAATACTTCTTCAGCATTGTTTACCATTTTTTCTAGTTCATCATAAGATGACTCCTGATTAGTTATTTTTACCATTTCCACTTTATTAAATTGATGAAGTCTTATAATCCCTTTTACATCCTTACCATATGATCCAGCTTCTCTTCTAAAGCATGGAGAGTAAGCAGTATAGTACTTAGGTAATTCCTTTTCATCTAAAATTTCTTTTCTATGAATATTTGTCATAGTTATTTCAGAAGTTGAAATTAAAAACATATCATCTGTTGTTCTATACATATCATCTTCAAACTTTGGAAGTTGTCCTGTTCCCTCACATACCTCTCTTTTTACCATAAATGGAGTAATATGTTCAGTATAGCCATGCTCTAAAGTATGTAAGTCTAACATAAAATTAATAAGTGCTCTCTCTACTCTAGCACCTAATCCTCTATATAATACAAATCTTGATCCCCCAAGTTTTGCTCCTCTTTCAAAATCTAATATTCCTAAATCTTCTCCTATATCCCAATGAGCTTTTGGTGCAAAGGAAAATTCTCTAGGAGTTCCCCATCTTCTAATTTCTACATTTGAATTTTCATCTTCTCCTACTGGAGTTCCTTCTTGATACATATTTGGAATAATCATTTGTATATAAGTTAATTTTTCTTCTATCTCAGCTAATTTATTATCTAGTTCCTTTATTTGAGTTGAAACCTTTCCCATTTCTTCAATAAGAAGGCTAGCATCTTGATTTTCTTTTTTTAATTTTGCTATTTCTGCTGATTCTTGATTTCTTTTTTGTTTTAAAGTCTCTACTTCTCCTAAGATCTCTCTTCTTTGATCATCTAGTTGAAAAAACTCATCAAGAGTTAAATTGCTATTTCTATTTTTTAGCATCTCCTCAACTTTCTCTTTGTTTTCACGTATGAATTTTAATTCTAACATACTAATTTCTCCTCTCGCAATATATTTTAATTGTTAACTTTGTAGCCTAATCTATTTATTTGAACATCTTGCTGCTCAATTCCTATCATCTCTAAATATGAATTTGGAGAAGTATTAATGATCTCCATCAAAATTTTATTTCCTTCTCTTGAAAAAAACTTTAATCTTTCCTTTAAATTTCTAGTGACAATTTTTCCTTTTTTTTCCTTTATTTCTAAAATATTTTCAGAATTTAATAATTTTTCAAGTTTATCCATATCTTCTTGACTTCCTTCAACTGTATAAAGCATATTTGTAAACTCTTCCATTATTGAAGACTTTTTAGCTACCTCTTCAACCTTATTGACTTTAAAGCCTAATACAGCGCTATCATTAAGTCTCTTTTTTACCTCTTCATTAGAAATCTCTGCATCAGTTTCAAAATCCATAATTTCATTGTAAGCCTCTGTGCCTAAAGATATAGGACTTCCAAAGGACATCTTAGGTCTAGGATGGAATCCCTGACTATACTTTACAGGAATTTCTGCCTTATTGAAAATTCTTTCAAAAAATCTTAATAAGTCAAGATGGGATATAAACTTCATCTCTCCATACTTATCAAAATAAACTCTCTTCTTCATTTCTACCTCATCTTATTTTCTTACTTGATTTTTATATTTTAACACTTTCTAATAAAATTTCAAACATCTTTTTATTTTTCTTGAATTTTTTTCTCTAATTCTCTCACTTTTCTGATTAACTCTGGAAGTTTTTTCATAGATATTTTTATTTTTAAGTCTTCTTTATGATCAATAAGTGGATATCCAGAAAGAATTTGATTATCTGCTACATTACCTGCTACTCCAGATTTAGCACCTATTACAACATTATTTCCTATCTTTAGATGTCCAGCTACCCCAACTTGACCAGCTAAAGTAGTATTATTTCCTACCTCTACACTTCCAGCTATACCTACTTGAGAAATTATCAAGCAATTTTCACCTATAATATCATTATGGGCTATCTGTACTAAATTATCAATTTTCGTATATTTTTTAATAATTGTATCTCCTATTGCTCCTCTATCAATTGTTGTATTAGCACCAATTTCAATATTATCCTCTACAATAACACTTCCTATTTGCTCTATTTTAGTATTATTTCCATTTATTTTTATAAACCCAAAGCCATCTGAACCAATTACTGCTCCAGGTTGTATGACACAATTCCTTCCTATTTTACAAAACTCTCTTATTGTGACATTAGAATAAATTATAGTTCCAGATCCTATCTCTACTCCCTCTTCTATTGTTACATTTGGATGTATAATTACATTATCTCCTATAACTACATCATGACCAACATAGACATTAGGACCTAACTTTACATTTCTCCCTATTTTGCTAGATTCTTCTATCATCTTTTCAAAAGGTTTTATTTCTCTTTTAAAAAAGTTTAAAAGTTTTGGCATAAGTGTTCTTGGATTTTCTTTTACAACCAAATACATTTTACCAATGTTTGGTAATGGAATATCTGGTACTAAAATCACTTTTGCTTTAGTTTCATTCAATTTTTTTAAAAATTTTTCATCTGAAGCGAATGTTATACTATCCTCTTGGGCTTGAAAAAAGGGAGCAAGTCCAGAAATATATTCTAGACTTAAATCTCCCTTTATTTCACATCCAAGGAGGTTTATTAAATCATTTATATGATATCTCATCATTTCCTCCTTAATTGATTATTTTTTAGCTTTCTCCATAGCTTTTAGCACATCTTCTGTAACATCAATTCCTCCAAATTTTATTGCTCCAGCTTCTAATATATAATCATATTTTCCTGCCTTAGCTACTGCTTGGATAGCTGTTGTCATTGCCTTATCTATTTCTTGCATTCTTGTATATTCTTCTTTACTTAATTTAGTTTGTGAATCTCTTACAAATTTTTGAAAAGCTTCAACTTGCTTTTGGAAATCTTGCTTTTCTTTTTCACTTATCTTATCTCCTTTTGACTGTAATTCTAATTGAGCTTTTTGAAGAACAACCTCTTTTTGCTTTATTTCATTTTCTAATCTACTCTTTTCTTTATTTAAATTTTCCTGAATAATTTTTGTTTGTGAATACTTTGTAAAAGCCTCTTGCGAATTTACAAACCCTATTTTTTCAGCTAATGCTGATATTGACATTGTCACTGCCATTAATGTTATTGCTACTTTTCTCATTTCATCAACCTCCATAAACACTTTTATATTTTATTAAAATGATTGCCCTATGTTGAAATAAAATTCCATTCCACTTGCATCATCATTTTTAATTGGCCAACCAAAATCAAATCTCAATGGTCCAATAGGGGTATTAACTCTTAATCCAACTCCTGCTGCCATAGCTATATCATTAGAAAACTTTTCATCACGTTGATATGATAAATCTCTTCCTCTATAATCCCAAGCTCTACCAGCATCAAAAAATACTACAAATCCCAACACATCATTTAATTGAGTTCTATTTTCTATAGTTCCTACTAATTTTTTAGTTCCTTTATAGAATCCACCATCATATCCTCTAAGTGTATTTCCACCACCTACCCAGAATCTTTGCCCTTCTTTTGTAGATTCACTCATTACTCCACCTACAATTCTGTAAGCAAATATATTCTTTTTAAATAATCCAGCATGGTATTTTCTTAATTCGAGAGTTACATTTCCAAATGCATCTCCAGCATATCCGCCAGCATAACCACCTTCTAACTGAAGTTTTGCATATTCCCCGGCTGTTGGATTCCAAAAATGATTTCTTGTATCATAAGTAATAGATGGGAATAAACTCCAAATGTAATATTTATCATCTAACCCTTTAGCCTCTTCTCCAGGTCTATAATTTATCCATTTACCATTTCTAAATTTAGAGTGATCCGCACTCTCTTCTACATATTCTAATTTTGTTCCAAGACTAAGTCTTATATTTTTAGTTATTCCCTTACCTACATTAAATTTAGCTCCAATAGTATCTATTTGATTAAAAATTGCACTTTCATCATCTTCATAACTATTTTTATAGATACTCCAACCCCAAGATATTCTATCAGTATCTTTTATCCATGGATCATAAAAGTTGATCGAAAAACTCGAGTAATCTCTATCTGATTTTTCAAAAGTAAATCCTAATTCTTGTCCTTTTCCTTTCCAGTTAGTATCTTTTATAGAAATAGTTCCTAAAAGACCAATCTCAGAACCATAAGAAATTGCTCCTTGTAATATCGCTGTTCTTTCTTCATCAAGTAATAAGATAATATTCTTTCCATCTGGATCTCCAGGTATATCTCTCACTTCATACTTTACATTTCTAAAATGTCCTAATCTCATAAGATTTTGTACTGTTTCATCATAAGATTTTGAATTAAAAATCTCATTTTCTTTGAGTTCTACCTCTCTAGCGATAACATAATCCGCTGTCTTTAATACATCATCAGTCGCTCTTCTTCTAGCTCCTTTTTGTTTAGTTACCATCTTTTTAAACTCTACATTTCTTACTACACCTTCACTTAGATAAATTTCTAATTCAAGATTTGCATTAAGTCCTATATCTACAACTTCAGCTAGGACATATCCTCCATCTTGATATTTTTGAATTATCCTATCTCTATCTCCTCTAATGGTATTAATATTAAATATTTTTCCCGGTTCTGTCTGTATAACTTGCATTAATTCATCAGTTGTATAAACAGTATTCCCTATAATATTTATTCCATTAATAATAGGATTTTCTAAAACACTATATACAATTTTTACCCCTTTACCTGTCTTAATAACATCAGGAATTACATCTCTAAAATATCCACTTTCTATAAGATTTTTATGTCCTTCTATGACTCTATTTCTAGAAAAATATCCACCAGTTTGAATAGGTATCATATCTCTTATTTCTTTGGTAGTTACATGAGTATTCCCTATAATTTCAATACTTGATACCACAATAGTTGTATCTACTTTTTCTCTCTCTGTAAGTGGAATTATTCCCTTTTCTTCAAGCAAAGCTTTTGCATCTTTTTTCTCAGTAATATCCACAGTCAATTTTATTCCATTATCATAGACAGTAGGATATATAGATACATCTGAAACATAATCTAAATCCTTTATAGCCTTATAATCAGCTATCATATTTTCAGTTGCATATTTTTGTCCCTCTTTTGATTTCATACTGTTAAGTATGACTTCATAAGGAACTTCTCTATTATTTATTATCTCTATTTTTCTAATATCATAACTAGAAATATTAGCTAATGAGATAACACTTAATAGAAAAACAAGTAAAACGGTTATCTGTTTTCTCATCTCTACCTCCACTATTTATTTATAAAGATATCTATTAAACTATCATATCTTTTCTCAAATTTAAAATCAATATGATAATTTAAATTTTCTTTAGATTCTTTATCTGATGATTTTTTTCTGTCCTCTGGGAGCTTACCTACACCTATTCCAATAGATTTTGTTGCATCAAATCTATACTCAAGAGAGAAATCATACTCTCTTAATGCTCCACTTTCATTATTCTTCTTTTCGTATTCTGTACTATCATCCTCCAACAGTGTCCCTTTTGCCACCCACCATATTTTATCTTTGTATATATTATCTTCTGCTTCCAAAACAGCTCCAAATCTCAATCTACTTTGAGCTTCTTCATTGGTATTAGCATTTTTGCTTTGATCATTCAGAAGATTTGAACTAATCCTAAACTTTGAAATATTCAAAGTGTTTTTTATTAAATTTGAAACTGGTTTTAATACTTGTGTCAACTGCCCTCCTATAACATTAGTTATAAGTGTTGTAGTAGCTTCATTATTTCCTTCATTCATATCTCCATCTACTAATAGTGAATTTAAATTACCACTACTACTTCCACTTTTAGAGCTTATATTAAATTTTAAATTATTTAAATTTCCATTCAAACTTAAACCTATTTCATCATCTTGTACATTTACTCTCGCATCTATTAATAAATTTGGATTAAGTTTCGGCAAATAAGTTTTTTCATCATTAAATATAACTACTGCTCTATCTAAAGTGAAAATATTATCGTTAACATTCAAGCTTCCTTTCATTACTTCTACATTTCCTAGAAAAGTATATTTGCCATCTTTTCCACTCAAAGTTCCATTTCCAACCACATTTCCAACTACATCACCTACAAAAGAGTTAAGATCTTTTATATCTAATTTTATTCCTTTAACAATCTTTATTCCAACATTGATTTCTGGAGAATTTTCAAATACTGTCTCAATTTTAAAATCAGACCCTAAATCTTCACTTTCATTAACTGTTTGTGAAGAAGATCTAAAAATAAATTCCTTTATCTTATCAAATATACTCTTAGAAGTATTTGGTATCTCTTCTACTGTTCCATCTATTATTTCAATATTCCCTAATACCTTATTATTGTCTACAACAATATCACTATTAAAATTAACCCCAAACATCTCTCCATATCTGTACTTTATCCCATTTAATTTTAAATTGAAATTGTATTTTAAATCCTCTTTAAAATATGGATTTTTTTCAATTTCTTCAATCACAGGAACAACAAAATTTCCTACTAAATTAATGTTTCCATCATTTAGTTTTCCTTGAAATTCTTCTACAGATAAATCTTTACCTTTTAATTTTATTGTACTGTTAAATTGCTCTAATTTCAAGAATAAATCTTTATTCTCTAGATTAAAGTTCTTTATCTTCAAAAAACCAGTATTTTCATTCTCTCTCAACTTAAAACTAAATGTAGAAGATCCCTTAATACCAGTTATCCCATAAGGTTCTAAAAAAATATTTAAGAAATCTAAATTAATATCTTTAGCATCTCCCTTATACATATATTTCTTTGATAAAATATCATAGTTTCCTTGTGAGTAAAAAAGATTATTTAAATATTTAAATGACAGTTCATCTAAATTAACATTTTTAAGATCACCACTTAAAATTAATTTAAAAGAATTCAAATATACATTTTTCATTCCTAATTCATTACTTTTTATACCTAAATTATAAGCCAACTTATCTAATTCTCCCTTAATTCTTCCTTCTACTATTAATTCTCCAGTTAAATCTTCAAGTCTAGTATATTCCTTTAGCTTAGTCAGAGGAAGAGATTGCTTGCTTATTTTAGTATCTAGATATTTTTTAGATACGTCATAAGCCCCATTAATTTTCAAAAGTGTTTCTAAATTTTGATTACTCAAAGTTAACTCATTCAATTTTAGTATTCCATCTGTTAAATTTTGAGCTCTATATTCAGCTTCTATATATGCATTTGGTAGTCTATTTCCTGATATATATATTTTATCAATTGTAGATTTTAAATCTACTGCTACAGTTTTATCTTTACCTTTTATTAAAGCCTTACCTATAATTCTATATTTAAAAGATTCATTTCCATAGTACCTTCCTATATTTTCTTCTAGTAAAAATATTGTAGAATTATACTCTCTATTTCTTAACGAGTATTCTCCTTCAAACAAATTATTATTTATTTTCAAATCTTTAGCTCGAATTTTATTGTTTTTATAATCTAATCCTCCTTTTATAACTATGCTTTCTTTGTTTTCAAGTATTATCTTTACATCATCTAAACTCAAATTACCAACTAAATTATCCAGCTTTCCATTTATTTTTGCATTCACTTCATCTAATCTAATCTCTGGATTTTCTATCCCAAATTTTTTTAATGAAAGTTTCCTTATATTCCCTGAAATATCTATATTTTTAGTATCCAAGTTTAAATTTCCAAAAATATCCAAAAATTGGTTGTTTAGACTTTTTATTTCAAATATATTATTTTTAAGTCTAGCAACTAAATACAATCCATTTAAATTATAATCATTATAACCTATTGAACCTATTTCTCCATCAAACTCCAAAGATAATACCTCATTTTTAGAAAAAAATAGTTTACCTTTTAAATCTTCTAATTTAGCACGATATTTCACTGATAAAGAATCAATTTTTATTTCACCATCAAATTTATCCCTTACACCTTGAATATATCCACTCATTTTAGCATTTAACTCCCCATCTTTAAGACCTAATAAATTCTTAAAATATAAACTCTCAGCTTCTAGTCTTAAATTATAAGAAAATGAATCTATATCTATATCTCCAAAAATTTCCAACTCTTTAGTTCCATTTACCATAAGTGCAAAACTTTTTAAATTTAACTTATTATTATAGACTGAATAATCTATCAAAAAGTTATTATCAAATAAAGAAAATTTTATTTTCCCTTTTCCATCTATAATTTTTTTCTGACTTAAGTCATAATTTAAAAAATACTCCTCGCTTTTTTCTAATAAAATCTTTTTCTCATCATTAAGATATTTTCCTTGAATGTCAACAATATTAGAGTTTAAATTAAAGTTCACACTTTTTTCAAAAATTTCAAAATTAAACTCTCCATTAAAATTTGGAATATATTCTTTTTTATCAAGATTTTTTAAACTGAACTTAAACTTTCCTTTTTCATTAAAATAATCAAAAACTCCATTTACCTCTTCTGATATTATACTAGTACCTTCTTCATTCAAAAGATTAAAAGTTGTTAAAATTTTGGGAAGATGTATTCCCTTACTATCATAACGAAATTTAATTTCAGTATTTCTTAATTCTGAACCTGCCATTTTAACTTCTTTTATAAATGTATTTATATTTATACTTAATTCTTCTTTAAGGTTTAAATTAAACTTTACATTATCCACTTTCAATTTTTCAAATGGTAAGTCTATATCTTTTAAATAAGATAATTTCTCTAAATTACTTTTTTGTACATCAACCAAGTCAAAGTCAACATTTAATTCTTCATCTTTATAACTAAGAGAAAATTTTTCTACTTTATCAAAAAGTATTCCAGTAGCATTTAAAAATATTCCTTCTTTTTTAAAATCAACTCTACCTTCTACATTCTTAATATCATCATTTAAATCAATATATCTTACATTTATATTTTTAAAATCTATCCATCCTAAAAGTCCACTAGACGCTATTATTAAATCCATATTTAATTTCCCATTCGAATATGAAAGTTCTTCCCCATCATACCCATATTGAACTAATTCATTTTTTACATCTATATCAGAAAGTTTTATTCTCATAGAATAAGGTTCTTTTTCAGTAGAGAAACTGAAATCGTAAATTTCATACTTATTATTAGCTATAAAATGTAGATTTATTCCCTTTATTTTACTAAAAGTTAGGTAACCTTTTGTATTATAAACTGTCTGTTCTATCGGTAATCTATATCCTAAGTCTCTATAAGTAGTAGTCATATTTTCAATTGTAATTTTATCTATAGGAATAGATACTCCAGGATCATAAGGTTGTTTTTGTTCAACTTTTTCCTCAACTTCTTCATTTTTTTCACTATTTCCAGTAAATGCTGCTACTATGTTGATATCACCATTTTTCCTTCTAGTAATATTAGCTATTCCATCTGCAACTATAATCTCTTCTATTCTAAAGTTCTTAAGTGATTCCTTTGAATAAAGTATCTCTACCTTTGGTACATCTATTATAACTTCATTATCATCAGCCAAAATAAAATCCTTTATTATAATTTTATTTTTTTGAAAATCTATACTACTACTTTTAAAAGTAGGACCTAAAAATAATCTTACTGCTACTTCCACTGTTTTTGGCAAATTGTATCTTATATTCCACCAACCACCAAAAAACAAGAAAAAGAGGAAAGTAACTAATATGATTTTTTTCCTATTTTTCTTATAAAAATCTGTCATTTCCTCTCTCCTTTTCTCCTATAGAGGTCTTTTTAAAGGTATCCCTGCTCTTCTTGGATACTTCCTATCTGTTACTAATTTTTTCTCTATCTTTATTATAACTCTAGGGTCTTTTGAAAAAGGTAACTCAAAATTAAATATACTAACAATCTCCGATTTTAAAATTTTCAAAGCATTTTCAGCCTCAACTTCCTCTCCAGTTCCTTCCATTTTTTGCGAAAGAAAAACGCCTCCTACTTTTAAAAATGGCACTATATATTCTAAAATTGTATTAAGTTTTGAAACGCCTCTACAAAACCCTATGTCATAACTTTCCCTTTTTTTGTCAGATATATAATCTTCAGCTCTTGAAGTAACTATTTCAACATTCTCAAGATTTAGTTCTTCTTTCACCATCTGTAAAAATTTTGTTTTTTTTCCTATTGAATCCATTAATGTAAAATTTATATCTTTATTAAAAATAGCCAAAACTATACCAGGAAATCCAGCTCCAGTTCCTATATCAATAGCGGTTTTTATATCTTGCTTTAAGAGATTTTGAAGAAGTAATGAGTCTATAAAGTGTTTCTCTATTATTGATTCTTTATCCCTCATAGCAGTCAAATTCGTATGTGTATTATACTCTAATAACATTGAAAGATATTTTAAAAGATCATCTAATTTCTTATCTGTATATTCTACACCTATAACATTTAAACCTGATGTTAAAAGCTCTCTCACTTTACTTCCCCCTTGCTCTTAAATATATTAATAATACTTGTATATCAGCAGGTGAAACCCCAGATATTCTTGAAGCTTGTCCTATATTAAGTGGCTTTGCAGCCTTTAACTTGTCTTTGGCTTCTTTAGGTATATTTTCCAGACTATCATAATCTAAATCAACTGGAATCTTTTTACTTTCTAAATTTTTATGCTTTTCTATCATTTTCATAGATCTTTCAATATATCCAGAATATTTTACCTGTACCTCTACCTGATATTCAGTATCCCTAGGATAATCTCTCAACTTCATCTCCCCAAGCTCAGAAATATATTTTATATCTTGAAAAGTAACTGTAGGTCTTCTAAGTAACTCAAAATATGTTACTCCATCTTTTAGTAAAGCTTCTCCTCTTTTTACTAACACTTCATTCACTCTAGAATTACTTGGTCCCACATAATAAGTTGCTAATTTAACTTTTATCTCTTCTACATCTTTTTCTTTTTGTTGTACCCTTTTATACTCATCTTCTGATAATAAGCCTATCTCATAGCCTATCTTAGAAAGTCTTAAATCTGCATTATCTTCTCTTAATAATAGCCTATACTCACTTCTAGCTGTAAACATTCTATAAGGTTCATTCGTTCCCTTTGTTACTAAATCATCTATTAAAGTTCCTATATATGAGTCTGCTCTATCTAATATTAAAGGATCCTTTCCTTGTAATTTCCTTACAGCATTAATTCCTGCTATAAGCCCCTGAGCTGCCGCTTCTTCATATCCAGAAGTTCCATTTATTTGTCCAGCTAAAAAAAGATTTTCTACTGTTCTACTCTCTAAAGAATATTTTATTTCTTGAGGTGGAATATAATCATATTCAATTGCATAAGCATATCTCATTATATGAGCATCTTCTAGTCCAGAAATATTTTTTAAGAGACCTTCTTGTACATCAGTAGGTAAAGACGAAGATAAGCCTCCTAAATATATCTCATTAGTTTCTTTTCCTTCTCTTTCTAAAAATAGATGATGCTGATTTTTATCCTCATATCTAAAAACTTTATCTTCTATTGATGGGCAATATCTAGGGCCTGTTCCTTGTATTATTCCATTAAACATAGGGGATCTATGCTTATTATTTTTTATAATATTATGAACAGCTTCATTAGTATATGCTATA
Organism: Fusobacterium necrogenes; assembly: GCF_900450765.1. Classification (NCBI taxonomy): domain Bacteria; kingdom Fusobacteriati; phylum Fusobacteriota; class Fusobacteriia; order Fusobacteriales; family Fusobacteriaceae; genus Fusobacterium; species Fusobacterium necrogenes. The sequence goes on along the minus strand of NZ_UGGU01000003.1, from coordinate 671,624 downwards.
TAGCAAGAAATCTGTTCTCTATTCTTTATTTCTTCATCCTTTGTCCTATTAGAGAATTTTAGTAATTCTTTATCTCCAGGCTGTTCTTCTACTTTTGTAAAGTCTATACTTCTACCATCAACTCTAGCTGGAGTACCTGTTTTAAATCTTCCCAATTTAATTCCTGCTCTTTCTAAAGATAGTGGTAAATCATCAGAAGAGAGCTCCCCCATTCTTCCTCCACTAAAATGATTTTCTCCTATATGAATAAGTCCTCTCATAAAAGTACCTGTAGCTAGTATAACTATCTTTGATCTATACTCTACTCCCTCTCTAATTTTGATTCCATTCACTTTACCATTTTCTATTACAAGATCTGTTACCATTCCTTGGATGACATTTAAATTAGGACAATTTTCTAAAGTTTTTTTCATTTCTTTAGCATATTTTACTTTATCTGCTTGTGCTCTTAAAGCTCTTACAGCTGGTCCTTTTTTAGTATTTAAAACTCTAATTTGTACAAAAGTTTTATCTATATTTCTTCCCATCTCTCCGCCAAGTGCATCTATTTCTTTTACTAGATGGGACTTTGCAGGACCGCCTATAGATGGATTACAAGACATTACTCCTATATTATCTAAAGTAATAGTAAAAATAGCTGTTTTAGCTCCCATTCTAGCTGAACTGAGTGCTGCTTCACAGCCAGCATGGCCAGCTCCAACTACAATGACATCAAAATTATGCATTTTATCCTCCTAAAGTTATTTTAAATTTTCAAAAAAATCAGCCGTTTTACTATCTGTAATTACTAAAAGTACATCTCCTTTTTCTATCACAGTAGTTGGTAATGGATTAGGATTAAAACTCTGATCTTCTTTTTTTATCCCTACTACATTTGAATTATAGTTTTTTCTAATATCTAATTCAATTATACTTTTATTCCAAAAAACAGATGGTGCTTTTACCTCTAGTAATAAAAAATCTGCAGAAAATCTTAAGTGTTCTACTAGATTTGGCTCCATAGCTAATTGTGCTACTCTTCGTCCCATATATTCCTCAGGATAAATCACTTTATTTGCACCTATTTTTGCTAAAACTTTTCCGTGACTTTTACTTACTGCCTTAGCTATTATTTTTTTCACTCCTAATTCCTTTAAATTAAGAGTTATTAGTATACTAGGCTCTATATCCCCAACGCACACAAAGGCTATATCATAATTTCCTATACCCAATTCTTTTAAGCTTTTTAAATCAGTTGAGTCTAATCTTATAGCATTATCTACTATATTTTCATTGATACAATCTTGTACCTTTTCCTCATCTATATCAATAGCTAGTATTTCTTCATTTGATTCATAAAGGGTTTGAGCTACACTAGTTCCAAATCTTCCTAAACCTACAACCAAATATTGTTTCATTTTTTCTCTCCTCATTTTACACTTTATCCTACTAATATATTCTCCTTTGGATACTTTGAAATAACTTTTTTCTTAGTTTCACCAATCGCTAGTGCAAATGTCAATGGTCCTAATCTTCCTATAAACATAGTTATAATTATGAGAAGTTTCGATATTACACTCAATTGTGGAGTAATACCTAGGGTAAGTCCCACTGTACCAAATGCAGATATGACTTCGAAAACTACCTGCTCCATAGAAAAATCATCCAATACTAATATACACATAATTATAAAAGCTACATATGTAATTGCTATTACTAGAATAGCTAATGCTCTATTTAATATCTCCCAATCTATTCTTCTTTTAAATACCTCAATATTTTCTTTTTTCTTAGCAATTCCTATAACATAGAACATAATTACACCAAATGTGGTTGTCTTAATTCCACCACCTGTAGAACCTGGTGAAGCTCCAATAAACATCAAAATACAACTAATAAATATAGTAGCTTCTCTTAGATTTCCTAGAGGAACCGTATTAAATCCTGCTGTACGTAAAGTTACACTTTGAAAGTATGAAGCTAAAATCTTTTGAAAAAAATTCATGTTTCCTATTGTAGTAGGATTAGAAAATTCTAATATAAAAAATAGTAACATTCCAATAAATGTCAAAATTATAGATACTAAAATTGCCATTTTAGAAGTTAAATTAAATCTATCTATTCCATTTCTTACTACTACAATAAAAGAGGTAATTACAGCAAAGCCTATTCCACCTAAAGTTATCAAATAACCTATAGTCAAATTCACCACAATATTTGAAGCAAAATTTTCTAAATTATTAGAAAAAAGTGCAAATCCGGCATTACAAAAAGCTGATATTGAATGAAAAATTCCAAAGTATATAGATTTTCCTAAAGGCATTTTCTGCATAAATTGTGTAGTCAATATAATAGCTCCTATTGTTTCTATTGAAAGTACTATAAGCAATAATTTTTTTATAAATTCTGCAATTTCTCCACTATTGTCAGCATTTCTTTCTTCTTTAAGTAATTCTCTTTCATAAAAAGTCATTTTTTTTCCAGTAGCTAAAAATATTATTGATGAAAATGTCATTACTCCTAATCCACCTAACTGTATGAAAAATATTATTATAGTAGTTCCAATAGATGAAAATACAGTAGCTGTATCTACAACTGTAAGTCCTGTTACACATATGGCTGAAACAATTGTAAATAATGAAGATAAAAAGCTCAATTTTTCTCCTTCATTGAGAGAAAATGGCATCATAAGTAGAAACGTTCCTATCAATATCGCAACTAAAAATCCTAAAATCAATTTTCTTGATGGGGAAAGTTTCTTTATATATTCTTTCATTATATTTGATCTCCCTTTTTCTTAATACTCACTTATCCTAAACATTATACATTATTATCTTAAATTTTACAACTTTTAGTTTAATCATAATTTTTTAATACTTTTGTAAAAAAGAAAAGAGATCATTGCAATTCAAATTCTTGCAATAATCTCTTTTTCTATAATCACTCCACATTAAAATAAAAATTTATTTAGATACATAATAGCTAACTCTCTACTTTTTCTTGCAACTTTTTTAAATGTTTTAATTCTATCTTAATAAATATGAACGTTAATACCGTAGCTATAAAATCTGACGTAGGACCAGCATACCATACTCCTTTTACTCCGAATAATTTAGACATTATTAAAATACAAGGAATAAGAACTATTATTTGCCTTGTAAGACTAACAAAAAAACTCATTTTTGGCTTTCCTATAGCTTGAAAATAAATAGAAGAAATTATTTGAAATCCAACTATTGGCAGCATAAAAGTTTGTATTTTCAGTCCTATTGTAGCTATTTTTACTAGTTCTTTTTCTTGAGTAAATATATTAATAAAATACTTCGATAAAAATTGAATAGCTAAGAAATCTACAATACATAAGGCTGTAGCTGCAAAAATAGCTTTAAACAAAGCTTCTCTTACTCTTAAGTAAAGCTTAGCTCCATAATTATATCCTAATATTGGTTGCAATCCTTGATTTATACCAAAAATCGGCATAGCTATAAATGTTATTACTGCTTGAACTATCGCCATAGCTCCTATCCCAGAATCTCCACCATAAATTTTTAATGTACTATTATATGTATAATTTACTACACTAGCTCCTATTTGAATTGCAAAAGGAGCACTCCCTAATGAGATTATACTCTTAATTTTATTTAGATTTAATTTGAAATTTTTTCTATATAATTTCATTCCACTAAATTTTGAATAAAAATAATAAATGGCCCAAATTCCAGAAATATATTGAGAAATAATAGTTGCCCATGCTGCTCCTCTTACTCCCATTTTAAAATAAAATATAAATATTGGATCTAGTACTATATTTGTTATTGCTCCTATAAGTAAAGTAACCATGGCCATCTTAGGATTTCCATCTGAACGAATACAAGCATTAGCTACATACCCTACTACAGCAGCAGGAAATCCAAAAGCTAGGATTCTCAGATACTGAATAGCATATATACCTGTTCTTTCACTTCCACCTAGAATATTAACCAACCATTCAACCTTCCATAAAACTATTAACATCAATATTAAAGATATTATTAGCCCAAAAAAAATAGCTACACTCAAAAATTTCTCTGCTTCATCCTTTTTTTTCCTTCCTAAATTTAGAGAAACATTTGTTGCAGAACCAAGCCCTATTAATATAGAAAATCCAAATACAAAAATTACGATTGGAAAAGTTATCCCTACTCCAGCTATTGCTATATGACCTACTTTTTCAATATTTCCTATATAAATTCTATCTACGATGTTGTATAAAGCGTTTACTAACATTCCTATTATTGCTGGTAGTGAAAACTGTATCAATAGTTTAGTAATTTTTTCAGTTCCCATAAGTTGATGTTTTTGCTCCATTTGATCCTCTCCTTGAAAATACTAAAATATTCTAAAAATTCTTTACTAATTTTTCCATTATAAAAAATAAATTATCTATTTCTTCTTTCGTTAATATACTTTCTACCTTTCTTTGAAAAAGTCCAGCTACTTGAAAAACTGTTTCTATTATCTCTTCCGCTCTTTCTTCTAATTCAAGAAAAGTTATTCTTCTATCTTTTCTACAAACACTCTTTTTTACATATTTTAACTTTTCTAACTTTTTAACTAATGTAGTTACTGTAGACTTATCTTTACTTATCATTTCACTTATTTCTTTCATTGAAACCCTTTTATATACACTCAATATAATAATAATCCTTATATGTGAATGTCCTAAGTTTTTTATTCCTTTTTTCTTTAAAAGTATCTCTACATAAGCTCCTCCCATGTGATGAGCTCTACTAATATAACTTAAAAGTGTATTTCTTATTTTTATATCCTCCATTACATCACCCTATTTATAGTTTAGCACAAAAATAGTTTTATATCAAACTATTTTTGTGCTAGTTGAATTAACTTTATCTTCAAAAGTTAATTCATATATATTTTCAAAATCAAAATAAATGATAATAAAAGTATTTTATATTGATAATATATATTTTTATTTATTTTAAAATGATAGTATAATTGTTACAATTACAAATTCGAATAGAAAGGTGGGATTTTATGGAAAATTCAAAATCTAAAAAAGTTTTTATAGCAGAAAAAGGAACATCTAATTCTGACTGGTGGCCTAATTCATTAAACTTAAAAATATTAAGTCAACATTCAGAAAAAGTTTCTCCATTTGGAAAAGAATTCAATTATAAAAAAGAATTTCTTTCTCTAGACTTAGATGCTATAAAAGAAGATTTAAAAAAATTAATGACAGATTCTCAAGATTGGTGGCCTGCTGACTATGGACATTACGGACCTCTTTTTATCAGAATGGCTTGGCATAGTGCTGGAACTTATAGAATTGCTGATGGACGTGGTGGAGCAAACACAGGAAATCAAAGATTTGCTCCACTTAATAGCTGGCCAGATAACGCTAATTTAGATAAAGCTAGGAGATTGCTTTGGCCAATTAAACAAAAATATGGAAATAAAATTTCATGGGCTGACTTAATGATATTAGCTGGGAATTGTGCTCTTGAATCTATGGGCTTTGAAACTTACGGTTTTGCTGGTGGAAGAGAAGATATATGGGAGCCTGAAGAAGATACGTACTGGGGTAGTGAAAAAAAATGGCTTGATGAAAGTCGTTACGAAGATGGAAAACTTGAAAATCCTTTAGCTGCTGTACAAATGGGACTTATCTACGTTAACCCTGAAGGTCCAGCTGGGCAACCTTCTGCTGTTGGCTCTGGAAAAGATATAAGGGAAACCTTCAAAAATATGGGAATGGACGATGAAGAAACTGTAGCTTTAATAGCAGGTGGGCATACTTTTGGTAAATGTCATGGTGCTGGTCCAGCAACTGAAGTTGGTCCTGATCCAGAAGCAGCTCCTATAGAAGAAGTTGGACTTGGTTGGAAAAACTCATTTAAAAGTGGAAAGGCTGCAGATACAATTACTAGTGGAATAGAAGGAGCATGGACACCTACACCTACTAAATGGGATTACACTTACTTTGAAATGATGTTCAAATATGACTGGGATTTAACTAAAAGTCCTGCTGGTGCATGGCAATGGATACCTACAGATCCTGAAGCTCAAAACTTAGTTCCTTCTGCTTTTGATAAAGAGAAAAGATATGCACCTATAATGACTACTGCAGATTTAGCCCTTCGTATGGATTCAAAATTTGGAGTTATTTCTAAAAAATTTCATAACAATCCTACTTTATTTAAGGAAACTTTTGCTAAAGCATGGTTCAAACTTACTCATAGAGATATGGGACCAAAAAGCCGTTATTTAGGTAAAGAAGTGCCTAAAGAGGATTTTATATGGCAAGACCCTATTCCTAAAAGTAACTCTCCTATCATCAACGAAAAAGACATAGAACTTTTAAAAGAAATGATCTTAAAAGCAAATATTCCTGTAAGAGAACTTGTCAAAACAGCATGGGCTTCTGCCTCAACTTTCAGAAAAAGTGATTTTAGAGGGGGGGCTAATGGTGCAAGAATAAATCTTCTACCTCAAAAAAATTGGAATGTAAATGAGCCTTTAGTTCTTGCTAAAATTCTTAAAATTTATGAGAATATTAAAGAAGAATTCAATAAAACTTCTGAAAGAAAGGTTTCTCTTGCTGATTTAATAATTTTAGCTGGAAATCTTGGAGTAGAACAAGCTGCAAAAGCTAATGGTTTTGATATAAAAGTTGAATTCAAAGCTGGTAGAATGGATACAACTCAAGAGTTTACTGATATTTCTTCTTTTGAAGTTCTTGAACCTATATATGATCCTTTTAGAAATTATTTAAAACATAAATTTGATGTTCCAGCTGAAAAATTAATGCTAGATAAAGCTCAACTATTAGGACTAACAGCACCTGAAATGACTGTTTTAATAGGTGGATTAAGAAGTATCAATATTAATCATTCTAGTAGTCAAAATATTGGAATTTTGACAGATAAACCTGGAGTTTTATCTAATGATTTTTTTATAAATATCCTAGATATGAATACAGTATGGGAAAAAATTAATGATAATCTTTTTATAGGAAAAGATAGAAAAACGGGAATAGAAAAATGGACTTGTAGTAGAGTTGATTTAATTTATGCATCTAACTCACAACTTAGAGCTCTATCTGAAATTTACGCTTCATCAGATTCAAAAATTAAATTTATTACTGATTTTGTTTCTGCATGGAATAAGGTAATGAACTCTGACAGATTTGACTTAGATATTTAACTAAAAACTTTTGGCAATAAATATAGAGTATAACTTTCTATAGAACTACTAAGCTATCAAAACCATATCTCCTCTTTTTTAAGAAATTTGATAGCAAATCAATATTATAACTATAGATAGTTTATTTTTCTTAAATATTATAATAAAATCTGTTTAAGTTAAAATTTAGAAAATTTAAATAATTTAAGAGTAACTTTTATTCAAAGAACAAAAGCTACTCTTATTTTTTACTATATCAAAAATAAATTTATTGATTTAAAGTTAAGATAAAGTTGGATCAAATAAAAAATTTCCATTCTTCATGAGGATAATTTCCTTTCCATCAACATCTACCCCAATAATTTCCATATCACTTGTTCCTATCATAAAATCCTCATGAATAAGAGAATTATTAACTCCTCTAGCTTTTAACTCTTGTTCAGATTGCTCATTTGAGTTTTCTATACAAATTGGATAGGCAGATCCTAGTGCTAAATGGCAAGAAGCATTTTCATCAAAAAGAGTATTATAAAAAATCTTCTCTGATTTAGATATAGGAGAATCATATTCTACTAAAGCTACTTCCCCTAAATATCGAGCTCCTTCATCCATATCTAAGAGATTACCTAAGATCTCTTTTCCTATCTTAGCAGAATATTCCACTATCTTCCCATCTTTAAATATGAAAGAAAAATCATCAATTATATTTCCAGCATATATAAATGGTTTACTACTAACTACAGTTCCATTTACTTTTTCTCTATGTGGCATAGTAAAAATCTCTTCTGTTGGAATATTAGCTACAAAATCTATTCCAGCCTTAGATTTTTCTCCTCCACTTATCCATCTATGTCCCTCAGGTAAACCTATCTCAAGATTGGTTCCAAAAGAGTTTTTATAAATAAGTTTTTTAAATTTTTTATTATTTAAATAATCTATTCTTCTTTTTAACCTATTTAAATGTTTTTCCCATTCTAATATAGGGTTCTCTTTATCAGCTCTTACTATTTTTAAAATAAGTTTCCACATTTCTAAAATAGCAGCTTCTTCTTCTAACTCTGGAAAAATTTTTTTTGCCCAAGCCTTTGTTGGTACAGATATCACACACCACTGATTACTATTCCCCATCATTTCATTATAATGCTCTTTTAGTGCTAAACTTCTAACTTTTTGATATCTAGCAACTCTTTCTTTATCTACATCTTTTAATATATCTGGATCTGATGAATACACACTTATAAAAGCTGCTCCTTTCTTTCTATAATATTCAATAGATTCTCTTTGCCAATCTGGAAAAATATCAAATATCTCTTCTTTTCCATAAAGATATCTATATTTTGTACATACTTCATCACTCCAGTGAATTACCACTTCACTAGCTCCTAACTCGTATGCTTTTTCAGCTAATTTTCTACTAAAATCATAAGTTTCTACTGGAGAATTAATTATTAAAATCTGTCCTTTTTGAATATTAATTCCTTTTCTAATAGCAAGTTCTACATAATTTTCAATCTGTTTATCCATAGTTGTCCTCCTTACTCTATTCTAAATACACCTTTAGCAATAAAATTATTTATATATTTTGCTGTTCCCATTTTTTTATGAATCTCATTATGAACAAGTGGGATTTTAAGTATTTCTTTAGCTCCTTCATATATACATTCCCTAAAATTTACAACGCCATCACTCTCTTCTCCTAACCATCTAGAAAAAACTCCACATGGCTCTGTTCCTATTATTACTCCCACTTCAATGGATTCATCTAATTTAAAAGAGCTCTTTTTACTCAATATACGTAAAGGTTTAAAAATATTATCTAAAATAGGAAAAATTCTTTTTAATCTTCTATGAATCACTGAATCTTTGAGTGGAGCAGAAATAAGAATAATTTTATCTACTATTCCTTTTACCTCAACATCTCTTAAAGTTCTCTCTATAAGTTTTCCTCCTAATCCATATCCAATTAAAATTATCTCTTCCTTTTCATTGAGTCCACCATATTTTAAATCTAAAAGAAACTCTTTTAGCATATTTTCAGAAAACTTTATATCTGGAAAAGTCAAAGGAAAATTTAAATTTTCAACTCTATACCCAAGTAATTCAAGATTTTCCTGAAGAGGTTTCATATCTCTATAGCTTTTATTAAAACCATGTATTAAAACTATTCTAAAACTCATTTAATACCCCCTTCCTTTTTAATTTATCTATTTTTCTTGATTTAAATATCTTTTTAATGTACTAACTACCATGTCAATAGCTATCTTATTTTCTCCACCTCTAGGAATAATTATGTCAGCATAACGTTTACTAGATTCACAAAACTCTAAAAACATAGGTTTTACAGTAGTAAGATACTGATTTTTTATCGATGCAAAACTTCTCCCTCTTTCATTCATGTCTCTTTCTATTCTTCTAAGTATCATTTCATCAGCATCTGTATCAACAAATATTTTCATATCAAATAATTCTCTTATTTCTGGTACAGCAAAAATCAATATTCCTTCTACAATAACTATTTTAGATGGATTTATCTTTATTACTCCTTCTTTTCTTGAATGAGTTGTAAAATCGTATATAGGTCTATCAATAGCTCTTTTATTTTTCAAAGAAATTAAATGCTCTTTTAAAAGTTCAAACTCTATTGAATCAGGATGATCGAAATTGACCGTAGCTCTCTCCTCAAAGCTCATATTTACAAGTTCTCTATAATAAGCATCTTGTTCAACTAAAACAGCATCTTCAGCTCTAAATGTTTTTACTAAGTTGTTTGCAACAGTTGTCTTTCCACTTCCACTTCCACCTGCTACACCAACTAAAATACAATCTTTCATACTTTTATTTCCTCCCAATACCTATCTACTTTCTCTATTAAAATTATTATAACATATTATCTAAAAAAATAAAATAAACATGGTATTTTAGAAAAAAATATAGTAAAATAAACTAGATATTTTAAACTATACTAAAGGAGGTTAGAATGAAATTCCTAAAAAAAATGAAATTTTTGTTTTTACTTTTAATTTTCTCTGTTACCCTATTTGCTCAAAAATTACAAAATAGTGAAAATCTAATAAGTGGAAAATTACAAAATGGAATACACTACTATATCTATAAAAATAAAAAACCTGAAAACAAGGCTATACTCAATCTCGTAGTTAAAACTGGCTCTCTTATGGAAGATGATAAAGAGCAAGGAATAGCTCATTTTTTAGAACACATGGCTTTCAATGGAACCACTAAGTTTGAAAAAAATGAAATGATTAAATATCTTCAATCTATTGGTCTAAATTTTGGCGCAGATTTAAATGCCTATACATCTTTTGATAGAACTGTATATAAACTACTTGTACCTACTAGTCCAAAAGAGTTAGAAGATGGAATAGAAGTTTTAAGAGAATGGTCTACTGAAATCACACTAGATTCTGAAGAAATAGAAAGTGAGAAAAAAATTGTGATTGAAGAATGGAGACTTAGACAAGGTTTAACTCAAAGGCTTGGAGATGTTCAAAAAAAAGCTTTATTTGAAGGTTCAAGATACTATGATAGATTTCCTATAGGACTTCCAAAAATAATAAATGGAGCCGACCAAGACTTAGTAAAACGTTTTTATGAAAAATGGTATCAACCAGAAAATATATCTATTATAGCTGTTGGTGACTTTGATACTAATCAAGTAGAAGCTTATATCCATAAGTATTTTAACTATTCTACGACTAAAAAAGCTGAAGTACCAAAGGAATATGAGCTTAAAGATTTAAAAAATAAGTATATAACTTTTTCAGACGATGAAATAACATATAATATGTTTTCAATTACTAAAATTTTAGATAGAAATATTGTAAAAGATGAAAGTTCTATGAAAAAATATATAATAGATCAACTTCTTTTTAATATACTTAATACAAGACTTGCTAATCTACAAAAAAATGGAGATACTCCTTTTCTACAGTCACTTGTATATAAGTATGATATTAGTAATTCTAGAGATATTCTTACTTCTGCAACTATTATAAAACAAGATCGATTAGAAGAAGGAATAACTCTTTTTAACCAATTTTTTAATTCATCATTAAAAAATGGTATCAATAATTTTGAATTAGAACTTGAAAAAGAAAATTTAATCAATAGCTATAAGAACATGTTAGCAAATAAAGATAGTATCACTCATGATACTTATGCTGATTCTTTAGTAGAATATGTAATGTCTAAAGAAAGTTTTATGGATATTGAACAAGAATTCTCTATCTATTCAAAACTTATAAACAAAATCACTACAAAAGATTTAGAAAAAAGATTAAAAAAAATCTTTAAAAAAAATTCACTCTATTTTTTAACAACTAATACAAAACAGAATAAAATTAATGATGAAGAATTAGAAAAACTTATAAAAAATAGTAAAAAAATGGAAGAAAACTTTGATTTTTCTCTTAAACCTGTAGTGCTTCCACCACTTAAAGTAAATGAAGGAGAATTTATAAAAGAAAAAAATGATAATTATACTCTTTCTAATGGAATAAAAGTTTATACAAAAAAAACTGACTTTGATAATGATAAAATATACATTAAATTTTTTAAAAAAGAAGGAAATTCTAATGATGATTTTTCTTCATTCATAAACTCATCTGTAGCAACTTCAATAATTGAAGAATCTGGTGCTAGTATCTTAGAACCAAAAGATGTAGAAACTTTTATGAAAGGAAAGAACTTTTCTCTTTCTTCATATATCAATGACTATGAACAAGGATTTTTAATTACAACAGATAGAAAAAATTATGAAATAGCTCTAGAATATATGAATTATCTAATTTATGAACCAAAAGTTGACCCTACAATTCTTAATAATACTATTGCAGAGTTAAAAGAAAGTATAACTAATAGAAATAACTCTCCAAAAACTTTATACAATGATGAAATTAATAAAATTTATAGTGGAAATAATCCCAGAAGAGTTCCTCTTTCATTAAGAGATATCGAATTGATTACTTCTGAAAAAATCTTAACTGAATATAAAAATAAATTTAATAATTTTTCTAAATATAATTTAATAATAGTTGGATCTTTTGATCAAAATAACTTAGAAAAAAGCCTAAAAAAATACTTTGCATCTTTACCTGGGGCTGAGGATACAACAAAAGTAAAGTCATTAAATTTAAATATTCCAAAAGGAATTGTAAAAAAAGATGTAGTAAAAGGTATAGATAAAAAAGCTACAGTTACTCTTATTTTCCCTTATAACTCTCAATATGGATATGAAGAAAAAACTCTTTATAATGGTTTTTCTGAAATTTTAGATATTGCGCTTATAGAAGATATTAGAGAAAAGATTGGAGGTGTTTACTCTATCTCTTCTAGAATTTCACTTTCTCCTAATAATTATGGAGAGGATAAAATGGTAATTTACTATAGCTGTGATATCCCTAGAATTGATGAGATTAAAGAGGCTATCTTTCAAACATTAGAAAGATTACTTTATAAAAATATTGATATAGAAAAAATTAATAGTGTTATAAAAAATTATGAACTATCATATGAGACAGAGTTAAAGAAAAATAGCTTTTGGTTTAACTATTTATATCAAGATATAACTATTCCTAACTATAAATTAGCTACTCCTAGTGAATATAAAGAACTTATGACTGAAAAAAATCTACAAAAAGTAGCAAGAGATGCTATTAATCTTAAAAATTATATAGATGTTACACTAATACCTGAAAAAACAGAGTTATAATTAATTCATTTATAAAAAAACATAAGGAGGAATAATATGCCACATTTAAAAATTAGAGGAATACCTAAACAGCCAATTATTGAAAATAGTAAGGAACTTATAGATGGACTTACTGAAATCGTAAAATGTGACAGAACTTGGTTTACTATTGAGCATATTGATACTGAATATATTTTTGATGGAAGGATTGTAGAGGGGTATACTTTTGTTGAACTATTCTGGTTTGAAAGAACTCCAGAAGTTAAAAAACAAGTTGCTGACTTCATTACAAAATTTATTAAAAAAATCAATGGAAACAAAGATTGTTGTGTAATTTTCTTTCCACTTCAAGGAGAAAACTACTGCGACAATGGAAAGTTTTTCTAAGACTATACTTAAGGGGGAGCTTCTATAACTCCCCCTTTAATTATTTACTCTCTTCAATTTTCTCCTCTATCTTATCTAAGGTCGGAAGAGCAAAACCAATACGTCTAGCTGGTTTATCCTTATCTATCTTTTCTACTGAAGTAATTAAAAAATTAAGTTGGCTCATATGTTGGATAAGCTGAGCTGGTTGTCCATCTACAAAACCATAAAAATAAAGCATATCAGGATTTTGATATCCCATAGTAACTACATACATAATAACAGCTGATCCAAATGAAGCTAATTTTATAGCTACTTCATGATCATCATCTAAGTCTTCTTCAAAATCTTTGACCTGTTCTATTAACTTTTCAAATTTCCAATCCGCCATATTATAATCTCTTGGTAAATTTACTGGAAAATTTTCTATTTGCTCAAGTACTTCCTTTCTCAATTTTTTTCTTACTAACATTTTTGGTTTACCCATAACTATCACCTTACTTTGTATAATCCTAGTTTGTTAGTATGAGTATACCTCATAAAAAAGATTTTAGCAATTTTCTTAAAACATTTATTTTTTTCTAAATAACCCTATTCCATCTCCAAAAGGAAGAAGTACAAACTCTCCTCCATCTCTTGAATATAGATACTCAATAAACTCATTTAGCCTTCTTACTATTGTTTTAAATCTCTTCGGATACTCTTTATATAGATATCCTCTAAACATAATATTATCAATAAATATTATTCCATCTTTATTTAACAATTTATATGAATCTTCAAAAAATTCCATATAGTGTCCCTTAGAAGCATCAATAAAGACAAAATCAAATTTTTCATCTATTTTTTTAATCTCTTCTACTGCATCTCCTTTTATAGATACAATATTATTTAATCCAGACTTTTTAAAATTCTCTTGAGCTAAATTATATCTTGCTTCATCTATCTCTATTGTATAAAGCTTTCCATCATTTTTTTCTATCTCTTTAGCCATTAATATTCCTGAATAACCAATAGCTGTTCCTACTTCTAATATATTTTTTATCCCATTACTTTTTACTATAAATTTAAGATATTCAGCTACCTCTTTAGTAACTATTGGAACATTATACTCATTAGCATATTTTTCCATCTCAAGTATTAATTCATCATTCTCTTTTATCTTGCTTATTATATATTCATTTGCTTCTTTTAATTCTTCTAACATAACTATCCTTTCTCTTTATTTTTTTTAAGTTTTACTATATAAAATCCATCTAAAATATCCTCTTTATAATCCACAGTAAACCCACCTACATTATCATAGCTTCCATTTACATTTTCAGGAATATACAGCTCTACTGTTTTAAAGTTTGGATATTTTTCTAAAAACTTTTTAATATTTTCTCCATTCTCCTCTTTTAAAATAGTACAAGTACTATACACCAATTCTCCATTATCTTTTAAAACTTGAGAAGCTGATTCTAAAATTTCAAACTGAAGTTTAGCTAACTCCTCTACATTTTCAGAATTTTTATTGTAGATAGCCTCTGGTTTTTTTCTAAGTACACCATAACCACTACATGGAGCATCTACTAATATCTTATCAAATTTTTTTCCTTGCTCCTTTAATTTTCTAGCGTCCATCTTTACAGTTCTAACAATATCTACACCACATTTATGACAGTTTTCTTCTATTAATTTTAATTTATGTGGATATATGTCTAGAGCTAATAGTTCTCCTCTATTCTCCATAAGCTCTCCAAGTACAGCAGTCTTTCCACCTGGAGCACTACAAGTATCTAATACTGACTCATCAGGTTTTGGATTTAAATTTCTAGCTGATAGATATGATGAGGCATCTTGTACTATTATTTTTCCATCTCTAAATTCATCACTATACAATAATATTCCAGAATCTACATAGTATACACTATCCACTTTTTTTATTATGTCAATTTTTTTCTCCTGTAATAGTTTCTCAAACTCTTCACAGCTATATTTTAATTTATTAACTCTAAAACTGATATAGGGAGTTTTTTTTAGAGATTGTAAAAATAACTCTCCCTCCTCTTCCCCATACTCAGAAACAAGTTTATTATAAAACCATTCTGGATATGAAAGATATATATAATTTTTCCCACTTTCTTTTAGCTCTTTGACATCTTCTTGCCATTCTCTCTGATAGCTTCTTAATACTCCATTGATAAATTTCCCAACTGGAACACTAAATTTTTTCTTAGCAAGCTCTGTGGCTTCCCAGATAACTCCTTTATCATCACTATTCATAAAGCTTATTTGATACATAGATATTCTCAAAATATTTCTTATCCAATCTTTTTTTATAGTAGTAGTTCTTTTGTCTATCTCATAGTCAAGAAATATTTTATTTCTAATCACTCCATAAAAAAGCTCAGTTATAAAACCCCTTTCTTTTTTAGAGAGATTATTATCTCTAAAATATTCATTTAAGACTATATTAGAATATTTTCCATTTTCTACCTCTTTAATTAAGTTAATAACTCTAGCTTTTATATTCATCTTTAGCCTCCTAATCTTTCATACAAAAATATTATACAATATTTATCAAATCTTTTGTAGTAATATAGAATTTTTATTTGCCTTTTTCCAATTAAAATGGTAATCTATATAGAGAGAAATTTTATTATATGGAGGTTTTTTTTATATGGAGGTTCCATTGGAAGATATTTATCATTTATTAGAGAGCAATCAACTTAATAAGTTAAGAGAGATACTTGTTGATTTACAACCTGTTGATATAGCAGAATTATTTGAAGAGATGAGTAAAGAGCAAAGTCTAAAGCTTTTCAGAATTTTGCCTAAAAATTTATCAGCAGATGTCTTTTCCTATCTTTCCTCTGATAAACAGCAAGAGATCATTGAAAATATAACAGATGAAGAAATTCGTAATATTGTTAATGATATGTTTATTGATGATACTGTCGATTTTATTGAGGAGATGCCAGCAAATATCGTAGATAAAATCTTACAAAATACTCCTTCTGATATAAGAAACTTAATCAATCAATTTCTTAGATATCCAGAAAATAGCGCTGGTAGTGTTATGACTGTTGAATATCTTTCTTTAAAAAATGATATGAACATAGGACAGGCACTTCATTCTATCAAAAGATTCGGAATTGATAATGAAACTATAGATATTTGCTATATAATAGATAATCAAAGAAAACTTGTAGGATATATCTCTCTTAAAAAATTAATTTTTTTAGATGATGATGTGCCTCTCATAGAAGCTATGGAGACGAATTTTGTAAGTTCTCATACTACTGATGACCAAGAAAATATTGCTTCAAATTTTAGAAAATATGATTTAACATCCATGCCTGTTGTAGATAATGAAGACAGACTTGTTGGTATTATTACAATAGACGATGTAGTGGATGTAATCGACCAAGAAAATACTGAAGATATGCAAAAGATGGCTGCTATGGTTCCATCCGATGAAGAATATCTAAAAGAGTCTGTTTTTTCTTTAGTCAAACAAAGAATTACGTGGCTTCTAATTCTTATGATACTTGCTACCTTTACTGGTATAATAGTTAGGACTTACGAAGAAGTTTTAAGATCAACTATTGTTTTAATCTCTTTTATTCCTATGCTTATGTCAACTGGTGGAAATGCTGGCTCACAAGCGTCTATGTTAATAACTCGTGGAATAGCTTTAAAAGAAATAGAGTTATCAGATATTTGGGAAATTTTTTCAAAAGAATTAAGAGTTAGTATAATAATAGGGACAGTTCTTTCAATAGTTAATTTTTTAATTATTTACTATCTAAGTGATATTAATTTTTCTGTTTCATTTGCTATATCACTCAGTTTATTTATTACAATAATTATTGCTAAAGTTGTAGGTAGTACTCTTCCTATTATTGCTAAAGGACTTAAACTAGACCCTGCTATCATAGCAAGTCCATTTATTACTACTATAATTGATGCTTGTGCTCTAATAGTATTTTTCTTAGTATGTACTCACTATTTACATCTAGCATAAAATTATAATTTCAAATGAGATATTTACAAATAAAATATAAAAATTGAAAAGAATATTAGAGGCTGTTATAATTAATTAAAATAATTCAAGAATGACTTTCGTTCAAAGAATAAAGAGCAAGTATAGATTGGTTCACTAAAAACACAAAACTCGACTTCGTCTTAGACAGTTGTGTTTTTTAATGTTTACTTTCGCTAACTTGCTTTATTTATTCTTATCAATCTTTGCCGTTCTTGATTTTTATTGTATATCTATAAATTTCTTAAATTAAAATTATAATAAATAGAAATAGGAGATATTTATGGCAACACTTAAAGAGATAGCTGAGTTAAGCGATGTTTCAATAACAACTGTATCAAGAATTTTAAACAATGATACTACCTTAAATGTTTCTAATCAAACTAAAGAAAAAGTTATAGAGGTAGCTAATAAATTAAACTATAAAACAATAGGGCAGAGATACAAGGATAGAAAAGCTAAAAAATATAAAATTGGTATAGCTCAAATGTTTGAATTAGAAGAACAGAAAAAAGATATTTACTATATTATGATGAAAAATGTTCTAGAAGAAGTTTGTTTAGAAAAAGGAATAGAAGTTATCTCTCTTTTTAGAAATAAAGATAAAAACTTTATAAAAATCAACAAAAAGAAACTAGATGGAATATTTCCAATAGGAAGATTTACGTTAGAGGAGATAGCTGATTTTGAATCCTATACTAGAAATATTGTTTTTATAGACTCATCTCCTGATGAGTTGACTTATCATAGTATTATTCCTAACTATCAATTAGGGGTAAGAATTGCTTTAAAACATTTTTTAGATAAAGGTCATAAAGATATTGGATTTATTGGAAGTAAATACACCTTTGGAAATACAAAAGAATGGAAAATTGATTCTAGATATGTATATTTCAAAAGCTTTTTAGAAGAAATCAATCTATTTAATGAAAAATATGTTGTAGAGTGCGAGATGACTTCTAAATCTGGATACCATAATATTATGTATTTTTTAAAAAACTCTAAACTTCCAACAGCTTTTTTTATATCTTCAGATGCAATTGCTCCAGGTATATTAAAAGCTTTAGGAGAAAAAGAGATCAAAATTCCAGAAGATATCAGTATTATAACTTTTAACGATACTCCTCTTTCTGAATATACTACTCCTGCTCTTTCATCTATTAGAATTTTTATGCGAGAATATGCTAATGCTGCTTTAAATGTAATGGAAGAACTTTGGGAGGGAGAACATGGAGTAAAAAAAATTATTATGCCCTGTGATTTAATTGAAAGAGAGAGTGTAAAAGATTTAAGAATAGAAAAATAAAGTCAGCAAAAATAAATATTGGAAATACATTTTTTATTAAAAAACTGTATTTTTTAAAATTCTATTCCGCTGACTTTAATTAATTTCTCTTTATAAGTTATTAATTCTTTATATTTCCTTAATTTTAGATTTTCTTTCTAAGCATGTCTAACTCATCTAATCTTTCATTTAATTTTATTTTAACAAAAGAGTTAGGATTAGCAGCTTCTACCTCTCCTACTTCTCTATCTTTATTAATAAGTATCATTTTAGGTAAAACTATCTCTCTTACACTTATACCTGGACTAACTACTTCTAATTTCTCTCCTACTAATAATTTATTTCTAATAGCTAATATGTACTCATTATCTGATAATCTTTTCTCTACCTTAGCTACTAATTGATGTGTTTGGCTATAAGAATTTCTATCATTATAATTTTGTGATTCAACTCCTGCTTTTTCTAAATAAAAACCTTTTGTATAACCTCTATTAGAAGTTGATTCTAATTCCTCTAACCATTTAGGATTATATTTATAATTTCCTGAGTAATAACTATCAATAGCATCTCTATATACTTTTACAGCATTAGCTACATAATAAATTCCCTTCATTCTTCCTTCTATTTTAAGAGAATCTACACCTAAATCTAATATTTTATCTATAATTTCTATTGTACATAAATCTTTTGAATTAAAAATATATGTTCCATGTTCATCTTCATATACAGGCATGTACTCTCCAGGTCTTGTTTCTTCTACAAGATTGTATTTCCATCTACAAGCTTGAGAACAATCACCTCTGTTGGCATCTCTACTAGTCATATAATTACTTAATAAACATCTTCCAGATATAGCCATACACATAGCCCCATGTACAAATACTTCCAATTCTATGTCAGGAACCTTAGCTCTAATCTCTGCTATATTATCTAATGAAATCTCCCTAGCTAATACAACTCTTTTAGCTCCTAAATCTTTCCACATTTTTACAGAACGCCAGTTAGTATTGCTTGCCTGTGTACTTACACTAATAGGAATATTTGAGTTTTCTTTAATAATTTGAAAAACTCCAAGATCAGCTACTATTACTCCATCTATGCCTATTTTATCCAAAAATTTTATGTAATCAGGCAATAAATCTAATTCTTGATTATGAGGAATCACATTTAGTGTGAGGTAAACTTTTTTTCCTCTTTCATGTGCATAATTTACAGCATACTCTAGCTCTTCATCAGAAAGATTATTACTTCCAGCTCTTAAATTAAACATTTTTCCACCTAAAAATACTGCATCAGCCCCATAGTGAAGAGCCATTTTAAATTTCTCCATATTACCTACTGGAGCTAATAATTCAACTTTTTTCACTTATACCAATCCTTTCTACTCTATTCAACTCTCGACGTAAAATTTTCAAATTTTGTATATTCATGAAAAAATCTGAGTTTTATAGTTCCCACTGGTCCATTTCTTTGCTTTCCTATAATTACCTCGGTAAGACCTTTATCCTCAGAATCTTCATTATAATAGTCATCTCTATATAAAAACATTACCATATCAGCATCTTGTTCTATTGCTCCAGACTCTCTTAAATCTGATAACATAGGCCTTCTATCTGCTCTTTGTTCAGTTGCTCTTGATAATTGGGATAAAGCTATTATTGGAATATCTAACTCTCTTGCTATCCCTTTTAAAGCTCTTGATATCTCTGATATTTCCTGTTGTCTATTATCACTTTTTCCATTGTTCCCCTTTATTAATTGAAGATAATCTATAATGATCATATCCAATTTACCTGCAGCTTTTAACCTTCTAGCTATAGCTCTTATCTCTAATACATTTACATTAGGTAAATCTGCTATATTTATCTCAGAATTTGAAAGTTTCATACTAGCAAGTCCTAATTTTCCCCAATCGTCTGGATCTAAAAAACCATTTCTTATTTTTTGAAGCCCTATTCCTGCTTCTATTGAAAGAAGCCTTTGTAATAACTGTGAACTAGACATCTCTAAACTAAATAATAACACACCTTTTTTACTTTTCATAGCTGCATTTAAAGCCAAATTTAGGGCAAAAGCCGTCTTCCCCATAGCAGGTCTAGCTGCCAAAATAACTAAGTCAGATGGATGAAAGCCACTTGTCATTTGATCAAAATCTGAAAAGCCAGAAGATATTCCTGTAGCTACACCCTTATTTTGATAAACCTTTTCTAACCTCACAAATTCTTGTGCAATTACATCCTTTAAACTAACTAAATCTTTGGAGTCTACATTTTCTGATATTTTAAATATCATTCCTTCAGCTTTATCTAGAATATTATCTACCTCTTCGTATCCTTCATAGGCAAGTTCAACTATCTTTGTTCCTACTTCACCTAATCTTCTAAGTGTAGCTTTTTCTTTCACAATTTTGGCATATTCTATTATATTAGCTGCAGTTGGTACATCAGATATTATTTCAAAAAATAATTCTTCACCTACTAATTCATCAAATTTTTCACTTTTTTTTAACTTGTTTATTACAACAATAGGATCTATTGCCATCCCACTATTATATACATCTCTCATAGTCTCATATATAAGCTTATGCCCAGTTTTATAAAAGTCGCTAGAACTTAATATTTCAATTACATCTCCAAAAATATCAGGTTTTAAAAATATCCCTCCTAGTACTGATTTCTCTGCTTCTATACTGCTAGGAACCTTTCTTAAATTTTCTACATCTAACATTTTTTCTCCCTAAATAACTATTGAGCTTTAGCTATTATTTTTACCTCAGCTTTAACTTCGGTATGAAGTTTTATAATTGCTATATGCTCTCCTAAACTCTTTATATTACATTCTATTTTCTTTCTATCAATCTTTATTCCAAATGTTTGTTCTAAAGCTACCGCTACCTCTTTATTTGTAATAGTTCCAAATAATTTCCCATTTTCTCCTGTTTTTACTGAAATTTCAACTTTCTTAAGCTCCAATATTTTTTTTAACTCCTGAGCTTTAACTTTTTCTTCTTCATGCCTTTTCTCTTCTTTTTTCTTTTTATTTTCTATTTTTTTTAATTCTTCCGGAGTTGCAAGAATCCCTTTATTATTTTTTATTAAAAAATTATGAGCATATCCATCAGATACCGATACTATATCTCCTTTTCTTCCTTGTCCAGCCACATCTTGCGTAAGTATTACTTGTATTTTAGCCATTTCTTTATCCTCCAATTATTTTTTATCTATTTTAAATCCACCCAGAACTCCAACTAAAAAAGTTCCAAACGGAAACATAAATGCTACTATTATAGCTAATATATTCGAAATATTAATTTGCTTTATTAAACTCATAAAATATGAATATAAAGTCTTTATTCCAAAAAATAGAAAAATAGTTTCTCCTATCTGTAAGAAATTACTTATATAAAAATTATCTATCTTCAATAAATAAATGAAAAAGAAACTAATCACATATATAAGTAACCATTCAAATGATATTGTCCATTCATTATAGTCTTTAATATCTAATGAAACATATACTAAAAATACAGAAAGTATTGAATAGACAAAAATATAATAAAGAAAATTTTCCTTTATCATAGAAAATATCTCCATACTTTCTAATCTTGTAATTTGAAACTGTTGTTCATACACCTTCATCAAAAGTTCAATATTATTATTTATTTCTTCTCTTAATAAAAATAGTACAAAAGCCATAATAACAGTAGTAATAATTGATATAATTACTATTCTGTCAAACTTTTTTATATTATTTCTTATATTATTAAAATAATTATATAAAAATTCAATCACCATAAAAAAACCTACATAGAAAAAAAGTAACCATGGGTTTATAATAGCTATTAAAAAAATAATTATTATATTAATAATTACTTTTTCTTTTGTAGTAAATCTTTTCATTTTCTTTATCTTATAAATAGGAAGAGTGAAACTCAACACTGGTATAAGAAGCGAAAGGAAGAAAAGAAGAATGATTGATAAAACACTACTTATTAAAAACATCTACCCTCCATATTATACCATAATTTCTCCACCAAAGAAATCAACTATTTTTTTTGTAAAATCTCTACTATCTTTTTCTGTTTCTTTTTTCTTTCCAATAATGACATATTTTAATTTCAATTCAGAATCCAAAATTTTTTTCACAACATCTGTAAAGACATCATTATAAAGTTTATTCTCCATCTGTTCCTTACAAAAAACACTATCTGGATCAAAGCCTATATATAATGTATCTTCATCCAACTTATAAGGCTTAGCTGTAATTAAGAAAGCTCCTAATGTTATTTTTTCTCTTTTTGCCTCTTTTAATATATCACTCCATTTTCCAGATATATATTCTAAAGTAAGTGTCTTTATTTTTTCTTTCTTATTTTTAAAACTTTCAGATAAATCGAGAATAGTTTCATCTTTTGGATTTTTTTCTGTCATTATGAATTTTTCTTTCATAGTTCTTTTTAATAGAGTATCTACTATTACATACCCTACTAACCTTTTATCTTCTTCATATTTAAATTTTCCTAATGAATCAAATATACAACCTATAATTGTGAGGCCTAAATCTATTTCCAAATCCCCTTTACTTATAAGAGTTTTACAATATTTAGCAAAATCTTTAAAAAATAATTCTATTTCAGTAGAGTTATTCCAAAAATCATCTAAAATTTCTATAAGTTTACTGTAATTTCTTTTTTTTATTTCGTCAAGAAATAATTCCATTTTTGTAGCTGGAGTCATCCCCAATATTATTTCTATTTTCTCAAGAGTAATTTTTTCATTTAAATAAGTTATTGCTACTCTTTCTAAAATAGAAATAGCATCTCTTAAACTTCCACCAGAATTCTCATAAATTACTTCCAATGCATCATCAGATATTTCTATCTCCTCTTCTCTACTTATATAGTTCAATTGTTTTTTCATTTCATTTAGAGATAAAGCTTTAAAATCATATCTTTGACATCTTGAAATGATAGTAGGCAATATTTTATCTGCTTCTGTGGTTGCTAATATAAAAATAACATGTTCAGGTGGTTCTTCTAATGTTTTTAAAAGAGCATTAAAAGCTTCTTTTGTAAGCATATGAACTTCATCTATTATATATATTTTTTTTCTTCCTTTTGTAGGTTGGTAATTTATTTTTTCTTTTAATTGCCTAATTTCATCTATTCCTCTATTTGATGCAGCATCTATTTCCATCATGTCTAAAAATGTTCCATTATTTATAGCCATACAATTTTCGCATTTATTACAAGGTTCATCAGTAATCCCATTTTCTAAGCAATTCACTCCTTTGACCATTAATCTAGCCAAAGTAGTCTTTCCAACTCCTCTAGGTCCTGTAAAAAGATAAGCATGAGAAGTCCTTCCATTTCTCAAAGAATTTTTTAAAGTTTTTACTATCTCTTCTTGTCCAACCACATCTTTAAAATCTTTAGGTCTATATTTCCTATACAATGTTATATACATATTTTACTCCAAATTATAATTACTCATTTTAGTTCTTAAAGTATTTCTAGTTATTCCTAATATTTCTGCAGTTTCTACTTTTTTACCATTAGTCACTTCAAGAACTTGACGAATTAACTCTTTTTCCACTTTAGAAATTATATTTCCATAATAATCTCCTTGATTATTATTTTTATACTCAGCTATTTCAGCTTTTATCCATTCCTTTAAATCATAGCTTTGTCCTTCACCTTTTTTCTTAGTTATTTTTGTTCCTAAGACATTATTAGGTAGATCTTCTATTAGAATAGAGGTTCCTCTACACAAAGCTACAGCTGATTTTATAGCATTTTTTAGTTCATTTACATTTCCTGGCCAGTCATATCTTAGCATTTTTTTTAATGCTGGTTTACTTATACCTTTAACATTTTTATGAAGTTCGGTATTGCACTCTAAAAGATAGTGATCTACTATGAGTGGGATATCATCCTTTCTATCTCTAAGAGGTGGAATATTAACCTCTAAAACCCTTAATTTCCTATATAATTCATCTATAAATTTTCCTTGGTTAATAAGCTCCTCTAAATTTTCACAAGTAGTAGCAACAACTCTTACATCTATCTTTATAGGTTCTGCTCCTCCCATTCTGAAAAACTCTCCCTCTTCTAAGAAATACAATACTTTTGATTGTAAATCTAAACTTAAAGATTCAATATTTCCTAAATGCAATGTTCCCCCATTAGCTTTTTCTAGTTCTCCTATCTGTGGAAAAACAGCTCCTTTAAAAGCTCCTTTTTCATAACCAAACATTTTTCTTTCTAATAATTCATTTTGAAAAGAAGTACAATTAATGCTCAAAAGAGGCTTATTTGACCAATCACTAAATTGATGTATAGCTTTAGCAACACTTGTTTTTCCTGTTCCTTTCTCTCCAACGACTAAAACAGGAACTCTACTCGTTGCAACCTTCCCTATCATTTTATATAACTCAACTATCTCTTTAGTTTGACCAATTAATTTATCTCCTGAACTTTTATGTTTATCTATTCTTTCAGCTAAAAGCTTATAATCTTTTACAGATTTTTCAATAATTTTAATTATATTAGACATTTCTACTGGTTTTAAAATATAGTCATAAGCTCCAGCTTTTACACTTCCTGCCACAACTTTCAAATTAGAAGTTTCTCCTAAAACAATTATAACTCCTTTTTTTTGGTATTCTCCTACCTTTTTTATAAGATTAATTAGAGCTTCCTCTTGAAGATTTTTCTCTTCGATTATTATAGCCTCATATTTTTTATTTTTTAAGCAATCAATAAAATCAGTTATATTATCAGCAAAAGTCAACTCATTTTCATAGTTATTTTCTAACTCCTCTTTCAAACTTTTTTCTAGTCTAAATCCCAAAAGAACCAATTTTTTCACCTCTTTAATCAATTTACTTTTCCCTTCAATGTAAAATTATATTCCAATATTACACTTCCCCTTACACTCAATCCATTCTTGCTTAAATAAATTTTCCAAGTTCTAGCTACCTCTTCTATCGCATTATTTATCTCAGGGACACCACTTCCACGCTCTAATCTAACTTCTTTTATATTTCCATTTTCATCTACATTCATTCTTATTTTTACACTTCCATGTAACCCTTTTAATTGAGCTGTTTCAGGATATATTGGCTCTTTATTTGTATTATCCCATTTAGCTACTATATCTCCATCTTCTGTTCCTAATTTATAACCACTCGGTAAGCCTTCCACATCTCCAGAAATTTTTAAAATTCTATCAAACGAAGAATCATTTCCTATCTCAGAATTAAAAGTTATTCTTTCTTCATCCTTTAGATCCAAAACCTCATTTTCCCCTAATATAATTTCTTTAGTTAAAGATATATTTTCATTAATCTCTACATCAGAAAGCATTCCTGTTTTTATCTCTTTTTTAGGTACTTCTAAATTTTGTATCTGTCTGTATTCATTTTTAAAATATGGAGTTGTTAAAATTTCTGCTTGTGGTATAGATAGATTACTATTTATATTGTTTAAAGCTTCCATATCTATCTCATTTTTTATTTTTTTCCCAGTTAGTTTTTTCTCAATTAAATTTTTATTTTCAACAGGTTTCTCTTCTTTTTTCTCTTCCTTTGGTTTCTCTTGTTTAATTAGTTTTTTCTTCACTATTTCTTGAGTTGTTTTTTTCTGAAAAGTATTATTATTTTTCTCTCCATCTAATTTAGTTCTATTTTTATTTTCATAGGCTACTAATCCTACTTTTATTTTTTTATTTTCAACTACATTAGTTGAAAGAGCTGGTATTAAAAAAAGAATAATTACATTTATTACTATTGAAAGCAGTAAACTTATCCCATCATCTTTTTTCATAGGCTCCTCCTAGTTCTTGCTAGCTGTATCTATATCTAACGAAGTAGCTCCAGCCTCTTTAGATATACTCATTATTTCAACAATATAACCATAGTCCAGTTTTTTATCTGCACTTATGATTACATTTTTCTCTGGACTCTCTTTTAATCTCTTCTCTAATTCGTCTTTAAGATTTCCCTTATCCACAACTACTTGCTCATTTTTCCCTGCTACTTTATAATTAAGTAACATTTTTTTATCTTTATCCACTAATATTTGTATCTCTTTTACCTCAGATATCTCTCTTATAGCAGATTGAGGTAACTCTATTTTGATACCACCTTTTATATCTTCAAAAGTAGTAGCAACTAAAAAAAAGATCAATAAAAGAAATACTACGTCTACTAGTGGAGTAAGCTCTAGTAATCCCTCTCCTCTTTTTTTTCTTCTATCTAATTTCATAATTTTCTCCTACTTTCTAAATATATTGATAAGTTCTGTTGATGAAAATTCTATATCCGATATAATCATATCAATTTTTTTATTAAAATAATTATAAAATATCAGAGCTGGAATAGCAACAAATAGTCCTCCAGCTGTTGTAAATAAGGCCTCTGAAATACCTTTTGCTAAAACAGAAGCATCTCCTGTTCCATAAATAGCTACAGCTTGAAAAGCTTTTATCATTCCTGTAACTGTTCCTAAAAGTCCAATAAATGGAGTCAAATGAGCTACTAAGGAAATTAACCACATATTCTTTTCAAGTTGTGTTATCTCCAATAATGCTCTTTCTTTTCCTTTCTCTTCCAATTTTTCTACAGTTGAGTTAGGATTTTGGTAATAGTCAACAAGTATAGCAAATAATACTCTTGATACTGCTGATCTTTCCACCTTTAATTTTTTTAATACTTCTATTACCTCTCCACTTTCTATGACTTTTTTTAATTCTTTTCCTAAAGATTTTCTAGCTTCAACTTCTGTTTTTTTAAAAAAAATAAATCTCTCAATTACGGCTCCCAAACCTATTATAGACATGACAAGTATCACATACATAAGTATTCCACCATTTGTTAAATAGTACATTTGTCCTCCTAATTTTTCATAATTTTATTTTATAAAGCTATTATTAATGCTATTACTCCTATCCCACCTAATATATATTTCCAGATAGATTTTTCCTCTACTCCTTGAGATAATTCATCTTCTAAAGCTGATTTTTCTTGTACAACTTTAATTTTTTGAGTTTGATTTTGATAGTTATCATTAGTTACTTCAATAGCTCCTGAATTTATATTTTGTTCTTTTAATATAACTTCTTCTGTTGGTATCTCCCTAATTTCTAACTGTTCTTTATTTATTCCCTGTATCTCTTTATCAAGAGCTGTTACATCTTCACCAGCTCCTAATACACATATAGCTGACAATAAAAATAGCATAGTAAATAATTTTTTCATACTTTATTCCTCCTCATTAAAAAATTGATTATACTTTTCTGATGATTTTTTATCCAATGCTTTAAGCTCTTCATAATATTTTTTTGCTTCTATCTTATTACCATTTTTTAGTGTATAAAAGATCATTTTTTCCAACACAAAGTTTCTATATTCAAATTTTGGTATTGAATAAAGCTCTTTATAAAGATTATAAGCATCTTTATTTTTTTCTAATTTTTCATTAAGTTGTGCTGCTTTTAGTTTAGAAAGATTACTATATTCACCTTTATAAAGTACATATCCTCTAGTATAACCTCTCAATGCATCTTCATTTTTTCCTTCTAACTCATCTATATTAGAAATTTGATAAAGAACATAATCTTTATATGGAGTACTCTCTAAATTTTGTACACTAAAATAATATTCTCTAGATTTTTTATAATCTTTGCTATTAAAATAATAGTTTCCTAAATTAACTCCAGCAAAATCTTTATATTTAGTACCAGCAAAAAGAATCTCATACTCTTTCAAAGCTTCCTGTTTTTTCCCTTGCTTTTCATAAAGTTGCGAGTTATAATAACTCTTTATTTCTGGATTTTTTATTTCTGAAATATATTCAACAACTTTTTCCAATTTATTAGTAGCTATTTGAATATCTAATATTTTTCTAATTGTTTCCTCTTTAACTGCTTCATCCTTCGAAGTTTTATAAAGCTTTTCATAAGTTGTAAGCGAATTTTCTTTATCCCCTTTTCTTTCATATAATTGACCAGCTAGTAAATAGACATTTTCTTTCATTTCAGAATTTGGATATCTTTTTAAAAACTCTTCCTTTCCTATTTCAAATTCATCATATTTTTTTAAGCTAATAAGCGAGTTAAGATACCAATAGTAAGCATTCTCTCCATATTTACTTTTTGGGTATTTAGAGAATATATCCCTATATCTTAATAATGCCTCTTCATACTTCCCTTCTGTATAACACAAATCTGCTAACTGAAAACTTGCATATTCAGTATAATCGGGAAGTTTTTGAAGCTCAGTATAATACATTTTACTTTTCTCAAAATTATCTATCCTAAAATAACTAATTGCTGTTTTATCTAATACTTCTGCTCTATTTTCTCCACTCGGATATTGTATCAAATACTCTTCTCCTGCCTTTACAGCCTCATCATACTTTTGCCACAAAAAGAAATTTCTCAATTTATTAAACTTTATTTTTTCTAACATTATATTTTCAATAGTTTCATCTTTTTCCACACTTAAAAAATAAGAGTTAGCCTCCTCATACTTACCCATTCCCATAGCTGCTATTCCTCTTAAATATGTAGAATTAGATGAATT